>JBBITW010000042.1:0-22496 GCA_037440525.1 Deltaproteobacteria bacterium
GAGGAGATCAGAAGTGGTTCACTTTTTAATTTTAGCTAACAGTCTTTTTTGGGATATCTTTATTGTTGAGCTCCTTGAGGCCCCTGAGTATTTTATCTCTTGTTATGGGTAGGTCCTTTATCCTCACACCAGTTGCCCGATAGATTGCATTCCCGATAGCCGGAGCAACAGAGACCAATCCACCTTCGGAAAATCCCTTTGCCCCGTAGGGCCCTTCAGAATGTGGGGCAAAGGCCATCATCGATTCAACTTCTCTATAAGAAGGAATATCCAGACTCGATGGTATTTTATATTCCCGAAAATTTGGATTTGAAACTTTACCCCCCTCAATTATCATCTCCTCGAAGAGGGCTGTCCCAATACCCATCCCCATTCCACCCTCCATCTGACCCTTACAAAGTTCAGGGTTTATGGGCTGCCCCATGTCAAAACATGCCCCTGCTCTTAATACCTTCACCTCTCCTGTTTCAATATTGACCATCACCTCCACTGCGTTTGCCCCATGTGCATAAGAAGTGACAGGCCTTATACCCTGCCCTGTCTCGGCATCCTCAGGCTCGAGGGGACCTGCAAATAAACCATGACCAATGAGTTCACCCCCTTTAAGAAGATACCCTGTGGTTTTGAACAATTCTTCAATTTTAATAATCTCCTCTCCTTTAATGTCATAAACGATACCATCTATCAATTCGAGGGATTGCGAAGGTATATTAAATCTCTCCGAAATTATATCAAATAGCTTTCTCTTAAGATCATCACAGGCAGCCTTGAGGGCGTTTCCTGCATGAAATGTAGAACGACTTGATATGGTTCCAGAGTCAAAAGGTGTGAGAGCAGTATCGGTTTGCACTAACTTAACATTTTCAATTGATGTTTTAAACTCTTCAGCAGTTATCTGCGAAAGGATTGTGTTGCATCCCTGTCCCACTTCGTGTGTGCTGTAGCGTACCTCAATTGTTCCATCTCTATTGAGTTTTACATCAACTGCTGTTCTTGTTCCTGGCATCGTATACTTGTTCCCAACTGCTATTCCCTTTCCTCTTCTCCATGGCCCCTTTTCTAATGGACATATCTTATCCCATTCGATCCACCTTGCTACCTTATCCAGACATTCCTTAGCTCCAATGCTATGGGTGATCATCCCGCATACATCCTCTTCTCCCTCTTTTAATAAGTTTTTCATTCTTATCTCCAGAGGATCCATCCTCAACCTCTCTGCAATCATATCCATCTGTGATTCTATTGCCCAGATGACCTCTGTAGAACCAAAACCCCTAAAGGCCCCTGTGGGGGGACGATTTGTAGCAACTGCATAGGAATCGAGTTTAAAATTGGGAATCCTGTATGTGCCAACTGCCCCAAAGGCTGCGTTCTTAGCTACAAGAACTGTTGTTCCGCTGTACCCCCCAGCATTCAGGATGAGTTTCATCTCCCTTGCCAGAAGAGTCCCATCACTTTTTATCCCGTCCTTGATATATATGATCATCTCCTCCCGAGAGGTTCCATCAACAAATATCTCTTCCCTGTCAAGAACCAGTTTCACAGGTCTTCCTGTTTTAATGGCAAGAAGAGATGCAATCCCGGGAACGATGAGCCCTGCCTTTCCTCCAAAACACCCTCCAATATAAAGTGAGATAACCCTTACCTTTTCAGGAGGAAGTTTAAAAAGCCTGGAAAGTTCCATTTTATGGATATAGAGGAGGTGGGTTGAATCCCATACAGTCAAACCTCCATCAGGCTCAATCTTTGCAATAGCATTATGGGGCTCCAGAGAACAATGCTGTGCCATGGGAGTGGAGAACCTGTTCTCTAAAATGATGTCCGAATGCTCAAACCCCATCTCCAAATCTCCCTTTCTAATCTGACGATGAACATATACATTCGGTCTATCTGCCTCAAATTTATAGAGGGGATAAGGCTGTGGTGTCAGTGAATATTTGAATAGATCAGGATGGATTATAACAGAAGGATTTTTTTCCATCGACTCTTCTGCATCGAAGATTGAGGGAAGTCCTTCATATTCAACCTCTATTCTTTCAATTGCTTCCTCGGCTGCCTCTACTGTTTCGGCCGCTATGGCTGCTACAGGTTCACCTGAAAAACGGACCCTGTCACGAGCAATAATATTTCTGTCCCTGATATGCCCCACCTTCTCATCTGGCGCATCCTTTCCTGTAATTACAGCCTTTACACCAGGATATCCTTCAGCCCTGGAGGTATTTATGTTTATGATCCTCGCATGGGGATAAGGGCTTCGCAGAACCTTAGCATAAAGCATGCCTGGAAGTTTTAAATCGACACTGTATAACGCCCTTCCTGTGGCCTTTTCTAATCCATCTACACGTGTAATATTTCTTCCTATCATTCTAAATGCATCCATTTCTCTTCCTTCATATATAAAACAAGCGCTCGATTTAAATTTCTATCAAATCCTTAAAGGCATGTCAAGTTGTATTTAAAGCAAAAAAAATTATTGACAGATCCAGAGGGATTTGTTATTTGTAAATCGAGCGCTTGTTTTAAAATTTTTGGTTTATCATGAGCAAGACAGATCTTTTATCAAAAATAGAAAATCAGCCATTTGGATTGATAGATAAATTGATATCCTCTTCATCTAAGGATGCAAAGCTTATAGAAGCAAAACATCAAAAGATTATAGAGGGGGCTTGCTCCGTATTGTTTGAAAAGGGATATCATATGACAACGATCCGTGATATCGCAAAGGCATGTCATATGTCGATGGGCCAGTTGTATCACTATATCTCTTCAAAGGATGATGTTCTGTATTTAGTTCACAAACACATGCAAAAAGTCTGGTATGAGTATTTAGAGAGATCACACCTGGAAAAGATCGAAGACCCTCTCCAAAAATTTAAAGAGGCACTTTATCGTTCTCTAAAATTCATGATCGAAAACAAGAAGCTGATACAGTTTATCTATTCAGAGAGTAAATATCTTGATAAGAAACATCTCCAGGTGGTCCTCGAGCTGGATGAGAAGAATGTCATCGGCTTCTGGCAAAATCTCCTCCGGGAAATACATAAATCAAAACCCCTCAAAGGGGATCCAGATTTTTTAGGAAATCTCATTGCCTTCATCCTGGTATTTCTCTCCCTGAGAAGCTGGACCCTCAGAGGCAAGCCCCAGAAGAAGATCATCGACTCCCTTCTGGATTTTATTTTAAGGGGATTGGGTTTGATTTAATTATTGGCCCAGAATTTATGATTGAGCTTTAAAGGATTCTAATCGCCCCTGTTATAATTTACTTATTCCCTCTGCTAAATAATCTTTTCAATTTAAATGATCTTTATCTCTTGAGAAATCCTGGATAGTTTTTTTGGTTTATCTTCTGTCACAATAAACATATCTGCACAGGCTTCAAATACTTGTGGATGTGGTGAAAATACAGGATGGAGGGCAACTACCATATTTGGCCTCAACACTGTATCATCATCAAGTGAGATGAAAGGTCTTTCAATGATATCCTGCCCAATTCCATGTCCAGACCCCCGAAGGGCCCCGGTATATCTGCTTCCCTTAAGTGCTTCATTGATCGCCCTCATAACATCTGCCCCTTTGTTTCCTGGTCTAAGTTTTTCAGCCCCTCTTTCTTGAGCCTTTATATTTAGCTCCCAGGCTTCGAGTAATTCTCTTTTAGGCTCTCCAAAATTTATTAACCTCCCAAACTGAATCCAGTAACCTCCAGGGGCCTGAACCTCAGGATAGAGGTTATAGCTGTCGCCAGGCTTGATTATATTGGTTGAGCGCGAGAGTGGATAACCACCTATATCTTCCACTCCCAAGTGATATAATGTTTTACAGACTTCACTTGTGATTTCATTCCATGTCCTTCCTGGCTGTGCAATCTCTATGCATGTCTCATATGCCTTATCCACTATCTGCACACCCTTCTCAATAACCTTAATCTCTTCCTGACTCTTAATCATCTTTAACTCATGGATGATATTTGTCTGTTTGAAATTAGCTCTGGGCAATTCTTTGAGAAGTCTTTGATAAACAGGCGAAGGTATAAAGTCTCCCTCTATTCCTATTGAACCTTTATCAATATTCATTTCTCTGATGACATTAGCAATCTCTGATGCATAAGGCTCACTCTCCGATACCCATCCTCCTCTAAGTGGAAGTTCACGTGTATCCTCAATCCATCCCTTTTTAATATTGATAGCTACTGGGTTACCCTTTAGCGGAAAAACAACATATCCATATCTGAGTGTTGTCTTAACATTTGATATGTATCTTAGAGAACCCCTCCTCTCAATATGACCATCGCTCACAACCAAAAGTCCATGAAGCCCGGCCCTCTCCATCTCCCTTCGGATATTGAGCCACCTTCTATCACGCTCTTTAAAATCAGGGACATCTATTCCTTCAAGACCCATCATATCCTCCCAAACTATTATGTTATATATTCACTTTGAAGTATTTTCGATTTCTCATATCATATCTAAATTAGCTTCAAGATTAAGGCTTTTTTCCCACGAGAATAGGACCTTTATCAGGTGGTATGAATCTTCTTAAGGCCTTCTCATTTAGTTCAATGCCAAGCCCTGGACCTGGAGGAATCCCTGCATAACCTCTCTCCACTTTAGGCCCTCCTATTAAGACATTCTCAACTTCCACATAATCTGGTTCAAAAGCTGGATATATTGTGAAAACTCCTGATACACCTGATCTGCTGTGGTGAAACATTGAATAGGTTGCTGCAGAGAAGTGATTTCGGGCTACGGCTGAAATCCCAATGCTTACCTGTCCTGAGAGAAGAACCCATTTCCCTGCCGCCTTAATCATACCTACTGCCTGTTTGCCCTTGTATATACCACCTAAACGGTCAATCTTGAAGTTGAAAAAATCTGCTGCATCCATCCTTATAACTCGCATCATATCCTCCATTGTCAACGCACACTCACACGCACCCACCGGGATGGGAACATTTCTCTTCACCTCAGCAAGACCCTCAAGGTCATCATAATCTACTGGTTGTTCAAGAAAGACAGGTGAGAATTTCTCAACCTTCTGGCCGAAGTGAATCGCCTCTTTTACCTTTAATGAACCATTACAATCAAGCAAAAGATAGTGGTCAGGGCCCACTGCCTCCCTTATGGCAGAAACTCTCTCTATGTCTTTTAAATAATCGAGACCAACTTTTATTTTAAACAATCGGGGCTCCGGCCCTAAATCTTTTAATGAATCCTTTGCAATCTTTGCCATTACCTCAGGTCTGTCTATTCCTATGACGGCGGCCGATACAGGAAATCTATCCGCATAACAACCACCTATAAGTTGATACACAGGAACATTGAGGCTCTTACCCATGATGTCGTAAAGGGCAAAATCAATGGCTGATTTTGCAACAGTATTACCAATCACAGCTGAATCCATCTTCACATGAATCAAATCTATATTGAATGGATTTTCTCCTTCTAAAACTTTTGGAAATAGATGGTGAGCAATTACCGCGATATCAGTCTCCTGGCTCTCCCCGCAATAGTAGATCCCCCATGTGCCTGCCTCACCGAGTCCTGAAATCCCTTCATCTGTGTATATTTTAATGACTAAATTATCTTCTCTTACACCCTCATCAATAGCCGTTCCACGAAAGGCTGTCTTTACCTTACGTTTAAATGCAATGCTAACAGGAAACATCTCTATACCTATGATCTTCATAATTATTCTCCTCCTGAATTATTCAATATGTTCTACCGTAATGCATCACCAAAGCAGAGAATTTAATGATCTGACGAGATTATCTAAAAAAACCTTATGGCGGTAACCTTTTCATTCCTGCCAGATCCTTTAACTTACCTCTTTTAAGTGGCGGATTACGTTCTATCCCTCTTTACCAAAAAATTTACTTCTCACTTACAACAATCTTATTGATCTTTGTGGATGAATAACGTTTGACCATTTCCTCGTTAAGTTCTATACCCAATCCGGGCCCTTTTGGTGGATATAGATAACCTATTTCAATTCTGCCATTTATCTCTTTAGTTATGTCCGCTGTGATCTCTCTTGTCTCTGTTCCGCCATGGAGGTAGAAAATTAAACCAAGTTCATCGAGGATCTTATCCCTTTTTTGACGTGAGACAGCAAAATGTGCACCCACTGCATGTTCAATACCTGTCCCTAAGACACATATTGCATAATCAAGGTTTGCCGCCTCAATAAGGTTTGTATATATTAAGGCCTTCCTTACACCTCCAATTCTTCCTAAGAGGGCATGAAATATATCAGAGGCCCCATTTTTTATCATATTATATACTTCATTGACAGATTCAGCACTCGCATCTGCAACAATTGGAACGTTTGTCCTCTGTTTGATAAATCTAAACCCATCAATATCATATGTTGTCACTGGTTGCTCGGCAAAGTGAATATCATATTTTACCAGTTCTTCTATCAGTCGAAGTGCATCGTGTGCATTATAATGGCTTTGAGTCCCGGTCACGCTTGACATATCAATCCCGATAGGAATATCTGGTCCCACAGCCTCTCGGACGGTCTTAAACCTCTTTATTGCCATTTCAAAGTCACCACCAACATGTATTTTAAGACTATGAAATCCAGCACCAATATACTTTAGCGCCATCTCAGCTTGCGCCTCTGGTTCGTCAAGATTAACAATCCACTCAAGTGGGATCTTATCCCTGCTTATCCCACCAAGTAATTGATAAAGCGGTATATTTAATATCTTACCCTTAAGATCATATAAGGCATAATCTATATGGGCCTTTGTTCGCCAGTTTTGGGGAAGCAGAGCGTCAATCCGACTTAAAATCCTTTCCGTATTCAGTGGATCCTGGCCCAGGAGCACACCTGATGCAATGCTTTTCATCTGGGCCATAGCGCTCTCTCTGGTATTTCCAATCGCAGGGAAACCTATGCTACTTCCAATGCCATCAATGCCTTCGTCTGTCATTATTCTCAAGATAACAAAATTGCCCGATGTTACACCTCCGGTAGAAACACGAAAAGGGATTTTGTATGGAATATCCACCGGAATTATCTCTACCCTGTTGATCTTCATTTTTCTTCCTCCTGATTTCTTAAATTATTATCCCAATTCCCTTGACCACTATCTATTCTCACTTCATGTTTATATTATTTTTTACCATCCAATAGTCCTTTTATTGCATCCTCCAAAAACTTAATCTCAGATGGACATGCCCTCCAGCAAAGACCACAATCTAAACACATCCGAATCGTTTCAAGCATCTCTTCCCTTATATTGGGATTCATCAGCGAAACCTGGGAAACCCAGAGGAGTCCCAGAGGCCCTATGAATTCCTCTGGCCTATCTTTAAAAACATTGCAGACAGATTGACATATCAGGCATTCAAAACATGAGGTTAACTTAATATAATTATTAATGATATTTGATTTTAGACTCGAAGGTCTGTAAAAATTTGACCCAAGCAATGATGGGGCTAATTCTAAAATTTTATTTATGACCCTATTTCTGTCAATTACCAGGTCTTTTATTATGGGTATATTAGGTAGAGGTTCGATTACCATTTCTGGCTCTATCTTCTTATTGCATGCAAGGCAAGGAACCTTGTTAACCATTATAGAGCACTCTCCACATTTGACCTTCCCACATGCAAATCGAAAACCTAAGCTCGGATCATAATCTTCTTTCACCCTGATTAATGCACTCAATACCGTTTCACCCGGTTCACTCTCAATCTCAAATTTATCATACCTGTGCTGTTTATCTGAATCAGGATTGAAGCGATAGATACTTAGTTTTATTTTCATATCAGGATTCCTTGAACAATTATTTAGACATTTATATGATGATAATCTATTTCAACCTCTCCTGATTTACCCTTTTTCAGCACTATATTTTTTAACCAATTCTTATCATCCTGTAGAGGAAAATCAGTCCTGTAATGTGAACCCCTGCTTTCCTTCCTTTGAAGGGCTGAGGTTGCAACCAGGATGGCAGTCTTAATCATAAGTTCTGCTTCAATTGCCTCCATCTTCTCACGGTTATATCTTACCCCATGAGACCCGATAGTAAGATTAGGAATCTCTTCTTCCTGAATATATTTTAAACCTGCAAGTCCCTTTCTCATCTCCTCTTCATTTCGGGAGGGTCCAAAGCAATCCCACATTATCCCTTTTACTGCCCGCTTTATTTCATGAGGCCGCACACCTTCACCCTTTCTTGAAAACATCTCTTCGAGTTTATCAACAGCCAATTTTACCTCCAATTCATCTGGTGGAATCAAATCCTCCTTTTCAACCCATTTTATAATGCTTTCTCCAAGCAGGTCTCCAAATACAAATATCTCTGTCAGTGCACAACCGCTTAACCTATTTGCACCATGAATACCACCTGAAACCTCACCCACAGCAAAAAGACCGGGAATATTCGTTTCACACTTCTCATTGATCTTTATCCCGCCCATGAAGAAATGCTGACTTGGTATTGCCTCAAAAGTCTCCTCCCAGTTTGCCACACGTTCTCCAAAAACCTCCTTAAACATGGAGTATATATGGGGATGATATTTCTTATATATATCCAGAAGAACCGGGTCATGTTCCCTGGGGTCAACAACTATTGCTCCATTTTTAGTTCCTCTCCCCTCTTTAATCTCTGTAAAGATTGCTCGGGCTACCATGTCCCTTGTGGCAAATTCCATACGTTCAGGATCGTATCTTTCCATAAACCTCTCACCAAGCCCGTTATAGAGTCTGGTCTTTGGTCCAAAAAATGAACACATACCAATATTGAGTCCTTCTCTTGATTTTGGATAGGGGAAAGCAAGAGGCAAAAATTGAACCATTTCCATATCTACTAATTCTGCCCCAACATCCCAAGCCATTGCATAACCATCCCCTGTTAAAGTCCCTGAGTTGGTTGTAACCTTATAAATTGCACCTAATCCCCCTGTTGCCATAATGATGGCCTTTGCATTAAAGACCAAATAATCTCCGCTCACAAGGCTCAGGCCAACTGCTCCTACCACCCTACCTTGATTGGTCAATAATTTATAGGCAACTATTTCTGGATGGAAATCTACTCTACTCCTTATCAATGCTTTACCGAGACCGTGGCAAAAGCCCAATCCTTCACGTCTATCTAAATATCCTCGAGGATAAGAATGGCCCTCTCCCTTTCTCATCATCTTTGAAGGGTCAAGCCCATTTCTATCCAATAAAAAACCGTAATTCTCAAGTTTCAAAATCGCCTCAGTAGATCGCTCTGCCAATATTCTTGCAAGCTTGGGATTATTTAAATATCCTCCTCCTTTCAGTATATCATTGTAAAAGGTTTCACTGCTGTCACCTGGTTTGAATACAGCACAGGTCCCACCGGCTGACATTATTGTTGCCCCGCCAACAAATGAACTCTCCTTACTAATCTGTGTTACCTTTATCCCACGTTCACTTGGTGGAAGAGCTGCCATTGCTCCTGCTCCCCCGCCACCAATAATAAGGATATCGGATATTTGTCTTGTAAATTTCAAAATTCCCCCCTATAAAAAAGATTATTAATATTTAAGTCAAACGATTTTTTATAAAAGGCATCCGCTAAAGGCCAATCTACTTAGAGCGGATAATTATCAGCCATTAGATATAAATTGCCCGGCCTATATTATAAGCAGGTTTATCAGTTCTTCCATGCTCATAACCGTCTCAAATTCGTTTATCATTCTAAGAATTCCTTCAGGTATTTCCACTTTTAGACGATTTGAAGAGAAATTCATACAGTATAGGAATTTATCAATAATTTCTTCCTTACTAAGGGGAAACTGTTTACTGCCTCTTCGGTGAGTCACCTTCTTTTGATATTCTTTTCCTTCTTTTGTAAGAATACGAACGATCGTTGCTCCGAAACCTTCCTTTGCCAGATCTTTATTCACTCTCGGATAAACCTTTTCCACAATCCTGAGCACTTCAGGATCACCTATCATCTCGGGCTTGATATCCTCTATTCCAAATCTTCCCCGAACAAGGGCATTTGCCACTGTATAGCGATAACTGAATTGGGCACTCCCCTGGGGATTTGAACCGATTATGAATTGGTTACCTAACATATTATAAAAGAATTGGGTAGCATCCACAGTGATCTCATCTACATCCTCTGGCTTTATATTATTCTCCCTCACCAGCTGGAGTGCTGCGTCGATAGCTGAACCTGTTCCTCCACAGGCAGGGTATTTTTTAAAATTCACCTCATTAGCGCCTAAAAATTCTTTCCCTAATTTGTCAGTCAATATCTTCATTTCATACCTGTCATTCGAAAAGAGGTGAAAAAAACCATAAATGCCTTGTAACGTGTTTTCACCGCCGCTTATCCCCTTTTTCGCCATGAGGGCTGACTCAATCCCTGACCTTGAGGTTAAACCTTCTATCACCCTTATCATCAACGAACCATTGATATTAGGCTGATAGCTACCTGAGGCTCGATTGAAGGCAATTGCCAGTGCATCCATCATCTGCCTTTTATTTAGACCAAGAAGCCTTCCTGTTATAGCAGCAACTCCCAGAATTCCACATACACCAGTGGGCTCAAAACCATTATAGTCAGAGGTTGCCAAGTGAATCCGTGCGGAAAGATCTTCTCCAGCAATAATTGCAGTAAGTAGCTCTTTTCCATTTACCCCCTTACACATCTCAGCCACAGCTATCGCCGAAGGGATGGAGGCTGCACTCATATGTAATCCACGCGGTAATGTGGTATCAAAATCAAGTGCACGAGCCATGGTGCTATTAACAAAGGCTGCATTTGGGCATGGGACCTTATCCCCGTATATTATAATTGTACTTTCTTCTTTACCACCCCATTCTAAAACCAATTCCCTGAGGGGTAGACAGCCCGGGGCATCATAACCTGCCATCATGCAACCTATCGTATCAAGGATAGCAAGTTTTGTGATGTTTATCGCATCCAGAGGTAAATCTTTATATTCTATCTCAATAACATTCCCAACAAGCCTTTCCAGTATGTCCATTCTTTCATTTCCTCTTACTCAATACCATCTTTGCTAACTATGGGCCGTTATTTCGAGCAAAAAGACGAAGTCTTTTAGGCTTTGAATCTATTTGCCATAGTAACATTATATTCCTGCTGAAGACTTCTTTGTGATTAATTGCTTTAAACTTATGAACCCGAGAATTGCAAGTCCCAGATAAAAATATATATAATCTTCTGCAATAAAATATCCTCCAAAAGCTAACGAAGATATACCTAAGAATATTCTTTCCCAAAACTTAATAGCTATGATATAGTAATTTACAATCAGAACCTGTAAACTTATTAGTAATCCAAGGCAAGCTATTATCCCTAATCCCGCCCTAATGGGGCTCGCTACCTGTTCAAAGATAAGCATGGGATTCCATATTATTAAAACGGGTAAAATAAAACCAGCAATTGACGCCTTAACTGCTTCAATAGCTGTTGGTATATATCTGGCTCCGGCTAATTTTGAAGCAATAATCGATCCCATACCTATGGGTGGTGTAACCATTGAAAAGCATGCATAGAAAAATATAAAGAAATGAGCTGGCAACATAGGTATTCCCATCTTGAGCATGACTGGTCCACTAATCATTGCCACAAGGATATAAACTGCCAGCGTTGAAACTCCACAACCGAGAATAATTGCTATTATTGCAACCATGGATAGCGCAATGGCAATATTTCCCCCACTCAGTACCTCTACTAAAGCTGGTAATTTCATTCCAAGGCCCGTTAATGTAAGACTCTGGACTATCAATCCCATACAGGCGCAGGATATAGCAATTTCAGCTCCAGAAAGGGCTCCTGAGGTGAAACCCCTTACCCATGTAGCTAAAGAACCACGTGTTCTCTTCCTGAGAAGACTCAATATAATCGCTGACATTATTCCCCAGAATGCAGAGTACATTAGGCTTTTACCAATAATCAAACAATATATAATGCTGAATAATGGAATAAAAAATAAAGGGGCTCTAAGAAGCAGTTCCTTATAATCTACCTTTTCAACCATATGGCCTGTAATACCCAACTTCCCTGCCTGAAAATGTGTATATAAACCAACTACGAAAAAATAAAGTATTGCAGGGATAATTGCTGCTACCGCTATTCTTAGATATGGTATACCTGTTACTCCGGCCATGGCAAAGGCAGCAGCTCCCATAACAGGTGGCATAATCTGTCCCCCAGAAGAGGCCGCTGCTTCAATGGCGCCAGCCTGTTCTGGTTTATAACCAACCTTTTTCATCAAAGGAATAGTAAAAGATCCTGTAGTGGCAATATTTGCTCCAACACTTCCTGTAATCGTCCCGACCATGGCACTCGTTACTACGGAGGAAATTGCTGCCCCTGATCTCAACCTCCTTCCTACTATTCTTCCAACCTGCTCAAAAAAACCGGTTGCCCCTGATACCTGCATGATTGAACCAAAGAAGACAAATAGAAATATATAGCTTGCCGAGATACTTAATATCTGTCCATAAACTCCACTCAAACCAATTGATAGGTTCGAAATTATCTTAGCCGCTGGCAATTCAGCCCCGCGCAGGGCTCCTGGAATATGGTATCCCAAAAAATCATATGCTATGAAGATTATAGCAACCATAGGAAGTATCCATCCAAAGGATTGCCTGGTAGTTTCAAGGACCAAAAAAATTATTATCACCCCTACAACCAAATCCAAGGGAGTATTAAACTCTGCCCTTATTTCAAGATCTTCAAAAAGGACTCCTACATAGACTATACATGCTATTGATAGTATCAAGAATGTAAAAATTAAAAGCCTCGCCTTCCCACTCATCTTTTTAGATGTTGATAATAGTGTGAGTAAAAAGGCAAAACCTAAATGGGCATTCTGGAATTCAATACCCCCAAGGATCAGATACTGAGTGCTGAGAAGATGAAATATGGCCATAGCAACTCCCACCGTTACTATGGCCGTGTCAATTAATTTTGAGGTCTCCCATTGACTGCCTTTAACCTTGCTCACTTTCTAAAACCCCATCTATAACTTTAGACAAAAGGATTCCAAGTCAAGATACTATTTGGAGGTCTCTGAAAAAGTATTAAAAACCATTCTTATAGGCTGAGGAGGTGGTGCGCATTCGAAGGGTTTGGAACCCTACCTCCCAAGCCATTCCAAGACTTTTTCAGAGCTCTCATTTGGTCTCAATCAGAGAATCCTATCTTTAAACCCTTCTCCTTATAAAACTTTATTGCACCTGGATGGTATTCAGCCTCCGTCGAAGCAAGTCGGGGCATATATTCTGGGTAAAGACCTTTCAGGGAAACATGATAGGGCCAAAATTCCTTATAATGTTCATAAATGATCCGGCATATTTCATATGCCACATCCTCATTAAATTCAATATCCACAAACCAACCATTAGTGATTTTCACATGTGGAAAAGGTTCCTTTTGCTCTGGAGCTAAACCTCCTGGTGGTAAAACGGCTGGGTATAGTGGATAGCCACTTTTTTCACGGGCACGAATAACATCCTCCTTTGGTATTGGAATGAAATGATATGCTATTCTTAGTGTTTTAAGTTCATCCAGAGCAGGACTTGGGGCAACCTTATCTACACCTATGTATATTGGATTGCATATAGCAACATCCACCATTCCGTCCCTTAGGGCCTGGATCGACTCTGTCCAACCCAGGTAGTGAATCTTTACCTTATCGATTATTCCCCAGCCATACTTGAGGAGCATTTCAGGCTCCATCACTCCAGCACTTCCTTTGGTAGGGAGTCCGATCCTTTTACCAACAAAATCCATTGGTGTCTTAATTTTAGGATTTGTTGTAACATATGTATGACATATCGATTGTGCCAGTGAGACTGCCCTTGCCCCACTATAGGATGTCTTGAAGAATGGAGGAACGGCATTCACAGCAAGGTAAACCGAAGCCCATGTCCCGTATGCAAGGCTATCCTTTCTCTTTTTTGGATCCTCGGAGAATGCCTTTAGATTTGCTATTGCACCTGCTGTCTCCATAAATTTGGCTCTAAGCCAGGGAGAGTGCTTGTTGATGAGTTCGCTTAAAGCGAAACAAGCGACATATCCACTGCCTCCAAACTTCATTGAGAGGAGGTTGAAGGTAACCTGCTCTCGAGTCTTCTGCGCCAGTAAAGGATGACTCCAACCAAAGAGAAAACAGCCTGATAATAAGGTCAAAATCAAAATTAAAGAGAATCTTTTCATTTCGCTTACCCTCCTTTT
Source organism: Deltaproteobacteria bacterium (assembly GCA_037440525.1). Taxonomy (GTDB): domain Bacteria; phylum Desulfobacterota; class BSN033; order BSN033; family UBA1163; genus JBBITW01. The sequence goes on from JBBITW010000042.1 coordinate 14,207, forward strand.
TAATTTTTTAAATTTAAAGATAAAATTTTGTTTCGAATTTTAAATACTATGAAACCACCCCCTTTATGAGTATTTTCTCCATTTAACAAGTTAATTTATGAAATGCGGCCTATCTTAATAACCTCCTTCCCTGGTGTGAGATAACGTCTCCACTTCTCTTCAACAAGGTTCACACCAAGACCTGGACCACCTGGTGCATGAAGCTTACCATTCTTCACAAGTGGGGTTTTGTCAACGATATCGCCATCAAAATCGATAGTGTCGAATTTACCAGCAATACCCATGAGCCCTGCGGCATGACCTTCAGGCCATTTCAATGTAGGTGTAGAGACAGCAAAATGTGCATTAGCAGAAACCTCGATGCCAAAGCCAAGTTGTTCCGAGGCAATGACAAAAAGACCTGCTGCCTCAATCATTCGCACTGCCTGTTTTGAAGGAAAAAGCCCTCCCGAGCGACTTGGCTTATAGTTGAAGAAATCCGCTGCATCCATCTGTATGACACGCATCACCTGTGCAAGTGTCAGTGCCGATTCACATGCACCGATTGGAAGATCAACAGCGTGTCTAACCATAGCCAGGCCCTTAAGATCATCCCTTTGAACTGGCTGTTCAACAGTTATGGGAGCACAGTCTGAAACCCTCTGAAGGACATAAATGGCCTCCTTTGGGGTATAAGCCCCATTAACATCGATATCTATGACTGCACTTGGACCTATTGCCTCGCGGATCGCCTTCACCCTCTCAATATCCTCATAGGGATTGAGACCAACCTTCATCTTTATCCCTCCAAAACCCTGATCAATAATGAATTTCGCAAGGGCTGCCATCCTTTCTGGAGTATCAATCCCCACACTCCCACGAAGAGGTATCTCGTCTGTAAAACGGCCACCGAGTAACTTATAAACCGGAATATTCAGGGCCTTGCCCATGATGTCGTAAAGGGCAAAATCAACTGCTGCCTTTGCGACTGTATTCCCATAGACTACTTTATCCATCTGAAAATGGATGGGGTCAATATCAAAAGGGTCTTTTCCCAGAAGGACCTTGGGAAAAAGATGATGAGCTATTATCCCCATAACTGTCTCCTGACTCTCTCCAGAATAGAAAGGGCCAAGAGTAGCACCCTCACCAAGACCTGTTATCCCTTCATCTGTGTGCAATCTTATCACAACATCATCCTCTCTCATACCAACAGTTCCAAATGATTCCTTTATCATACCCTTAAAAGAAATGGTTAACGGGATGATTTCTATACCCGTAATCTTCATTACCCACCCCCTATAAAAATTAGAATAATTTGCTTTTCTTAAAAATCTTTTTTCGGTGGCCAAATTTCTACAAACAATCAGGAAGAGATTCTCTTTTCCCCTTGAAATAAACTGGCGATGAATTATAACAAGGAGGACTTAATAGAAAGTCCAAATGTATAAACCCATTTTTAAATGGTTAAAATATAAGAAAAAGTTGATGTTATGTCAAGAAATGAGTTAATAATTCTGGAGTCATTTTGAGAAAACCCATTGAGGAAACCACAGATGAAGAGTGGGATTGGATGATAGGGGTGAATTAGAAAGGGACATTCTTATGTTCCCAAATTGTTGGTAAAGAATACAAACCCATCCCCTCGGGCGTTTAGGAATTCCTGCGGACTACGCAGGGATTGCAATCTTTCTGGCATCAGAAGCCTCGGACTTTATGACTGGCCAGACCGTCTTTGTAGATGGTGGTTCAACATTAATTTAAGGTTATAAAAATGATTATATGGGTAAAGTTATTTGGATACCTAAAAAAGTTTACAAAGAAGAAAATAGAAGGGGAAAATGGGTTTGAAATTTCTCTTCCAGAAGATTCGACAATTGGAAATCTCCTGGATCAGCTTGCCATATCACCAAAACAGCTAATAGTTGTTATCAACCCCGGAGAAGACGAAAAGGTTTTGGCCCTTAATGGAGAAGAGAGCTGGAGGAGCTTTAAAATTAAGGAAAAGGATAAGATTTTTATTTATCCATTTTATGATGGGGGATAAATAACCCTTATCGGACTTATATTAAAGAAATTATATCTCTGAATCATCTCCAATGAGGATAAAGATTTGATTTAAAAATCTTCTTATAAAGGCTAAAGATTGGAGTTTAGTGAAATATGTCTGCTTATCCAGAAAGTATGCAAGCTTCCATTCGAAGAGTCGAAGAAACAAGACCTTATCGAGCGAAGGAAGAATTTCCAAAACTTTCTTTAAAGGAACGTCAAGAACTTCTTCAAAAATTTCATCCTGACTATCGGGAGGGTGGGAGAAGGGAATTAAAGGTTGGGGCCAATAAAGGTCAAAAGGTTCCCAATGAACTTGCAGACCTTTTCGAAGGGCTCAGCCTCATTCGACCCGAAGAGATAAATACTTCTCGAATTCATAGAGAAGTGGATGTGTTGGTAATAGGAGGAGGAGGGGGAGGAGCCTCAGCCGCACTCTTCGCCGAAGAGCGTGGGGCGAAAACACTCCTTACAACAAAGCTTCGATTTGGTGATTCAAATACTATCATGGCTGAAGGAGGAATTCAAGCAGCTGTTGGGCCCTATGACTCACCAGCCCTTCATTACCTCGATACCATGGGTGGAGGCGGATTTGAAAATCTCCCAAATCTCGTTAAGGCCTTAGTTGTGGATGCTCCTATGATTCTTGAATGGCTTGCTCGCCTTGGAGTGATGTTTGACCGAAATGGGAATGGAGAGTTTCTTGCCTCCTTTGCAGGGGGACAATGTCGAAGAAGGGTCCACTCAGCCGCTGATTATTCGGGGATGGAAATCATGCGGGTGCTGAGGGATGAGGTCTACAGCCGTGGGATCGAAGTGATTGAATTCTGTCCGGCTGTAGAATTACTCTTAGATGTGGATGGAAGGTGTGGAGGAGCAATTTTTATCAATCTTGATACAAAGGAGAGATGGATTATTCGTTCAAAGGCAACTGTTTTAGCAACGGGTGGGATTGGACGACTCCATATACAGCGATTTCCTACTACAAACCATTATGGGGCTACAGCAGATGGGCTGGTGATAGCCAACAGGGCAGGAGCAAAGATAATCTTTATGGATGCTATTCAGTTTCATCCAACAGGAACAGCTTACCCTGAGCAACTAATCGGGCTCCTGGTTTCGGAGGCCTTCCGGGGCTGGAGTGCTCAACTGGTCAATTGTGAGGGAAAACGATTTATTAATGAATTAGAGACGAGGGATGTGACTTCATCAGCCACAATCCGGGAGGTCATAGAGCGAAAAAAGGGGATTTCTACACCCACTGGAATGCAAGGAGTCTGGCTGGATACCCCCCTTGTGGAAATGAATAAGGGTAAAGGCACCATTCACAGAATCTTTCCCCATCTGTTTCATCGCTTTCATACCTTCGGGATTGATATTACAAAAGAACCCATCCTTGTTTATCCCACTCAGCATTATCAAAATGGGGGGCTTCTCATCGATGAAAATGGAGAAACCACTGTTAAAAATCTATTTTCTGCTGGAGAGGTATCTGGAGGAGTTCACGGAAGGAATCGGTTGGGTGGAAATTCCCTGCTTGATATTTTTGTTTTTGGCAGGCGAGCAGGGATTTCTGCAGCAGAGCGATCAAGAGAAGTGGTTGAAAAAAAACTAACTCTGAATCATGTGATCGAGTATGAAAGAGAATTGGAAAGAGAAGGTCTCTTGAAAAGAGATATTCGCTCCCCAATTCTTATTCCTGATTACCGATATGAGAAGGCATTGCCTCAGACACATCTATAAATTTGAATCATGGGGGTAAAGAGGAAAAATTGATTTCTATCTATATTTTTGGAAATCGATATGAGGTACCTGAGGGGTTAACCATCCAGAAGGCCATGGAATATTCGGGTTACCAGTTTATTCGCTCCTGCGGATGTCGAGGGGGTATCTGTGGAGCCTGCCTGACGGAATATCGGACTCCTAAGGATTATAAACTCAAAATTGTGTTGGCCTGTCAATCCCTTGTTGAACCAGAAATGCAGATTACCCAATCCCCATTTATTCCGATGAATCGAGCCCATTATGAACTTGAAAAACTCAGGAATCAACCTGATATCTTAGGAAGGATTTATCCTGAGATCTTTCGTTGCCTTCAATGTAATACCTGCACTCGCGTCTGTCCCATGGAGATTCCTGTTATGGAATATATTGCCTGTGCCATTCGTGGGGAGATTGAGAAGGTAGCTACTCTATCTTTTCCATGTCTGATGTGTGGGGCCTGTGCCTCGAAGTGTCCTGCAGAGATCTCTCAACCAAATGTTGCCCTTTTAGCCAGGCGAATCTATGGAAGACATATTCTCTCCATACCACCAATCGTTTATCAAAGAATCGAGGAGATCAAAAAGGGAAAGTATGAATGGGTACTTGAGAGGTTGGTTCGTCTTTCCACCCCTGATTTAATGAATCTATACACCCTTAGAGAACAGGAGCCCCAGGATAGCATCGGTTGGGTTCCCAGAGATAAAGATTTTCCAGAGACTCTTTTAATGAAAGAATAATGGTAGGAAATCTATTAAGAATATTTGGTTCTTCTCCAATTTCGTTGCCAAAAAGGATTTGAGGATTCCAGGATTCAAGGGTTTAGGTGTTTATTTTCTAAGGATTGAAAATAATTTCAAAAAAGTATATTAAGGGAGGAGCACTTATTATGGAACAGAAGATTAATTGATTATTATAGGGAAAAAAACAGTTGATCCACAATCTAATATTTCCAGCTAATATTTTCAGAAATACCCTCTCTAATCTAAAATCATTCCAAAGACCAGTAACCCCTTACCCCCCTCATTACAAAATCTTCAAAGAGCTTATAAGCAAACCTCTCTGATTACTAAATTACCTCAACACCCAATCATAATCAAGAAAATTATCAGGGATACGGCAAGTTTTATCCGATCAGGGTTGTTCTTGAAAAGCTTTAAGAAAAAATTAAAAAGATTATAATGGGGCGATAGAAGAAATTGAATCCTCTTAACCTCAAAAGGCTTACATTTGGTGAAATTATTAATCGGAGCAATTAAATATTTACAGTTATCATCCTTACCTTCCTCCATGGTCTTGTCTTATTGACTTTCCACAACGAGACTGTGTCGTAATTCTACATAAGAAATGAAACCAAATACGGCAAGGGACGAGCCCTTGCCCTACGCTTTAGATTCTTTTAATTTCTCGTAGGCTTGCCGAACCCTTATCAAGGTGTCATTTATTTTAAACAGTCATTGAGAGGCGAAGCCACTGCAATCTTTACTAAATTGTCATTCCGAGCGAAGCGAGGAATCTATGAGATTGCCACGAACCCTTTGGGCTCGCAATGACTGATAAATATCCGCTCAAAGGGGATCCGCCTTTGGCGGAAAGGCCTTTTATAAAAAATCGCTCAACTTAGTAAATAATTTATACATATTATCCTATTAATCGATTTTACGGTTTTTCTCATAAAAGATTTAATACTATGTTGGCCAATTTTTTTTGCGAATCACATTAACTATTTACAGGCGGTATTCGCCGTTTTGGTGAATTTCTTTCTCCTTTAAAACTCTGAAGGTTTCAACAGGGTAAACATTGGTAATTCCCTCATGAAAATAGAACTGTCCCCTTTTTTGTGCATTTGAAGGAGTTGCACCTTTACTAGTACATGCCCTTGAGGAAATGATTAAAAGATTAAGGGAGGCTGGTTTGACCATATTAATCGCAGAACAGAATGTAAGATCTACAATAAGAATAAGCGACCGTGGTTATATAATCGATAATGGCCATATCTGTTACTATGGGAATATTGAGGATTTAGGAAAGAACGAGGAAGTGAGGAAGAAATACCTGCTAATTTAAGCTCATATGTTTATGTTCATCTTGAAGATAGAGAAATCTCTTTGACCCTCTCTCTCGGCCTTTGTAAGCTTGCCCGATGCTACTGATATTACCTCTTTAAAAATCCGTTCCCCTGCTGCCTTTATCGTTTCCTTCCCCAGAAGAACTTTACTTAAATCCATATCCGTATTATCCTTCATCTTGAGATATGTATCTCTGTTGGCTGTAATCTTTATGACCGGTGAAATGGGAGACCCTAAAGGAGTACCCCTCCCAGTGGTAAAAAGGATTATCTGGGCCCCTCCTGCAACCATACCAGTAAGCTGTTCAATGTCATGAGCCGGAGTATCCATATAGACCAACCCCTTTCTCGAAGGAGAATCAGCATATTTAATAACCTCTTCAAGCATTGTGGTCCCTGCCTTGTAGATACAGCCAAGAGATTTCTCCTCAAGCGTCGTGATACCACCTTCAATATTTCCTGGAGATGGATTTGATTCTCGGATGTCATGCCCTGCTTCAATAGCCTTTCTCTCCCACCATGCCACCGTATCGAGAACCTGTTTCGCAATTTCTGGAGTTTTTGCTCTCCTGGCAAGAATATGTTCGGCACCAATCAGCTCAGGAGACTCTGAAAGCAAAACTGTCATCCCTTCTTCTACCAGCATATCACAAGCAAAACCCACTGCCGGATTCGATGCTAAACCTGAGGTATAATCCGATCCACCACATTCTGTACCTACAATGAGTCCACTCAAAGGGACTGGTTCACGATTGAGTTGTTTTGCATCCTCATTCATCTCTCTAACAATCTTCCTCCCCAGGGCTACTGTCTTCTTTGTGCCTCCAACTTCTTGAATAACAAGAACCTCAACTCTTTTGCCACTCGGGATAATCTCTTTTGCAATGTCATAGGCAGAAAGGTGTTCGCATCCATTCCCAACAATTAAGACTGAAAAAACATTCGGGTTTGTGCCAAAACCAACCAGTGTCTTTTTGACCAGCATTCGGTCATCCCCTACCTGACCACAACCCAATATGTTGGGCAAAAAGACAACATCCTTAAATCCCCGGGCAATGGATTGCGCAACGCCCTGCGAACAACCAACACTTGGGATAACAAGAACATAGTTTCTCACTCCAACCTTCCCATCTTCCCTTCGATAACCCTGGAAACTTATCATCTTTCTCACCGCGGTTGACTTATCACATTATGAATGTGGACATGCTCTCCTTGAGAAATTTTCTTTGTGCTCCGTCCAATAGGCTCCCCATATTTGATGACAGTCCCTCCCTCTTCTATCTCTTTCAATGCAAATTTGTGACCCATAGGGATATCAGATAAGAGCTTTATTTTTTCAAGGCGACCCGCAAGCTCAACAGAAACTACAATTCCTGAATGCAACGGTTTGAGAGCAATAGCTACATTATCCTTCTCATTGATCACAATTACCTGTGTTGTATCCTTCATTTAAACTCTTTTATCTATTAAATCTTATGATAAAAGTGCTGTCCTGTGTTAATGGGTATTAGTCGCTTCACACAATAACTTTATTGGGATAAATTTCTTTTTAAATCCTTTCCACCTCTTCTTTCCTAAAGAGGGATAGAAGGAAATCATTTCTCACCTCTCTCCTTCTCCTGACGGGTGCTTTTCAAATAGAGTATTGTCAAAAGTGTAGACCTGACCCTCAGATTCCAGATTCCTTTTCTCTCAGCGTGAGCGGCGTGGTTCTTTGCGTCTGCCTCCACGCTGTTGTTGGGCCTTGAGCTTTTCCCAGAACTGCCTGGGAGAGAGAACTTCCAGGTCGGAAATGGGATTTAAGCCAATGAGCTCTCGATCCCCAGTCACCAACACCTCTACCCCGGCGCTGATTGCCGCCCCTAAGATGGTTAGATCATCGCTGTCCTTTATTTGGATTGATGGAAGGTCGCCAGGTTGGACAGGAATGCTATCTCGTTCCAAAAGTTCAATGAAGTCATCGATCAATTCCTGGGGCACGCCGAACTTCAACTTCAAAACACGTCTAAGTTCAACCAGCACCTGCTCTGAGATGAAAAGCTCGTGGAAAGCAAAAACCTCACGCAAAACATCAGCGCAAAGCCCGCGGGTCGCGGCAGCACTGGCGAGAACATTCGTGTCAAGAAAAACCTTCATGACACCTCGGCGAATACGTCCTCATCCGTCAGGTAACCCCGAGCTTCCGCAAAAGGCATCATCCTCTGCCGCAAAGCCTCAAACTGTCTGATGCGAAGCTGCCGACGGATGGCCTCTCGTGCGATTTCACTCCGGTTTTTTCCTGAGCGACGACTCACCTTGGTTAAAAGGTCATCAAGTTCTTTGTCAAGCCTGATTGTGAGGGTACTCGTTTTCATGTATTACATTGTGAGACATTTCAGTTAATCTGTCAACAAATAATTCTCTTGACAGGTGCCTTTTAAATGGGTGACCCCA
>JBBITW010000043.1:0-22202 GCA_037440525.1 Deltaproteobacteria bacterium
CTCTCCCCTTGAGACTATTTCGCAACGAGGTGCATGCCATGTTTGTCATTCCGAGCGAAGCGAGGAATCTATAGAATGACATTACGACATAGCCTCCTTGGGTAGAGGGGAAATTTATGCATTTTTTCAGAAATCTTACAACGATCTATTGACAAATTATTTTTAAAATATAAAATGTTGTTTGCAACAAAGAATAAAATTATTATAAAACTGCTTTAATAAAAGAGAAGGAGAGGAATAATGAAAGATTTGAGAGAATTTCTTATAGAATGTGAGGAAAGGCTTCCGAAAGAATTTATAAAGATTTCTCGTGAGGTCGATTATAAATATGAGATCTCGGCGATTATAAAAAAACTTGATTTAATGGGAAAACATCCGCTTGTCTTTTTTGAGAAGGTTAAAGGATTTGATATGCCTGTTGTTTGCAATACAGATAATTCTTTAACAAAGCTTGGACTTGCACTTGGAGTTTCACCTGAGATGATTGAGGATTTTTATGACAGATGTGAGCAGGAATGTATCAGGTTTAACAAATTTCCTGTGAAAGAGATTAAAAAATCAGATGCACCATGTAAAGAGGTTATTAAAATAGGGAACAAAGCAAATCTATATGAGTTTCCATTTATTATCCATCATGAAGGAGAGGTTCCATATCTGACAAGGGCTATTGGTGTGGTAAAACATGAGGAGGCTAACTCTCTTCATGCTGCGCATTATCGATTGATGATAAAGAAACCTGACCTTGGAGTCACTCATATTACACCGGGGCGTCATCTCTGGCACATCTGGAGAAGGAAAAGCGACCAGAATAAACCCCTTGAAATAGCATTTGTCCTTGGGGTTCATCCTGCCCTTGCAATGGCCTCTCAAAGCAGAATGGCTCATCCCCCTTCGGAGTTGGATCTTGCAGGGGCTTTATTTCAAAAATCTCTGGAGGTAGTTCGATGTGAAACAATCGATGTTTTGGTTCCTGCCTGGGCAGAGATCGTCATTGAGGGGGAGATTCCACCAAATACTTTTGAGGATGAAGGACCATGGGGTGATTTTACCCGTTATCATCAAGTTGCCAAACGTCATCCTGTTCTTATAAAGGCTATTACTCATCGGAAGAATCCTATTATCCATGACATGGGAGCATGGCTTAGTGCGGGATATAATTTGATGAGCAGAATCCCACAAAACGTCTGGATGACCCGACAGATAAAAGAGGCTGTTCCTGATGTTAAATCATTCAGATTCGGGCCTCAAATGTGTGGTTTCATTCAAATTGATAAGAAGCATGTTGCACAGCCAAAGCAGGCGATTCTCGCTGCCTTTGCAAATGATCTCTATTTAAAGTATGTGATATGTTTTGATACAGATATAGATGTTACAAAGGGAAGTGAGATTGCCTGGGCTCTGACAACCCGGGTTCAGGCAGATCGTGATATAATGATACTTCAAGGTGTATTGGGATCTGATCTGGATCTCTCATGTCGGGAAGAGAGTGTTCAGACAAAGGTTGGAATTGATGCTACGGCAAAACCATTTAGAAAGGATCTACCTCCTGAGAGAAAGATTCCTGAGGCTGTGATGAATTATATTGACCTTAAACAGTATATTCCAAATCTGGATGATTATATATAGAGTAAGCATTATTAGAATAAATTGATAAAAATTAAAGGAGGTAAAGATTATGGTAATGAAGAGATATATTTCAATTTTAGTAATTGGTATAATTTTTTTATCTATCTCGTTGTCTTATGGAGAGACCTATCCCACAAAGCCAATCGAAATCCTATGTCCGTACACACCTGGCAGTTCAATGGATTTGATGTCAAGGCTTGTTGCAGAGATTTCATCAAAATATTTAAAACAGAGTGTTGTGGTGATAAATAAGCCTGGTGCTGCCGGGAGCATCGCAGCGGCAGATGTTATCAGTTCACCAGCAGATGGTTATAAATTGGTAACCTTAACCAATGTCTTTTTTGCAACTACAATAAAAATTCAAAAGGTTCCATTTAAAGGAGATGATCTTATCCCAATTGCAAACTTCATGGAGTATAAATTAGGAATAATTGTAAAGGATAATTCCCCTTTTAAGACATTCAGCGACCTGCTGGATTATGGGAAAAAGAATCCTGGCAGGATGAGATGGTCACACCCAGGTCGTGGGACAACACTTCACCTGAATTTATTACTTATACTCAGAAAGTTGGGTATTGAAGCAATTGATGTTCCATATAAAGGAGGGCCTGAACAGCTCAGTGCCCTTTTAGGTGGACATGTTGATGCATCAGCTATGCCTTATGGAGCTGTGAAGGATCATGTGAAGGCAGGGAAAATTAGATATCTAATCTTTTTCAGTGATAGAAGATTCACCGATCCATCAGATGTCCCTTCTGCAGTAGAGCTCGGATTCCCCGAGGCTTCGAAATATATTACTGTTGTTGGTCTATTTGTTCATAAAAATACACCTGAAAATATAAAAAAGATCCTTATCGATACATTTAAAAAGACCTCCGAAGATCCTGATTTTAAAAAAGGGCTTGAGAGGATTGGAGAAGAGCCAAGATTTGGAGGCCCTGATTTTCTGAAGGAGGCAATAAAAAAAGGGGAAGAAGTTGGTATCCCAATAATAAAAGAACTGGGGCTTTATATAGAAAAGTAATAATCAATTTATCCCTGAATCAATAAGAGAGCTTTGAAAAAGTATTAAAAACTATTCTTATAGACTGGGGAGGTGGGGTGAAAAAGCCTTCGAGCGGATACCTCTAATAGTATAGTACTAATGATTAATACCCTGAAAATGCTTAATTTTCTCTTATGCGATTATTAGCAATTTAACTTCTCAATGTCCGCATTCGAAGGGTTTGGAACCCTACCTCCACAGTCATTCCAGGGCTTTTTCAGAGCTCTCAATAAGGGAAAGGGACAATTATTTATTATGAATTTAAAGGATTTTCTCAGCGGCCTTTTCTGGTTGGGTATATCTATTTTTGTCTGTTTAGAATCGAGCTATGTTAGTGTCGGTTCTTTTAAATCTCCTGGCCCGGGATTTCTTCCATTCTGGGCTGGAATAATATTGGGGACATTTTCAATCATCATGACGATTTTATCCTTCAGAGAGATGAAGGAAAAGGTGATGCTTAGAGATATGTGGAGGGAAGTAGCCTGGCAAAAGGTGGTGCTTATCCTTCTGGCATTTTTTCTATACATCATTTTCATGAAAAAGATCGGCTACAGTATTTCAACATTTGGTTTAATGTTATTTATGTTTATTACAATAAAGCAGTTTAGATTGAGGATGGTATTTTTGTTCTCATTTCTCATCGTTTCTATAAGTTATCTTATCTTCTCTATCTGGTTAGGAATTCCTTTACCTAAGGGGATTTTTGGTTTTTAGGATAAAAGGAAAAGAGGACTTGGAAACTATTAATTATCTTATTTACGGGTTTTCTATAGCACTTCAACCCACAAATATATTCTCATGCTTTTTAGGAGCACTACTGGGGACTTTAGTGGGAGTTTTACCGGGGATCGGACCGGTTGGGGCGATTTCAATTCTACTTCCTGCAACATTTAAAATGAATCCAATTTCAGCCACCATAATGCTTGCAGGAATCTATTATGGTTCAATGTATGGAGGCTCCACAACCTCAATCCTGGTTAAAATCCCTGGAGAGGCTGCTTCTGTTGTAACATGCCTGGATGGATATGAAATGGCACGAAGTGGAAGGGCTGGTGCGGCTCTGGGCATAGCTGCCTTTGGTTCATTTATTGCAGGAACGATCGGATTGATTGGTCTTGTGCTCTTTTCCGTTCCTCTTTCGGAATTTGCTTTAAGATTTGGCCCCCCTGAGTATCTCGGCCTCATCCTTCTTGGTTTGACTCTAATTACCTATCTCTCTCATGGATCGCCTCTTAAGGGATTTATGATGGGAGCTCTGGGGCTTATTCTCAGCTGTGTTGGTCTTGATCCCATTCAGGCCTCGCCAAGAATGACCTTCAATATCCTCCAATTATGGGATGGAATTGATCTTGTCCCGTTAGCTATGGGGCTCTTCGGTATCTCAGAGGTCCTGATAAATATCGAATCTATTTATAAGGCCACAATTGTTGAGACAAAAATAAAGATAGTAAGCCTTTTCCCTACTTTAATGGATTGGTTAAAGGCAAAAGGCGCTATTCTCAGGGGCTCTATTCTCGGTTTCTTTTTAGGGATCCTGCCTGGCGGAGGAGCAGTTCTTTCCTCTTTTGTCTCATATGGTATTGAAAAAAGGCTATCTAAGGAACCTGAAAGATTCGGTAAAGGGGCAATCGAAGGTGTAGCTGGTCCGGAATCTGCAAACAACTCCGCAACCGCTGGTGCATTTATACCCCTTTTCACATTAGGCATTCCTGCAAATATTGTAATGGCATTACTTTTCGGAGCTCTGATCATCCATGGAATGCGGCCAGGTCCGATGCTTTTAAAAGATCATCCTGAATTTTTTTGGGGTGTTGTAAGTAGCATGTACATCGGGAATGTAATGCTTTTGATACTGAATCTACCACTTATTCCTCTCTGGGTTCAAATATTGAGGATACCCTATGGCATTCTATTCCCTTTGATTTTTCTATTCTGTATTGTTGGGTCCTACAGTATCAGGAATAGTACATTTGATATTCTCATTATGATGATTTTTGGTATACTGGGTTATCTATTTAGAAAATTTGAATTTGAATGTGCACCCCTTATTCTCGCATTCGTTCTTGGACCAATGTTTGAAACGAATCTTCGACAATCACTATTACTTTCAAAAGGAAGTTTTTCAATCTTCTTTACCCGTCCTATTGCGGCAATAACTGTAATTTCAGCCATAATACTTTTTATTACATCCTTCTGGCCATTCATCATGAAAAGACCTGTTAAAAAGATATCGAATAATTAATACAAACAGAATGATAATTTTGAACTGCTCAATTTGATTTATAAACCTCGGCATTTTGAAGAATTCTCAACACTACCAATTCTTTGAAGTTCAAAACAGGCTTGTGGTAATTTATGGAAGTCTAAGCCATCATAATATCTCTCTATCTTTATAGAAGCCTCTTTGATCTCATCTAAGATCTTCTGAGGTAAAAATAGGGTTGTCTTTGCTACCTCATCTTCATATAGATTATGTCTGAGATAGGGGGGATCATTCTCTCCAAACCATAATTGGGCCTCCCAGGATTTCTGGCAAAAGGATTTTGTTTCGAAATCTGGATCTTCAAGTCCGAATCGATCTTCCCCTGAAACAAAAGTAATAATCCCATGGTTTGAATGGTCCCTTTTTGAAAGATTTGCATACATACAGATGAATTCCCCACCGAACGCTATACTCCTTATAGAGAAGACATAGTGATCTACCTTGGATTCAATATATTCCTGCAAAATATATTGATCAGTCTTAATATTTAATCTCAATATTGATTCGATATCTGAAATAATCTTAAAGCCTCTTCCTCCCCTACCGAGACGACGTTTAAGAACCACTCTGCCCATCCTTTTTAGGAAGGCCTCTATTGGTTGGAGATTTTTATGATTAACGGGTATGGTTTCAGGCATGGTTATCATGGGTTTTATCAACTGATATTGAATCCATTTATCTTCGAGCCTAAGGGCTGGATGAAAAATATCTGGCATTTTGGCTTTACCATCCATCCAGATCTTAAAAGGCTTAAGAGCAGTGATGAAGGGAAGGCCATCCAGGTAGTCCTTAAATTTCTTGCCATAGTTTCTCAAAGATATATTCTCAATTCTTGAGAATATATCTGAAGTTATTCCTAAATAGACCTGATGCGAGAGTTCATATTCCTGTGCTCCACCTGGAAGACCTAAATTGACTTCGATCAGGTATGGTTTCAGTTCAGGATTGATAATAAAATCGATTCCAATATACATGTTTAAAAAAATCCCCCTACATTCTTTTCAAAGAAGGAGGGGGATCTTTTGAGATTATATCTTTATAAGATCTTCTGATCTTATGGGTTCGCATAAAATCTATTTCACCGAATTAGGGGCCTTCTCCCTTCATAGGAGAAGGCCCGAAATAGACATCAACATGAGGCCTTGCATTTACAGGTAGTTGAAAACTTCTTTTCCACCTTTTTAATACTCATCCTCTTCACCTCCTTTCAACACTCCCCTTGCATAGCATTGATAAATATCGGGCTGGTATATATCACCAAAAAATTTAGCCCTGAAACGACATCCACCTCTACAATCTTCTAATTGAGAACAGTCACATTTTAACTCTTCAATTGATATCCTTGGAATCCTATCCCAGCAGACTCTAAGTCCTTCATCAATCCTTCCAACCGGTTCATTGCTAAAGAGCCCACATTTACAAACCCTTCCATCTTTAATTATAGCACAGAGATGTGCTCCACAGGTAGCATTTTTTTCTGAACTGTGGAATCCTCCTCCATATCCATATCGGAGATACTTACCTCCCTCATGTGGAGGAACCCAGAGTTCTCTATTCTCTTCAAATCTTCCTGATACACAGGGGATATCTACATTCCATTCTTTAATGTCTTTTGAACTGATCAAAGAAAATAACTCATCAAATTCCTTAAGATTTGCCCGATGAATCATCGTGGCAATGGAGACCTGGATATTATTCTCTTTAAGAATATCGATAACACGAATCACCTTCTCAAAGGTATCTTTTCCCCTGAGGATTTCATGTCCTTCTCTCATTCCATCGAGGCTTAACTGGACTTCGTGAACTTTTAGGCTCCTTGCAACCTCCTCGTTAATCAATGTGCCATTGGAGAGGAGGATAGAACGAAATGCATAATCTCTTAAAATATCATTGAGCTCCCAAAAATGGGGGTAAAGAAGGGGTTCTCCACCAGAGATCAGGAGTCTAAGTCCCTGTATCTCTTCAAATTCTTTTAATACTTTCCTGATTATTTCAAAATTAAGGTCTCTCTTGCTACTCTCTCCCAAATAACAGTGACGACAGCTTAAATTACAGCGATCAGTGATCTGAAGTTCAAGGTATCGGAGTGAAGGAATAGGAGATTGATGAATATTCAAATCCCTAATTGATGGGTATTGAGAGATTTTTATCAGGTTCTCATTTAAACAGTACTGTATAAAAGAGTCATCTTCTTCTCTAACTTCGGGTGATTCTCCCTGGGAACATTTTATCAGAAACTCAAAAGCATCTTTATTCAATTCATATAGCTCATCATTTTCAATATCATAGAGGTAGGGCTTCTCGAGTGCCTTCAGTGTGCATTGTGGTGAAAGGGTAAAATAACTATTCTTGTAAGACATCTTTAATCTGCTCGGATGTTATCATACCTTTTTCAAGAAGTCCCCGAAGAATTTTATAGGCACCACATTCAAGGTCTTTATCAGATTCTTTATAAAACTCACAATGAATACAGATTAGATTGATCAAATCATCTTTATCAAAAGCCATCTTTTTTCCAATCTTTTTCATTCTCTGAATGAATAAATCATCGTTCCCTTAGAAGACGCATGGAGTTAAGGATTACAATAAGTGAGCTTGCCTGATGCATGATTGCTCCAAGGATCATTGTAACCCATCCCTGCGTTGAAAAAAAGACGAGGGTCGTGTTGAAGAGAAGGGCAAATATGATATTCTCTTTGATAATATGAAGGACTTTTCGAGATAGCCGAATCAGGACGGGGATCTTTTCAATCTCATCACCCATAAGTGCGATATCTGCTGTTTCTATAGCGATATCTGTTCCTCCGGCACCCATTGCAATACCGATATCAGCAGCTGCAAGTGCTGGAGCATCGTTTATGCCATCCCCTATCATGGCAACAACATGACCCATTTCCTTTTTTTCTTTTACCTTCCTCAGTTTATCTTCTGGAAGAAGATTCGCTTCAAAGTGGATCCCTAACTCCTCTCCTATTCTGCTTGCCACCTCATGGCTATCACCTGTAAGCATCCATATATCTGAAATCCCTTGATTTTTGATTTTATCGATCGTCGATTTTGCATTTTCTCTAATTCTATCCACAATGGATATGATTCCGAGAGGATGGTTATCTAATGCCACAATAAGAGATGTCATCCATCTGGAATCATTTGATTTTATAATTTCATAGATAGATCTGGGTATATCTATTCCTCTTTCCATAAGAAAACCATGGCTTCCCACAGTTATGATCTTTGAGTCCCATCTGGATATAACACCCTTCCCTTTAAGATTTTCAAAAGATTCAGGATGGGGTATATCAAGACCCATCTCTCTGGCCTTCTCTATAATAGCCTTACCAACAGGATGTTCAGAACGTTTTTCTGAAATTGCAGCCCAGTAGATAACCTCTTTCTCATCAACTCCATCAAAGCCTTTCACCTCTATGACCTTGGGCTTTCCATAGGTGAGGGTTCCTGTCTTATCGATCAGTAGGCTCTTTAACCTTCCCATCTGCTCAATGAAAGAACCTCCCTTTATGAGGATTCCCTGCCTGGCTGCATTCCCGATTGCGGCAACAATGGATGTTGGTGTCCCCAGGACGAGGGCACAAGGACAGGCCACAATAAGAATGGTTATCCCGCGTTGCAGCTCTCCGGTAAAAAGATATGTAATAATGGCTATGAGAATGATTGCAGGAATAAAGTACATGGCAAAGCGATCCATAAGGCGCTGGGTTTGTGACTTCTCTGCCTGGGCCTCCATGATCAGTCTCTTTATCTGAGCCAATTTTGTATCATCAGAAACCTGAGTGGCTTCAATCTCACAAGAGCCTGATTCATTAATTGTTCCACAAAAAACTCTATCTCCTATCCCCTTTTCAACAGGAATGGATTCTCCAGTAAGCATAGATTGGTTGATAGACACACATCCAGAAATAATTCTTCCGTCAACTGGAATCCTCTCACCAGGTTTAACAATTACGGTCTCCTTAGCCTTTACCTCTTCAACAGGAACCTGAATCTCTCTCCCCCCTCTTCTTACCCAGGCTGTCTTTGGTGAAAGCTGAATGAGTGAAGCAATTGCCTTTCGGGTCTTTCCAACAGCAAGATGCTCGAGAGATTCACCCAAAAGCATGATAAAGATGACAGTTGCGGCCTCCTGATATGCACCGATTAGAGTGGCTGAAATTGCAGCAATTGAGACCAATGTATCAACATTTAAATCCGGGATTAAGAGTGTTCTGATAGCACTTTTTACAATAGGATATCCACCAACAATAAGTGAGATGAGTGTCAAGGAGGTTGAGAACTTAACAGGTCCTAATCCAAACCACCTGCAAACCAATGATATTATCAGAGAGAGGCCTGAAATTGCCATGAATATGAATGGCCTCATCTCCCTCCATTTAATGAGTGTTTTCTTGGTAAAGCTTTCTCTAATAATGTAACCTGGTTTGGTGATGGCCTTTTTGATATGCTCTACATTTACTCGATGAGGATCGTAGTAGATGGTTGCAGAGGAGAGAAGATAGTTGACCTCTGCTGATAACACACCTGGCAGGTGTTCGACAGAGCGTTCTATATTTAAAGCACAATCAGCACAATGAATTCCGTCGATATTTACAACTATCTTTGATTTACCCTCAAACCTTTTTCCTTCCTTCATTTAAAAATACCAGTAATATTTATAGAGCCACCATACCCTCAATCACCCCAGCTCCATAAACCGGTGTTTCTAAGGCTATAGAATTGGTCATTTAGGACCTTCTCATGGAGGGCCTCTTCATTTGCAAGACGTTTATACATATCTTTACCCCTTGGGTCTTTTGTCAATTCAGCCACACAACGATAGTAGGCTTGAGCCTTTTTCTCCTCCCTGATCGCCATCTTTATTGCATCCATATCGGTCAGTTGCTCTTTACCTTTGGGTTTATCTGCCTTGAGGGGAGTTGCCCTCCTTTTAAAGTTTACTCCTTCATAGATAATCCATTCACCTTTTTCTTCGAGTGATTTCAGAAGGGTTTTAAGTTTCTGGTAATGGTTGATTTCAAATTCTGAAAGCTGCTGAAACATATCTTTGCCTCTCTGGTCCTTTGTCTTTTTTGCAAGCTTAGAATAGGACTGATAGGCATCCTTTTCTGCTTCTATTGCTACTCTAATGGCCTTTATATCCTCCCTTTCTGTCCACTCCATATCTTTTCCACAGCCTTTACAGGAGAGTCTCTTCTCCCTCTTAATCACATCCTCCAGAGACTCAAATCCTTCGAGTGTCATGTCTGCCTCTGAGCCACAATAGACGCATTTTATTGTCTCTTCCTTCTCCATTTTTATCTCCTTCTGTATTTGATAAAAGTCTTCCAATCCGAAGCCAATAGCGATTATTTATTGGGTGGTTTTTCCTTCTTCCCCATCAATCTCGGGTCTATGTTGCCCGGGCCTCCACAATCTGGGATGTAACAGGTTACATCGCTAAATGTACAGACCTGATTGCAGGAAGGGCATCGATCCGGTACACCTTCAGCCTCAAATGTATAACTACAATTGGAACATTTCCAGTATGTCATCTTTTTCACCTCCTGTCTCTAAATTCAATTTTAATAAATTTTAATTAACAATCTAAGGCCAGTCTCCTTCCAGTATCAAAGGCCTGACGAAGGGCATCGGGATATCTTAGGATATCTCCCTTTGCATCTATGCCCCTGAAGACCAGCTCACCAATGTATTCTGCATTTAAGACATCGAAAAAATATTTTGCTGTAAGGATTGCTCCCTCAAAGAGATTCTTTCCTTTGGTTCCTCCAACAGATATAAAGAACCCCTTTCTCTTCTTTTCATCTTTTTGAGTAGAAGGATTTTTTAGAAGATACTTCTTTGCCCAAAAGGCCTGCGAGCGATCTATCATTGCCTTTGTCAAAGCTGTTACCCCATAGAAGAAAATAGGGGAGGCAAGGATGATGACGTCTGCTTCAATAAATTTTGGATATATATTTTGCATATCATCCAGGATAACGCACTTTCCTGTTTGATCACATCCATGGCATTCCTGACAGGGAGTAATTGTAAGGTTCTTGAGGTAGAGAGATTCTACCTTCGCACCTTCTTTCTCTGCGCCTTTCAGGGCTTCCTTAAGTAGGATTTCTGTGTTTCCACCCTCCCTCGGACTACCGAAGATTCCAAGAACCTTCATATTGCCTTCCTTTGCTGTTTAAATTTCTATGGAGCGGGCCAGGGAATGGATTCAAGGTCTCTCAGACCGTTAAGCTGAGGGCTTTCAACCCCTTTGTGTTGAATCAGAACTTTAAATATCTCACCCATTCCTCTTTCTGGCTCTATAAGATGCATTAAAGATAGCCTCAATCTTAACCTATCCAGTTCTGAAACCCCTTCACTTAGGGATTCTATTTCCTGGAATACTCCCAGGGCAATAAGAAATCGATACTGTGGGACAAGACCTGTAAAATGGAGGCCTATTTCTTCTCCCTTCTTAATAAGAGCCGTGAAATTCACATGTGATGTAATGTCCTGCTCGCCCAATCTTTCATAGGGGTTTTCTGAGACTCTATGCTGATAGTAGCACAGGAGTGTACCTTCCCGGCGGCTTGGAGAAAAAAGTTCCTGAGCAAGGTAACCATAGTCGATCGTAATTATAAATCCTCTTTTTAAGAATTCTCCAGCCCTTTTTATCCATTCAAGGGCCTTGAGATTTACCTCAGCCTTCTGGCCCTCCTCAAGGGAGATGCCCATTGATTCAAAATAGGATAAAATTTCAGGGTTGGAGAGCTCTCCTATTTCTTCTTTAAATTGATCACCTTCTGCGGTGACGTAGATCTCCTTCAAGCCATTCTTTTCAAGAATGACACGATGAACCGGAAAAGAGTCGACAAGTTCATTTGAAACAATACACCCAATTAATTTTTCCTTCCCCTCTTCAAAGGTTTTTTGATCCATCCATAATAGTTTCCCTTCATTAAGATATTCAGAAAGCCTCTCTTTCTGCTCTCTCAAGAAGTGAATCCCCCTCTCGAGGAGGTGGTATCTGATAGATGCATAAAAGATTGGGGCATTCTTCTTTAGCCAGTCTAAGATGTCCTTGCAAAGATATCCACTACCAGGGCCCATTTCAACAACATCAAATCTCTCTTCTCCGAGAAGCTCCCCCATCTGAACGAGCTGTCTGGCAATCATCGAACCGAACATAGGGTGGACACAAGGCCCGGTATAATAATCCCCTTCCTTTCCAAACTTTACCTTTTCTGATTGATAGTAGCCATATTTAGGATGATAGAGACACCACTCCATAAATTGACAAAAAGGGATTGGACCTTTCTTCTCAATCTGTGAAATAATAAATCGTCTCAGTTTCTCTTCTCTTTTACCTATCTCCATTAATGTTTACCATAGGTAATATCTTGATTAGGGAAATTTTTCCAATACATCAGGTTTATTATATAATAACATTAAAAACAGTATCTGACCAATTTTTCAGATTAAGTGATTCTCAAATGTCATTTCCTGCCATAGGCATGCCTCGCCTGCAGTATAATGGGAACTGATGAAGAAATCCATTAGAGATTTCTGAAAAAGTATTAAAAACGGATTTTTGGACTGGGGAGGTGGGGTGGAAAATGTCCGCATTCGAAGGGTTTGGAACCATATTTAGAGGCCTTGACACCGATTTTTATAAATGTCATACTATGTATGACTAAAGGAGTCTGTATTGAAGATATCGGAGTTTGAGTGGGATGAAGGGAATGTTTTTCATTTCGAACTTCACCATGGAATTGAGCCAGAGGAGGTCGAAGAAGTCTTTGCCCATCAACCTCTATTCCGAAAGACGAGAAAGGGACATTATGTTGCCTTCGGTCCAACCGGTACAGGAAGGTACCTGATTGTTATTTTCGAGAAGAAAGCTAAAGGGATCGTTCGGCCGATCACAGGCTGGGATATGAACCGATCAGAGGTTCAATATTATAAAAGGCATAGGAGGTGAAAGAGCGTGAAGAAAAGGAGCGTTAAACATTGGGCAGATTATTATGATCAAGTTAACATTCTCGAGGAACTGTTAGAAGAACCTGTTGAGTTTAGTTTATGTAAAAACCTCCGGGGAGATATCCTTTCTAAGAAACGGAGAAGGAAACTTCAAAATTTAACGATTAAGATTGATCCTCTTCAAGTAACGGCAATAAGGAAATTGGCGACAACGAAATCAATTCCTTACCAAACATTGATTCGTCATTGGATATCGGAAGAAATTAAGAAGGAGCTGAATCTCCTGAGATAAAAGTCTAATAAGAGAGCTTGTAGGGTCAGGCTTTCAATTGGGGACCTTTTACAAGATTATTTCTAAAATTAATGCCTTGAAATGGAAACTTCTTTCTTCTGCGCGAGTCGATTTTCCAAAATTACATTATCCACAATTTCTCCGCAGAAGATACATCTCCAGCCGAAAAATTCATCCGTAGCGCCAAAGAATTTTTCATAAACCATGACCCCACCACAACGATAGCACTTCATCTTTATCCTCCTTAAAAATTTTATAAGCAATTTTTATACCAAATATCTATTTTTTAACAAAAAAAATAAAATATTTTTCAATTATTAAAAATCTTAATAAATTCAAATAAATCTATATCTATGCTTATCTTTTGATCTAATTGTATCGAAATTAAGAAGGGATTTTTTCTCTCCCGATCGGGCTAAATATTGCCTATTTTTGATAATAATGATTAAAATATTACTAATGACTCACTAAAGATAATAAATCTGTTATAGTAATGGAGGTTAAAAAGTATATCATTGGTAACTTATATGAATGGTTTTGAGATGTTTGAAGTTGTCCCGAAAAGGAGAAAAGGGAGAATCCTTACATCGGCTCATTTTGGCTGTCTGGAGGGAATTCCCACGATCAATATCACAAATGGCTGCCTTTTTCATTGTGCATACTGTTATGCCAGAGGATATAGTCAGACTCCAAAGACCCATGAAGTTTATCTATATATAAATCTCCCCGATCTATTGAGTGAGGAGATCAAGAAAAAGAGGACCATCCCCAGATGGGTTATCCTGAATACATCATCTGACTGTTTTCAATCCCATCCTGACATTCTCCATGTAGCCTATCAAACCATCCAAACCCTTTTGAATCATGGAGTTGGTATCTCTTTTTTGACAAAAGGGCTCATTCCCCGAAGATTTTTTGAACTTTTTGGAAAATTTCCTCATATGGTTCTTGTTCAGATCGGAATCGTTTCACTCTCAGAGACCTACTGGAGAAGATATGAGCCAGGGACACCTCCTCCCGAGGAGAGATTAAAGAATATAAATTTTTTTAAGGAAATTGGAATCCTCCCAGAGGTGAGAATAGATCCTATCATACCCTTTGTGACGGACACGGAGACTGAATTAAAGAAGCTTTTTGAAAAGCTCCATCAAGCAGGTATAAAGAAGGTAACCCTTAGTTATCTTCATCTTCGACCAGCCATTGAGAAGCAATTAATGGAAGAACTTTCACCAATTCATCTTAAACTCATCGAATCCTGTTTTAGAACTCAGGAGTGGAAGAGAGTCGGTTCGTCAACAAAGACAAAACTTCTACCAAAATTGATAAGAGAGAAGGGATATAAAAAAATAATAGAGATTGCAAAAACGTATGACATAAATGCCCTTATCTGTCAGTGTAAAAATCCCGATCTAAAGGGAGATCTCTGTAGCTCCGGGAGGGTGAGAAGGGTTTGGATGAAAAATCTCATGGCCCAGCTTCCACTCTTTCGGTGTTAACTGTTTCTCGCTAAACCCTTAAGAATGAAAATTAGGCTTGTTTGAAAAGATTCAATATTTGTGCTACAAATAAACAAAAAGTGACACTATAGCACAAGAATAAAAGAAAGGAGATTAATAGGTGAAAAAACTTAGCATACGGGAGATAAGAAATTCCCTGGCACATCTTGATAAATTGTTAGGTGAGGAGGGGGAGGTCATGGTCACCAGACGTGGAGAGGCTATTGCCCGTATTACCCATATTAACAAAAGGAGACCGATTCCATCTCACCGTGATCTTCGTGAAGGAATGCAGCGAATGCGAAAAGGAAGCGAAACGATCATACGGGCAGATAGGGATGCAAGATGAGGCCTGTTATTTATTTTGAAACAAGCGCTTTGGTTAAATGGTATTTAAATGAGGCAAGATCTGATGATGTTGAGAAATATATTCAGGAACACGGACCTGTTGATATTTCAGATCTTACTGTTGTAGAGATGCGTTGTCTCCTTGCGCGTCGCCGAAGAGAGGGGAATATTGATACAAAAATGGAGATAAAGGTTTTTGCCACTTTCGAAGAGGACATCCGCAGAAGATTTCTCATCTGTCACTCTTTCCCTGTCGGTTTAAAAGAAGCTGGGGTGAATCTTATTTCTGTTCTTTCGGATTTGCCCTTGCGGACCCTTGACGTTTTACATTTATCGATAGCTCAGGAAATACAGGCAGATATCCTTGTTACTGCTGATAGAGTTATGGCTGCTGGGGCTAAGGCAATGGGTTTCGAAGTGGTTAGGTTTGATAGGCCAAGATGATTAAAAGGAATGGTCTTCATTTAGTGTCATTTCGGTCCAAAATCAGGAGGTTTCGCATGGTGGTATCTTTTCCTTAAGCCTCTTTCTTCTTGTTTCTGTAAGTTCCTCTTTTATTGTCCAGTCTTTTTGTGCAAAGGAGTCCTGGGCCTTGATTAGAAGCCACTCCTTTCCTGTCCCTCTCCCTTTCATCAATACGAGTGAAAAGTTTCCCCTTAATTTCTTTCCATTTAATGAGAAACTGAGTCTTCCTTTTTTCAATCCATTCTCTGGATCACCTACGGGCTCAAACCCGCCCTGATCCCATATAACAACAGCCCCTGCTCCATATTGTCCATCAGGGATAATCCCTTCGAATTCTCCATATTCAAGTGGATGATCCTCCACCATCACGGCAAGCCTCTTATCCTTTGGATTCATGGAGGGCCCCTTAGGAATTGCCCATGATTTAAGGACTCCAGAAATCTCCAATCTAAAATCATAATGAAGATGTGTTGCGTGGTGTTCGTGAACTACGAATTTCATTTTTTGCATATTACATGTTAAATTTTTTATAAAAATTTTTCAATTATTATCTTCCCTTCTCCAATTGCTAAAGGCAGTAAGCACTCCGGTAAAGATCGAAATTCCTCCAAGTATCTTCCAAATTGTCAACCCCTCCTCTAAAATAAAGTAGGCTAAGATGGTTGACCCAACAGGTTCACCCAAAATTGCGATAGCTACTATGGGTGCAGGAAGGATTCGCAGAGCCCAATTGAATATTGTATGACCGATCAACTGGGGAATCAATGCCAGAAGGAGGAATAGGAGGTAAGTCGATGGGGAATACCCAAAGAATGACTTTTGAAAACAGAAGGAGAGACCTATCAGGAGCAGTCCAGCCACTGAATAGACTGGAAAGATATATGAGAGAAGATCATAATCCCTTCTTATTTTCCTTCCAATCAAAAGATATCCGGATGCAGCCATAGCACCCAATAAGGCTAAACCATCCCCCATTAGAGACTCTTGTGAGAGGGACATATCTCCAAAACCTATTAATCCGCTACCAAAAACTGAAAGGCTAATCCCGAGGATCAAATTTGGCCCAATTCTTTCTTTTAAAAAAACCCTTGCTCCTATGCCAACAAATACAGGATTTGTGGTGACCAGTACAACTGAACTTGCAACAGATGTGTATTTCAATGAGGCAATCCAGAGGGCAAAATGAAGACCTAAGAAGATTCCAGAAAGAGATAACCAAATGATATCCTTTTTGTCCCAGCTCATCCAGATTTTTTTATAAAAGGCATAAGGAGATAACAGCAAAGAGGCAATTATCATACGGTAGGAAGCTATTATCAGGATAGGTGCATCACAGAGCTTGATAAAAATCGAAGCTGTAGATATTGCAATGATACCAATTATTAAAAAGAAGTAAAGATGAATCATTTCATTTAGCTTATCTCAATATGAATTACTCTTCAAGAAATTTCAATGATCTCCTAAAAAACATTGACATCCATTTAATCAAATTATAGGATTTAGGGAAATGCAAAGGGATATTCAAC
Source organism: Deltaproteobacteria bacterium (assembly GCA_037440525.1). Taxonomy (GTDB): domain Bacteria; phylum Desulfobacterota; class BSN033; order BSN033; family UBA1163; genus JBBITW01. The sequence goes on from JBBITW010000043.1 coordinate 17,033, forward strand.
TCCAGATCACTGACCGTTATCGGAATCGATTCCCTGACCTTCCGTTTGGAATCGGGACTATTCAAGCTTGCACCTATTTTGAGAAGAGCGACTCATTTAAACTTTATAAAAGAGAAGTTATAAGAAGGATGCGAAGAAAGAGTAATCTAACTCAGATTGAAGAGAGAATCCTTCTCTATGATCGATTCTTTAAGGATTGGGGATATTCCTGCCCACTTCCTGGTCATTTAAAAAGAAGTATTGATATGGGTTTTCCGATTGTAAATCTCTATATCGATACTCATATTATGGCAGAGATGTGCCACGGGATTCTTATGGCCATTCAGGATCTTGACCGATTTGGGGGAGAGTGGAGACTCGATCTTTCTGAGGAGGGAGAGGAATTCCAATCTGTCTCGGGACGAAGAATTTTTTGCAAAGAAGGTGAAATTGTCCTGAGGGATGGACTGGGAATTGTATGCTCCCTTTTTCAGGGTCCTGATTTTCGAACAAAAATAGATCAATCAACCCAAAATATTGTGGTCTATGTTTTTTCTGCTCCTGGGATCGGGGAGGATAATATATTAAAAGGTATAATTTTTTCACTCGAAACTTTAGAACGGTTTGGAAATGGTAAGGATCCATGGTATAAAATCTTTAGACCGTGATATCATGACCCTTATCACTTATCATTTTTTATCAAGAAAGGAGGTTCTTATGCCAATCGTTAATATTACTCTGCTTCCAGGAAGGAGCCCAGAGAAGAAGGAGGAACTTATCAAGAATGTCACGAATTCCATTGCTGATACTCTTCAGATACCAAAGGATCGTGTTCATATTGTTCTTTACGAGGTTCCAAAAGAGAATATAGGAAGCGGGGGTATCCCACTTTCTAAAAAAGATTAATAATAAGGCTCAAACAATATTTTCTTAGGTAACATTAACTGTTTAATAGGGCTTGGGCTTTGGTTCTAACCCAGTGGCCAAAGCATTGGAAGCCAAATTGTTTTAAACTATACTATAGAAATGAATTTCTCGGATATCCCGGAGACTACTTTTGACAATACGGAAATATTAAAAAGGAGGTTTACTATGATAGTTGATGTGCATGCCCATTGTTATCCGATGTCTTATTTAAAGGAACTAAAAAGGATTGGTGAAGGGGATGAGGGAGGGATTGGAATCAAAATTCCTGAGTGGTCAAGCACAGAGGAGAGAATTGAAAAAATGGATGCTCTGGGCATTGATATTCAGGTTTTATCACTATCTGCTCCCAATGTATATTTCCAGGATGATGAGTTGAGCAAGGCTTTGGCCCAGATGACAAATGATTTCATATCGGATGTCTGTAAGAAATATCCCGAGCGTTTCCTTTCTTTTGCAAGCGTTCCTTTAGGAAACCTTCGTGATGCCATTGACGAATTGAATCGCGCTATTAATGAGCTTGGAATGGATGGTATTGTCCTTGGAACAAATGTGAATGGAAGATCTCTTGGTGAAGATCAATTTCTCCCTTTTTTCGAAGAGATGGATAAAATTGGAATTCCAATAGCCCTTCATCCCATGAGGGCAATAGGGGAAGATCTGATGCCACCAGAGGATGTAAGATTGGCTATCCCATCAAATGTTGGTTTTTTGTTTGAGACGACAAGGACCATTGCTCAGATGACATTTAAGGGGACATTTGAAAGATATAAAGGTCTTACTTTTATTCTCCCTCATTCAGGTGGTGCCATTCCTTTTGTATATCCGCGATGGGAAATTTCATATAGATCCCGACCAGCTTCACATCCTCTTAGGAAAATTCCAAATCCCCCTGGGTACTATTTAAAAAAACATTATTATGACATAGCCCTTTCCTATTATCCCTCTTCATTGAGATGTAGCATTGATTTAGCAGGTATAGATCATATTCTTTTTGGCACAGACGCCCCTTACACACTCTATGATTTCAGGGCTAAGGAGACGATAGAAAAGATTGAAAATTCTTATCTCACAGGAGAGGAAAAAGAGAAGATATTTTACAAAAATGCCCTTAATCTTTTCCCTAAAATGAAGAAAAGGCTTCAGGGTTAATCAAAGATGGGATAAAATGTTTACCCCGTATAATACCAAAAACCCCGGTCTTTAGATTAGGGATGCCTGCCTATGGTAGGCACACGATGAACTATTTGTAAGGTTAGAATTCTTCGGATTATTTTTCGAGGTTTTGGAGTCCGATGAATTGCGGTGTTATAGAGATGGGTTTTGGTTCTTTCGGTGTTGCGAAAGTAAAAATGGTAAATGGTTGAAGCCTTTTCTCCCTTTTCTCTTTTCCTAACTTAGCAGTCCTTCACCGCTTGAAAAAATTTTCTAAAAGCTGGACAACGATTTTGAATTTTATCCAGATTTGATTCTCTTGCGATATTTCTTGCAACAGGGTAAGTATAGGCTATTTTTGCCCGGGAAAGTATTTCTTTAAGTTTTTCTTTTGGATCATTAATTGACTCAAGGTCTTCCTTAATCCTCGTTACTGGTTCTTTGATAATTTTAGAAATCGCATCCTCATCCGCCAATAGCCATGCTTCAAGTTCTTGGACAATAATAATGAATTTAACTTCAAAAGGATAATTTCGACCTGAAATTTTATCCTCCATTCTATTCTTTAATTCCTCTGGATTTTTACCATGAGCATCTCGAATTACGATTGCTTTATCTACATAAGAGCCTCCTTTTTCATACTTAAATGATTCAAGAAAAGCGGGAAATTTAGTAAGTTCTTTGCTACCACAAATACGTGAGATTACCTCTATACTCTCTCCCGAACATTTCAATATTAATTCCCTAAGTGCCGACTCGTCATATATGCCCTCCACTACAATTCCATACGTTTTCATAATTCATACCCCAAGGGCACCCGAAAACCAAAGATCCCCAAGCCCAATTTCCTCTCGCTCTAATAGTTCCTTCAAATGAGATTTGGTAGCAGGCTTTATGCACTGTGTAGCACCCTCTCTTTTTTCAAAAACAATTAAATCCTCAAGGTTAATTTTATCAACCAGATAAGGTGAATGTGTAGTTACTATTATTTGTGCTGCTTTGGAACCTGATTCTTTTTGCCTTTGGTCAAGAACCTCAACCAAAATTTCTAATAACCTTGGATGTAAATGATTTTCTACTTCCTCAACACAGAATAAAGGTGCTCCATAATCAGATGGAGCAAAAATCAAAGAAAGCCAAGCAAGAAACAAAATTTCACCATCTGACATATGCCAAATGTTTATTGGTTCTTCAAGGTATTTTTCTTTACTTATCATATATGTAGTGGCAAATTGAGTCGGAGGTGATAAAATTTCTTCTACTCCTAATAAACTATCTTTTGCAACTTGAATTATCCTACGGAAATTCTCTTGATGCTTGGTTTGTAAGGTCATAAGCCAACTTGAAAAATTTCTGCCGTCCTCCATAAGAAAATTTTGTGAAGTAGCAGCATTCACCTGTTTCATTGCTGGTAGTGATAATTTGTAAAAGCGCCAAGCAGAAATATAATTTTTAACTTCCATACCTTCCCAACCAGGAACAGAAAATTCTAATGCAGAACAAGTGGGATCACTAATATCAAATGCTTTACTTCCATCAATACGAGTAACTTTACCATGGCCATTCTTCAGGTCTATCAATGTGGATATTTTTTGTCCAACCTTAACTGTAAGATACTCCTTCTCAACTGAAATAAGACCCTTTGGACTTCCAATAATGGAAATTTCGTAGTCATATATTTTAGATTTTTCTTGTTCCATTGTTTCTTCAATAGTAAGAGCGAAATAAATTGGTCCTTTTTCCTTTCCTTTCCACATAACCTCTGGAAATCCACCACGATCTAAAAAAGCATTCTTCACCCCCCCGATGCAAATTTGAGATAAGAATCTTAAGCAATCAATAAAATTGCTTTTACCTGACATATTGGGGCCTACCAATATATTTCTTTTCCCTAACTCAATATCCACATCCTTTAAACTCTTATAATTTTTAATTCGTAATTTTTTTATCATTTTTTTCTCCTTTATTCTCCTTCTTAATCACCTATTTGATTGCACTAATAACATTGTAAACTAATTTATATTTCCTCTACTTCCTAAGATACAGAAAATAAAAAAAGAATTTAGTTGTTATTTTATCTTTGATGCGTCTAATACTGTTAAACCTACAATCTGATCCCCTCGATATCTAATTAGGATGCCGCTCTTTAGTATCTCTGAATCCGTTGCATTCTGTGGTTTCCTGAAATTTATATAAAGGACATCAGCTTCCCTATCATAGTCAATCCAAATCCTTTCCTTAGGAAACTTTAAAAATGTGGTGTTGCCTTAAAGACTTCCTTGACTATCTCTTCTTTTACTATTTCCTTTGCCATATATTATAAAAGCAAAATTTATGTCTAGATGAAAAAGATCCAGATTTTAATAAAGATTTTTCTATGCCCTTTAATTATTAATTTTCAACAAAAACATCAGGTTAAGAACCATTAATACATAAAAATCTTATCAAATTGGTAAAAAAAATCAATAAGATCCTTTTTTCCCTTTTTAAACATAAATTAAAGGCTAAAAGGATACTTCTCATCACCTCTCACGAATCCTATCTTATAGGCTACGGGTCAGGCCTTGACTGATAAGCTTTCCAGTTCCTTCTTCAAAACCTTGCTAACACAGATATAACAGCCTCATAGATTCTCTGCACCATTCTATTGAGACATTCTTTATTGATATGGAAGAGGTTTTCCTCCATCGCTCCCCTTTCACTGATCATCCCACTCACAAAATCCTTATAACTGCTCCATCTATATTCTTTCGGATCTCTTACTATCTCTGCCCTTACAGGGCTAAGTTCAACGTAACTCCCACAGACAATATGATAATGATCCATCGATATGAGTATTTTCCTTTGTCTATCCTGCCAGAAATACCCCATGTATCCGTATCTTCTTCTATAATGCTGAACATATAAGAGGTTTATGCCCTTCATTGCTTCTGCCAAACTTCCACCCCTCTCAGGTATCCAAGTTTTCTTCATAAAAGAAGATCGAAAAATTTTAAAGAATTTAACTATATAGCTTCTTTAAAATTCACTTCTGGATTAAGGAAGTAAATAGTAACACGTCACTTAAACGGGGCTAAGTTAAAAGATCTGGCAGGAATATCCTCGAAAATCT
>JBBITW010000044.1:0-21959 GCA_037440525.1 Deltaproteobacteria bacterium
CTAAATTGAGCGATATTTTTTATAATGTAGCCGCACCCTTCAGGGTGCGAGGGTTGCGGCCTACCGCTAAAGGCGGCTTGATCCTCACTCAATGGGTGTTTTTTTGACGCAGGCTAAAGCCTGCGGCTACAGGTTTCTTTAAAAAGAATCGCTCAATTTAGATTTAAATAAAAATATTTAATTAATAAAAGGTTCATTTATGAAATATAATAAGGAAAAAAAGAGATCCTCTTTAATCTTTCCTATAACTGAGGCACTCAACTGTTACCTGACTTTCCAGAGATCTTATAGTGTTTTAAATCGCAAGATTTCAAAGAAGTTGGCAAAATGGGGCTTGAGCCTTCCAAAGTATGGCATTCTTCTTCAGCTTTATGACCATGAGAGACTTCCCATCTCTGAGTTAAGCAAACTTATATTTTCAGGCAATAGTAACCTGACAGCACTTATAGATCGTATGGAAAGGGATGGATTGGTAAAAAGGCTTAACAATGATGCTGACCGAAGGGTAAAAGAGATCTGTCTTACAGAGAAGGGCAAGGAGCTTGCCCCAAAGGTAATATCTGAATATCGCCCATTTCTCCATCAGATGATGAGTTGTCTTACTCCTGATGAGATAAAAGGGCTTACAGATCTATTGACACGATTGAAAGAGAGGCTGGAGGAAAATTAATAAAATATAAGGAGGTATTGGAGATGATTTTTGACTTAGTATTAAAAAATGGAAAGGTTGTTACAACGCAGTCTGTCTATGAAGGTGATGATATTGCTATTAAGGAAGGAAAGATTTATGCAATTGATAAGACGGGCAGTTTTTCAGAGGCTCGCGAGGTTATCGATGCCAGCGGAAAATATATACTTCCCGGTATTATTGATGTTCATGTTCATTTCAGGGAACCTGGTTTTACATACAAAGAGGATTTTGAGACAGGGACTCGGGCAGCCGCAGCAGGAGGTGTAACAACCATATTTGATATGCCAAATAATAAACCTTTTATCACTACAGTTGAAACTTTTAAAGAGAAGCTGGAATTGATAAAGAACAAGGCCTATGTGGATTATGGATTGGTGGTAGCAATTGTGGGGGATAGCATTTCAGAGATTTTGGGGTTAGCTGAGGCAGGAGCAAATGTTTATAAGATCTTCATGGGTGAGACAGTTGGGGGAGTACCTGCACCTGATGATGGGGGAATACTCCAGGCATTCAGATTGGTTGCTGAGACAGGGCTCAGAGTAGGTGTTCATGCTGAGAACAATGCGATTATGGACTTTTTTAAAAGGGAGCTTCAGAAGGCAGGAAGGACTGATCCTCTGGCACATGTTGAGTCAAGGCCTAATATTGCTGAGGCAGAGACGATTCAGCGGGCAATCATGCTGGCCAGAGAAGCAGGTTGTAAGCTTCATATATACCATATGAGTTCAAAGGAAGGTGTGGAGTTAGTAAAGGAGGCTAAGGGAAAAGGTATTGAGGTCTCTGCAGAGACAGGACCTCATTATCTACTTCTCGATTGTGACTATATGAAGAAGGTTGGCTCAATATTAAAGATGAACCCTCCTGTGAGATCGCGAGAGAATGGAGAAGCTTTATGGAGGGGATTACTGGATGGAATTGTTGAGGTAATTGCAACAGATCATTCTCCACACTCTGAAGAAGAGAAGATAAAAGAGAATATCTGGGAGGCAATCCCAGGATTTACAGGGGTTGAGACAAGTGTTCCATTAATGCTAACACAGGTGAATGAGGGAAGGTTATCGATTACAACCTATGTTAAGCTTGCCTCTGAAAATCCAGCAAAACTGTTTAACCTTTATCCTCGAAAGGGGACAATAAGAGTAGGGTCTGATGCGGATTTTACAATTGTTGACATGGCAAAGGAGGGTGTAATCAGAAGTGAGAGACTTCACAGCAAGACAAAGGTTACACCATTTGATGGATGGAGGGTGAAGGGAATGCCAGTCTATACAATTGTTAGAGGAAATGTGGTTATGAAAAATGGGGAGGTTTTAGGAAGGCCAAAGGGAGAGTTCATACATCCAGTTAAATAGGGATCGAAAGGAGAACGAAGATGATTCAAAGGATTTTATACTGTGAAGGGAAAAACTATGAATTGGGAAGATGTCAAGGTGAGCTTCTTTCCTCAGAGATAAGAGAGAATCTTTTAAATTTTTGGAATATTATGAAAAATAGGGGCTATCAATATAAAGAGCTCCTGAGAACGGCCATCAGCCGGGAGAGGTTATTAGGAACAAATAGATTAGAGGAGATAAATGGTATTAGTGACGGATCAGGGGTTGAGTATCCTGAGATTCTCGCATATAATCTCTTCCACGATCTGGCATTTTCAGAGGAGTGTACGGTTTTGATGGCTGTTGGAAATGCGAGTGCAACAGGGGATACGATCTTTCTTAAAAATAGTGATAAGGTTGGTTCTGAAAGCTATATTGGACCGAACAGTTTCAAGAATAAGGAGATAAATGTTATCATCCTTCTTCGTCCAAAGGAAGGTAATAAGATCATCGGAGTCTCTTCTGCAGGGACAACTGCTCTAAAGATGGGTCTTAACGATAAAGGGGTTGCAACAGGAAGCAATATCTCAAGGACAAAGGAACTTGCCCTAAAAGGTGCAGAGAGGGATTCCACAAAGATAAAGGCCCTGGATAGAGGGGCTTTGATGAGGGAAGGTTTGGAGAAAGGAAAGACTGCCTTAGAGGCCTCGCAGGCCATATTGCCAGGTCTTCTGGAAAATCCAATGAGCACACCTGGCAATATAGAGTTTGCAGATGCAAAGGAAGCAATTATAATTGAAGGATCCTATCATGAGATGGCAACCGAGATTGTGAGGGATGATGTGGCAGCCCGTTCAAACTGTTTTGTCATCCTTAAAGCACTCAATCGTGAAGATGATGTTTCGAGCATATGCAGGTATGTTCGCTGTCTCAAGCTTCTGGGTGACAATAAAGGAAAGATTACAAGGGATAAGATGATTGAGTTCTCTATGGATCATGTAAATGGACCAGGACCAAATTCAATCTGTCGTCATGGTGTGCATTTTTCTGAAGAGACATCACTCTCGGCCGCAGTGATGGAAATAGATGGAAAGAATCCTGAGAGATCGAGAATCACAATATGCCTTGGAAAACCATGTCGTGCCTGGAGGTCAGAGGAGGCCCATATCACCCTGAATATGGAAGCAAGTTTGAAGGATATTCCAGAGGGTCTCCTCAGTGGTGAAACCTGGAGGAAATTCTATACAGAAGAGCCCATGATATGAAAGGGGGAAATGGTGTTAAGCAGATTGAAAGAGTTCAAATACCTTGAACCATCAACACTTTCCGAGGCCCTATCGATGCTGGATCAGTATCGTGGCAGAGCAAAGGTTATTGCAGGAGGAACAGACCTGATCATTCAGATGAAACAAAAGAGGGTGATCCCCGAATATATAATAAATCTTAAAAGGATTCCTCAACTTGACTATATAGAGTTTGATGGAAAACTATTGAGGATTGGTCCTTTAGTAACACATGCGGCTATTGCAGATTCTCCTATAATAAAGAGGGATTTTGATCTTCTTTCAGATGCATCCCTTGCAGTCGGAGTGGTTCAGACGAGGAATCGTGGAACAGTGGCTGGAAATATATGCAATGCCTCCCCTTCTGCTGATACCCCTCCAGCATTGATTGCCCTTGGTGCCAGATTGAAGTTGGTAAGCCTAAAAGGGGAAAGGATTATAAATATCGAAGAATTCTTTAAAGGGCCATTTGAGACAGTCCTCGAAGAGAATGAGATACTCAGTGAGATCCAGGTTCCGAGCATACCTCCAAATGGTGAAGGTGTATATATGTGGCTTCCGAAGATCACAGCAGTGGATGAGACACTCGTTGGTGTGGGGGTATTGCTTGTCGTGGATTCAGATGGAATCTGTATGGAATCGAGGGTGGGTCTTTGCTCAGTTGCTCCCCATCCAATAAGGGCTTATAAGACAGAGGAATTTCTAAAAGGGAAGAGGATCGAGGACACTCTATTTAAGAGGGCAGGTGAGATAGCCTCAGAGGAAGCTTCTCCACGTTCGAGGGAAGAGTATAGAAGGGAGATGATAAAAGTCTTTGTGAGTAGGGCGTTGGAGCAGGCCTTTAGGAAGATTAAACTTAAATGTTAATCTATTCAAGTGGAAAAGGATGGTGGTCTTTAAGTGAAGCATTTGATTAGTTTAAAAATAAATGGTGAGCCATACGAGCTCAGTGTAAAATCTAACATCACACTTCTGGACTTACTAAGGGATGAGATTGGTCTAACAGGAACGAAGAGGGGATGTGATACAGGAGAGTGCGGTGCCTGCACAGTTCTTCTTGATGGAAGACCTGTTAATTCATGTTTAGTCCTTGCTGTTGATGTGAATGGAAGAGATATTCTAACAATAGAAGGACTTGCAAGGGATGGAAATCTCCATCCCCTTCAGAAGGCCTTCATCGAAGAAGGGGCCATCCAGTGTGGATACTGCACTCCCGGGATGATTCTTTCTGCAAAGGCCCTTCTGGATGAGAATCCCTCTCCAAAAGAGGAAGATGTTAAAAGGGCAATTGCAGGGAATCTGTGTCGTTGCACAGGATATGTAAGGATTATTAAGGCCATTATGAGTGTGGCTAAAAATAGTATGGAAGGATAAAGCCGTGAAGGATTTTTTTGCTATTGGGAAAGCAATACCACGCCTCGATGCATTTGAGAAGGTGACAGGTCGGGCTATATATGGAGATGATATAAAACTTCCAAATATCCTTTTTGCTAAGGCCCTGAGAAGTGAGTATGCTCACGCGAAGATCTTAAATATAAACGTAGAAAAGGCGAAAAGATTACCAGGAGTAAAGGCTGTCGTTACGGGAAAGGAATTCCCTTTCTTGGGAGGGGAGGCCATAATGGATTACCCATTTCTGGCCTCTCAAAAGGTCCGCTATGTTGGGGAAGCGGTGGCCGCAGTTGCAGCCCTAAATGAGGAGATTGCCCAGGAGGCAATAGAACTAATCGAGGTGGAGTATGAACCCCTACCTCCGCTTCTTGATCCAGAGAAGGCCATGGAGCGAGAGGCTTTGCTAATTCACGAAGAGATGCTTTCCTATAGACGTCTTCCCATAATAAGACCTATTGAGAATAGCAATATCTGCCATCACGTCCAGTTTATAAAAGGAGATCTGGAAAGAGGTTTTTCGGAGAGTGACTTTATCACTGAGGATACATTCTCAACACAGATGGTTCAACATGGGGCAATAGAGCCACATATGGCAATTGCTCAAGTTGACCTTTCAGGAAGGATAACCGTCTGGGTCACAAATGACAGTCCTCATCGTTTACGCCAGGATTTATCCAATGCCATGGGATTACCATTGAAAAAGATCAGGGTAATATCCCCTCCATATATCGGGGGTAATTTTGGAGGAAAAGGGGGACTAAAGGTTGAAACTCTTTGTATAGCGCTTGCCCTAAAAGCAAACCATAGACCTGTAAAGATTGTTTTGACAAGGGAGGAGGTATTTACATCCTCCCTTGTGAGGCATCCAAGTATTGTTAAGTTAAAGACCGGGGTCAAAAAGGACGGAAGAATCATGGCAAGGGAGGCAAAGGTTATCTATGATACTGGCGCCTATGCTGAAAAGGGGCCAACCGTATGCCAGCAGGCATGTGTGGCTTCTGTAGGTCCCTATAAAATTCCTAATATCAAGGTTGATGGCTTCTGCGTATATACAAATAAACCAATTGCTGGTGCCTATAGAGGATATGGAGTTCCTCAGGTTGCATGGGCTCATGAATCTCAGCTTGATATAATTGCTGAAAGATTGGGGATTGATCCTGTTGAGATAAGACTGAAGAATTGTGTTGAAGAGGGGGCCATATCCCCTACAGGTCAGCAGAGACTCCACAGTGTTGGCCTTAAAGAGTGTATAAAGGAGGTTTCAGATTCTATCGATTGGAACAGGCCGAGGAAGAGATTCAGGGGAAGGGGTATTGCCTGCGGTTTTAAGAATACCAAGACTCCTACAGGTTCTTCAGCTGTTGTTATAGTAAGTCAGGATGGAAGTGTGGAGGTACTTACCAGTGCAGTTGAGGTGGGGCAGGGGTCTAAAACAGTCCTTGCGCAGATAGCCTCGGAAGAATTGGGAGTCCCTGTTGAAAATATTAATATGATTACACCCGATACCGATATCACACCATTTGATGCATCGACTACATCGAGCAGAACTACATTCCATATGGGTAATGCAGTAAGACGTGCGGCTAAAGATGCAAAAGACCAGCTTCTTGTCATTTCCGCAGAAATTCTTGGCGTGGATTCTAAAGAACTTACCATAGAGAATGGATTGATCTTTTCAAAGAGTAATCCTCAAAGGAAACTTACCATTTCCGAGGCAATAAGGCATGAGTATCAAGCAGGCCTTGATATAATTGGAAAGGATTCATATTATCCTGTTGTTGAAGGCGAACAGAAGGGGATGTGGTCAGCACCAAGCATCTTCTGGATGTATGGGGCACAGTGTGCAGAGGTGGAGGTTGATCCAGAGACAGGAAGGGTAAAGGTATTGAAGGTAGTAGGTGCTCATGATGTAGGAAGGGCTATCAATCCCTCCACATGCAGAGGCCAGATTGAAGGGGGAATGGTTCATGCACTGGGAAATACCCTCTTTGAGGAGATGATTATTGGAAATAGGGGTGAAGTTGTAAATAAATCCTTTCTCGATTACAGGATGCCAGGAGCACTTGACACTCCAGAGATAGAATCTATAATTGTAGAATCCCCGCACAGGGAAGGTCCCTGGGGGGCAAAGGGAATTGGGGAAATGACAGTTGTTCCAACGGCTCCAGCAATAGCAAATGCAATTTATGATGCTATTGGGGTAAGGATAAAGGAACTCCCAATCACACCTGATAAGATTATAAAGGCTTTAAAAGCTAAACAAAATGAGAAAGTCTTCTGAAGTCGCTATTAAAATCGGAGTGGATAGATGAGACAGGTTGGAAGAGATGTCCTCCGGGTGGATAGCATTTTTAAGGTATTGGGTGAGGCGAGGTATGGTGCTGACATATCTGTAAATGAACCTCTACATCTGAAGGTTGTAAGAAGCACAAGGGCCCATGCAAAAATTTTAAGTATTGATATTGGAGATGCCTTAAAGGTTCAGGGTGTTGAGAGGATCTTTACAGCCCGAGATATACCTGGGAGAAACCTCACAGGTATCATTAAAAAGGATCAACCCATATTAGCCGAGGATCGTGTGAGGTTTGTTGGTGAAGCAATTGCCCTCGTTGGAGCAAATACAGTGGAGGCATCAGAAGAGGCTTCGAAAAGGGTAAAGATTATATATGAGGATCTTCCGGTTGTTAATAATCCTGAAGAAGCCCTTTTGCCCTATGCCCCTTCTGTTCATGAGAACGGGAATCTCCTTTTGGACTTCAACGTTATAAAAGGTGACATTCAATCAGGCTTTAAAGAGGCTGATGTAATAATCGAAGAACTCTATACCACTACCTGGGTAGAGCATGCCTACCTCGAACCGGATGCAGGGATATCCTACATAGATGAAGAAGGTCGAATAACTATAATCTGTCCAACTCAGAATGTCCACTATGATCAGGGAGAGGTTTCGTCTTTCCTATCAATACCCCTTGAAAAGGTGAGGGTAATTCAGAGTGAAACAGGAGGGGGCTTTGGAGGAAGGCTTGATATAACTATACAGTGCCTTCTTGCTCTCGCCACTTTTCATCTCCAAAGACCAGCAAGGATTCTATATTCAATGGAGGAAGTATTTCAGGCTACATCAAAGCGCCATCCCCTGAGGATTCGTTACAGAAGCGGTGCAAAAAGGGATGGAAGATTGACTGCAGTAGAGGTAGATATAGTTGGTGATACAGGGGCATATGCCTCTTATGGTCCTGCAGTGGGGATACGCTCTGCCGTTCATGCTACAGGACCCTATGAGGTGCCAAATGTTAAGGTTAGAAGCAGGATGGTCTATACAAATAACCCATGGTCAGGGGCGATGAGGGGTTTTGGAGTGCCTCAGATCTCCTTTGCTCATGAATCACAGATGGATCTTCTGGCTTCTGCCCTCGGGATAGATCCTATTGAAATTCGGCTTAGAAACTGTCTCAGACCAGGCTCCGAGACAGCTACAGGTCAAACACTTATGGCAAGTGTTGGGATAGGTGAGACTCTGAGAAGGGTTAAAGATTGGTTGCAGGAGTATAGGGCTACATTTAAGGAATATCCTGAAAGACCATATATAAAAAGAGGGATTGGTATTGGTTCAATGTGGTATGGAATTGGTAATACAGGCAGGGCCAATCCTTCAACAGCCCAGGTAGAGATTGATCAAAAAGGGGAGATTCGTCTCTTTACTGGGGCCTCAGATATAGGTCAGGGGTCAGATACAATACTGCTTCAAATCGCTTCAGAATCTCTGGGGGTTCCATTAGAAGAGATTAAACTGATCCGTGCAGATACAGCATTTACCACAGATGCTGGTGTTACATCGGCAAGCAGACTCACCTATATTGCAGGAAATGCAGTTGTGGATGCTATTAAGAATCTAAAAGAGGAATTAGTCCACGAGGCAGGTCGTTTCATAAGGGTTGATAAAAAAGAACTTATTTTTGATAATGGTAAGATTAGAGAGAAGTCGAAACCCTCATCTTATATATCCATAAGAGATTTGGTTAAGAAGGTAAACAGGGTTATTAGAGCAGAGGGACGTTTCGATCCTGAAACCACTCCACTCGATCCAAAAGCAGGTCAGGGTATTCCCTACTCAACCTATGCATTTGCAACCCATTTAGCTGAGGTAGAGGTAGATATTGATACTGGAAAGGTAAGGGTGAAAAGGGTAGTGGCAAGCCATGATGTCGGCAAGGCTATAAATCCAAATAATGTAATCGGACAGATTACAGGGGGGATTGCCATGGGTATGGGATATGCCTTGATGGAAGAGTATATACCTGGTAAGACAGATTCTCTTATCAATTATCTTATTCCGACATCAAAGGATATTCCAGAGGTTATACCGATACTGGTAGAAGATGAAGAGCCAACAGGTCCATTCGGGGCAAAGGGGGTTGGAGAACCTGCCCTGATTCCATCTGTTTCGGCAATATTGAATGCTATTGCAAATGCAATCGGTCAGAGGATTTATAATCTTCCTGCAAACCTCGAAAGGGTTTTAGAGGCAGTTATTCAATCAAAAGAAAAGTCAAATTCATAGCAGGAGATTTTTATGTCCAAAAGGATTCCATGTACTATCATGAGGGGGGGGACAAGTAAGGGGGTCATTTTCTGGGAGAGAGATCTTCCCGAAGATGGAAATGCGCGTGATAAGGTGATTCTGTCGATCTTTGGAAGTCCTGATCCCCGCCAGATTGATGGTCTGGGTGGAGCAGATCCACTTACAAGTAAGTGTGCAATAATTTCTACAGATTCACCTGAGGGGGATTTTGCATATACAATTGGTAATGTGAGCATTACGAAACCATTTGTAGACTATTCATCCAATTGTGGAAATCTTTCTTCAGCTGTTGCTGCATTTGCAGTGGATGAGGGACTGGTTACTCCTGAAGAGCCAATTACATTGGTCAGGATGTTTAACACAAATACAAAGAAGCTCATTCTGGCTGAAGTCCCTGTTAAAGATGGAAAGTTTCAACCAGAGGGTGACTATTCAATCTCAGGTGTTCCAGGAAGTGGCTCAAGGATATTGCTCGATTTTAAGAATACAGCAGGTTCAAAGACAGGGAGGATTCTCCCTACGGGGAAACCGAGAGAAGTAATAGATATCGGGGATGGAGAGATGATAGAGGTTTCTGTTCTGGATGTTGCAACACCTATGGTCTTTTTAAGAGGAGGGGATCTAAATTTAAAAGGGACTGAGACAGCAGAGGAGATCAATTCCAATTCAGACCTCCTGGGTAAGATTGAGAAGATTAGAAGTGTGGTAGCAGAGATGATAGGTATTGTAAAGGATCGAAGTGAGGCCACCCTTAAGTCTCCTGCTACTCCAAAGATAGCCTTTTTGACCAAAAAGTCAGGAGGGATTCAAAGCTGGATGATGTCGATGCAGAGATTACATAAGGCCTATGCAGTGACAGGGGCAATCTGCACATCTGTAGCCGCAAAAGTAAGAGATACAATTGTTGATGAGATTTTCAGGGGACTTGCTGTAGATAGCCCGGTGGTAAAGATCAGTCATCCATCCGGAGTGATAGATGTGGAGATAGAGGTTGATGGAGAGGGAGAAGGTCTAAAGGTAAAGAAGGCAGCCCTTATTAGAACAGCTCGAAGAATCATGGATGGATATGTATATGTTTGATGAATTATGATTAAGAACAAGTTTTATAATGGAGATGAGAAGGAGAGATTTTGGGATGGGTGAAAACCTGGCGAAAAAGATTCTAAATAAACATTTAATCTCCGGGCAGCTGATCGAAGGAGAGTTGATTGCGATTTCTGTGGATCAGACACTATTTCATGACGCAACAGGGACAATGGCAGCACTTCAATTTGAGGCCATTGGCCTTCCCCGGGTCAAGACAAAATTATCTGTTGCATATATAGACCATAATACCCTTCAGATTGGTTTTGAGAATGCTGATGATCATCGTTTCCTTCAAAGCTTTGCACAAAGATACGGACTATACTTTTCAAGGCCTGGCAACGGGATATGCCATCAGGTTCACCTGGAGAGATTTTCCGCTCCCGGGCAAACCCTTTTAGGTGCAGATAGCCATACACCCACATGCGGTGGAATAGGTATGTTTGCTATTGGAGTAGGGGGACTGGATGTTTCTCTGGCAATGGCAGGAGAGCCATTTTATATGAAGATGCCACGGATTGTCCAGGTGAGACTATTGGGGAAGTTACAACCATGGGTAAGTGCTAAAGATATAATTCTTGAAATACTTAGGCGCTATACAGTAAAGGGAGGGCTTGGGAAGATATTAGAATATTGTGGGCCAGGTGTTAAGACCTTGAGTGTCCCGGAAAGGGCAACCATTTCGAATATGGGAGCAGAACTTGGAGCCACAACTTCGATCTTTCCCAGTGATGAATTGACACTCGAGTTTTTAAGATCTCAAGGAAGGGAAGCAGATTGGGTTCCTCTCTTTGCCGATCCTGACGCAAAGTACGAAGAGGTATGGGAGATTGACCTTGGAAGCATCGAGCCTTTAGTGGCAAAGCCACACAGCCCTGATAATGTTATTCCTGTGAGGGAGATTGAAGGACTTAAAGTAGATCAGGTGGTGATTGGTAGCTGCACAAACTCATCCCTTAGAGACATGATGATGGTTGCAAAAATATTACATGGAAAGACTATCCCACCCCATGTAAGCCTCGTCATTTCGCCTGGATCAAGGCAGGTTCTGAAGATGTTATCAATTGAAGGGGCACTTACAGATATGATCGCATCAGGTGCACGAATCCTGGAGAGTTCCTGTGGACCTTGCGTTGGGATGGGTCAGGCACCATGCACAGATGGGATTTCCTTAAGGACAATAAATAGAAATTTTAAGGGGCGCTCCGGAACACAGAGTGCAATGGTCTATCTGGTCAGCCCTGAGGTGGCCGCAATCTCTGCTTTAAATGGATTTCTTACCGATCCAAGAATCCTCGGTAATCCACCCAAAATAGAGCTCCCGAAGAATTTTTACATTGAGGATAATATGATCATCTCACCTCTACCGCCTGATAAGGCCAAAGAGGTGGAGTTGATTCGTGGACCAAATATTAAACCCTTACCAGTTAGTGAACCCCTTGGAGAGAGATTGAATGGAAAGGTCCTTTTAAAACTTGGAGATAATATTTCAACGGATGACATTCTGCCAAGTGGAGCAAAGGTTCTGGCATTGAGATCGAATATTCCTGCAATATCTGAATATCTATTTGAAAACCTTGATCCATCTTTTGTAAAGAGAGCAAAGCAATGGGGTGGTGGTTTTATTGTTGCTGGTAGCAATTATGGCCAGGGTTCAAGCAGGGAGCATGCTGCAATTGGTCCGATGTTTGTGAAAATTAAGGCTGTCATCGCAAAATCCTTTGCCCGAATACACTTTTCAAATCTGATAAACTTTGGTATTCTTCCATTAATATTCAGAGAAGAGAAGGATTACCAGATGATTGATCAGGATGATGAAATAGAGATCGATGTAAAGGGTTTAGGAGACGAGATCAGGATGTTGAATAAGACAAAGGGAGAGGAGATCCGTTTGATTTCCCACTTAAGCGAAAGGGAAAAGAAGATTCTGTTGAAGGGAGGTACACTTCCTTTTGTAAAAGAGAAAGGGAGGGGCAATGTTTGATAAGATTGGGATACGTTCGGATGGAAGTCTTTATATTCCTGACAACCTTATAATCCCATATATTGAGGGTGATGGGGTTGGCCCTGATATATGGAATGCGGCTGTTCGTGTATTTAACGAAGCAATAGATAAATGTTATGGTGGAAAGAGAAAGATCAAGTGGATTGAGATATATGCAGGGGAGAAGGCATTTAGGTTAAAAGGTGATTGGGCCCCAGAGGAGACGATAGAAACAATTCGAGATTATAAGATAGGAATCAAGGGTCCTTTGACCACACCTGTGGGAGGAGGCTTTAGGAGTATTAATGTGCTCCTAAGACAGAGGCTCGATCTATATGCATGCATCAGACCTGTAAGATATATCACCGGAACTCCAAGTCCACTGAAATATCCAGAAAAGGTAGACATGGTCGTTTTTAGAGAAAATACAGAGGATGTCTATGCAGGGATAGAATGGAAGGAGGGATCGACTGAGGCCTTAAAGCTGAGGGAGTTTCTTGAGCGGGAGATGGGAAAGAAGATCCGGGATGATTCAGGTATTGGGATCAAGCCTATAAGCCGCTTTGCAACAAAGAGGCTTGTGAGGATGGCTATTAACTATGCACTATCCCATGGTCGCAGGAGTGTCACCCTGGTTCATAAAGGGAATATCATGAAGTTTACTGAAGGGGCTTTCAGGGATTGGGGGTATGAACTGGCAAAGGAAGAGTTTGGAGATAGGGTTATATTTGAAAGCGAATTAGAGAATGAAGGGATAAAGGGAGTCTTAGAAGGTAAGATTATCATAAAAGACCGTATAGCGGATGCCATGTTTCAACAGGTCATCTTAAGGCCAGAAGATTATGACGTATTGGCAATGCCCAATCTCAATGGAGACTATATGTCCGATGCACTTGCAGCCCAGGTAGGAGGCCTTGGTATGGCACCTGGAGCAAATATTGGAGATGGGGCTGCAGTTTTTGAGGCAACTCATGGAACAGCCCCAAAATATGCCAATAAGGATATGATCAATCCATGTTCTCTCATCCTTTCTGGTGCGATGATGTTTGAGTATATCGGTTGGAATGAGGTTTGTGAATCTATAAGAAATGCAATCGAAAAGACAATATCACAGAAGATTGTTACATACGATCTTGCCCGCCAGATGGAAGGAGCAAGAGAGGTAAAATGTTCCGAATTTGCCTCCTCAATCATTGAGAATCTATGACAAAGTATGTTAGTTTTTAATTAATAGATAAAGACTATAAGGAGAATCTGGTGATTGAGTCAAAGAAGAGAGAGCCTCAAAAGATAGATATCTTTAAGGCATGGTGTAAGGCATGTGGTATCTGTGTAGCATTCTGTCCCACCGGGGTTTTGGCAAACGATGAGGCAGGCTATCCATATGTCAAAGATATCGAGAAATGTATCAATTGTGGTTGGTGTGAGATAAGGTGCCCTGATTTTGCCATCACAGTTGAAAAGGGAACAAAAAAAAGGAAGCAAATAGGGGGAATCGTTGAAGAACCAAAGGGAGAAGAAGAAGTCTCACCAGAAAGAATTGTTGCTACAGGGGAATGAGGCAATCGTAGAAGGTGCCCTTAGGGCTGGATGCCGTTTCTTTGCAGGTTACCCCATTACTCCTGCAACAGAGATCTCGGAGATATTATCTGTAAGACTTCCACAGGTAGATGGAACATTTATTCAGATGGAAGATGAGATTGCAAGCCTCGGTGCTGTGATTGGGGCCTCACTCGCAGGGGTAAAATCGATGACTGCAACAAGTGGCCCTGGATTTTCACTGATGCAGGAGAATCTGGGTTTTGCAGTGATGGCCGAGGTTCCCTGTGTTATTGTAAATGTGATGAGGGGAGGACCAAGTACAGGGCTTCCCACATTTCCTTCACAGGGTGATGTGATGCAGGCACGCTGGGGGACCCATGGAGATCATCCAATCATAGTACTTTCAGCCTCAACTATCAGGGAGTGCTATGATATTACAATTGAGGCATTTAACCTTTCTGAAAAATTTCGATCCCCTGTAATTCTTCTGATCGATGAAGTGATTGCCCATATGCGGGAAAAGATGACAATATCTGAAAATGAAGAGATAAAAATAATAAATCGGACGAAACCAACAATGCCACCTGAATGGTATATCCCTTTTGAGGATACACCAAGTGGCATTCCTCCAATGGCAAATTTTGGAGAAGGCTATAGATACCATGTAACAGGTTTAACACACGACATAAGGGGATTTCCAACTTCAAGGCCAGATGAGATTGGGCCTTTTATTAAAAGGCTTCATAGGAAGATAAGTCAGCACTTTTTGGAGATTCAGAGGGCGGAATTTTTTGCAACAGAGGATGCGGAGATCACCATAATCGCTTACGGTTGCGTAGCGCGCTCAGCAAAGAGGGCAGTTATTGAGGCTCGAGAAAAAGGGCTTAAGGTTGGGCTTCTAAAATTGATTACCATCTGGCCTTTTATGAGGACAGCAGTGGAGAAGATTCTTCAGACCTCAAAGGTATTGATTGTCCCGGAAATGAATATGGGTCAGATCTCTCGTGAGGTGAAAAGGGTTAACAGGGGTATTGCTAAGGTTTTTACCATTAACAAGGTGGATGGAACCATAATCACCCCCCCAGAAATTCTGGACCGAATTAAAGAGGTTTCGTGATGGCAGAAGTGACCAAACTGATTCATAAATATCTCAGGCATGATAAGAAATTTCCACACGTCTGGTGTTCGGGTTGTGGGATCGGGATTATGTTAGGGGCCCTGATCCGGGCAATAGATCGAATAGGCTATGAGAAGGATGAGGTAGTCCTTGTTTCAGGGATTGGTTGCTCAGGGAGGCTCCCTGTCTATGTGGATTTTAATACACTGCATACAACCCATGGTCGAGCCCTGACCTTTGCTACGGGAATCAAACTGGCCAAACCAAGCCTAAAGGTTATTGTGATAATGGGAGATGGGGATGCAGTTGCTATTGGAGGAAATCATTTCATTCACGCCGCTCGGAGAAATATCGACGTAACTGCAATCATTATCAACAATAACATCTACGGGATGACTGGCGGACAGTATTCTCCAACCACCCCTTATGGGATGAAATCTACAACTACGGTATATTCAAATATTGAACAGGCATTTAAGATTTCAGAGTTGGCAGTGACTGCTGGAGCAGTTTTTGTTGGAAGGGGCACTGTATATCATGCGAGGCTTCTCGATAGTTTGATGGAGAAGGCATTTCTGAAACAGGGTTTCTCAGTTGTAGAGGTGATCTCTCATTGCCATACCCAGTATGGACGTCAGAACCGCCTGGGTACGGCTGTAGAGATGATGGAGTGGCAAAGGGATCATGCTGTGCCTGTAGAAAAGGCCATCCGTATGAAATCTGAAGAGCTAAGGGATAAAATACTAATAGGGGTTTTGATAGATAAGGAACTTCCGGTTTATCAAGATGAATATGAGAAGATTCGTGCTCGTGCTAAGGCATCCGTCAGGGGGTAGCAATGGGATTTCGATATGAAATAAGGTTGAGCGGTTCAGGTGGTCAGGGCCTGATATTGATGGGGATTATATTAGCAGAGGCAATAGGGATTTACGATGGTAAGTATGTTGCTCAGACCCAGAGCTACGGACCTGAAGCAAGAGGGGGATCGAGTAAGTCTGAAGTGATTGTTAGTGATGAGGAGATAGACTATCCAAAGGCACTGCAGGTTGATCTCCTTTTGGCAATGAATCAAAAATCTTGTGATGAATTCTATTCCGATTTAAAACATGATGGAATTCTCATCGTTGATTCCACATTTGTTACACAAATCCCAACTCTAAAGGCCTATCAGATTCCTTTTACCCGTATAGCGAGGGAAAAGTTCAACCGTGAAGTTGTGGCCAATATTATTGCCCTTGGATCAATCACTCAATTAACATCCATTGTTTCCCTCAAGGCTATAGAATCTGCAGTTCTCTCACGAGTTCCAAAAGGCACCGAGAAACTTAATCGCGATGCATTAAGGGCAGGCGTTTCGGCTGCCAAAAAGGCCAGAAAGGAGTTGATGAAGGCCGATATTCCACCAGAGGTTTCAAAAGATGATCTTCTGGATTCATACTAAATAATCCATGTATCATAATGCATTGTAAAAAGGCAGTGAAAAGAAGCTCCTTTATATATTTGCTGACCCGGAGAGTTGCTAAATTCATCTTTTCAATTTTTTATCGTTTTGAGATTGAAAGGAACAGTGGCATTCCAGAAGATGGCCCTGTGATTATTCTGCCAAAGCATCAGTTCTGGACAGACATACCTATAGTGAGCCTTGTCTTTAAATCACTCCTATACTTTGTGGCAAAGAAGGAACTTTTTAAATACCCCTTGATTAGGGATTATCTCTCTCTTTTAGGTGGTATTCCTGTGGATCGAAAGGAATCCATTAAAACCCTAAGATCATTCAGATATATTTTGTCTTTATTAAAAATTGGAGAGAAGATTGTTATATTTCCGGAGGGTAAATATTTCCGCCATATGGTGGGTTCAGGCAAAAGCAGGCTTCTAAGGATGATCCTAAGATTCCAAAACGATTCAGGAGTTAAAATCCCATTCATCCCTGTTGGGATTCGATATGGAGAAAGGAAGGGTTTAAGGAGACGAGTAGAGATAAAGGTTGGAAGGCCTCTTTTTGCAGAAAACGGGTGTGATGCAGTATTATTTACCAGTAGATTAATTGAGGAGATCAGTCGTCTAAGTGGCCTTCCCCTTTATAAAGAATGAGATGGGAAGAGTTGCAGGCGAAGCTAATAGCAAAAGCCTTTAATTATCACCCAAGTTGAGCGATTTTTTATAAAAGGCCTTTCCGCCAAAGGTGGATCAGCTTTGGGCGGATATTTATCAGTCATTGCGAGCACCCCACACTTGATGCGGGGGACGTGGCAATCTCATAGATTCCTCGCTCTGCTCGGAATGACAATTCGGTAGATATTGCTACAGTAATCTCGACCAAATTGTCAGTTTTAAGATAAGGAGGATATATGCCAAGGCGTGAAAGAGATAGGGAGTTAGCAAGGAGAAGGAAGAGGAGAGAAAAGAGGAGAAAACTTCGCGCAAAGGGGCTTCTCCCTCCTTCGGATTCGGGCAAGAAGGAATCCATTAAAGAGGCAGAGAAGCAAAAGTTTGAAAAGGACACGCAAAAGGAGTCACCTCAAGAGTCGCCAGAGGAGACCACCGGGACCTCAAAATTAGAAGGTTAATCTATTGCGGAATTAAATTCCAATAACCGAAATTCAAATACCAAAATGGTTTTTTGGTATTAGGTCACTGGGATTTTGGTATTATTAGGTTTGTGGTGTTTGGGATTTGGTGATTCTTATTTGGATTTCATCGGTATAAAGTACCATGTCCCTTTCTTCATCTGTTTAATCTCTCTTATCAATTGATTGAAATCCTCTTTTCTGTTAACGAAATCAATTTCATTTGTATCGACAACCAGGAGAGGGGTTTGATCATAGTGGAAGAAGTAGTAGTTGTAAGCCTCTGTTAGGAGCTTGAGATATTCAAGGTCAATATCCTTTTCATAGGGGATATTTCTCAACTTGATCCTTTGAAGTAATACCTCTGGTTTCGCTTGTAAAAAGATAACTAAATCAGGGGAAGGTATCTGACCATTTAGAAGACGAAAGATCTGTTCATAGAGGGAGAGTTCATGGTCATCCAGATTAAGGGAGGCAAATATTCGATCTTTGGCAAAGAGATAGTCACTTAGTGTAATCTGGTTAAATAGATCAGGCTGGGCAATCTCTTTTTGCTGCTGGAAACGATTGAGTAAGAAAAAGATCTGGGTTTGAAAGGCATATTTTTTCCGATCCTGATAAAAATAGGGAAGAAAAGGGTTTTCTTCAGATTTTTCAAGGATTAGCCGTGCATTGAACTCTTTTGCAAGAAGTTTTGCAAGACTTGTTTTTCCAACACCAATTGCTCCCTCAATGGCGATATATTGAAACATAAAATGATTAATCCTTGACAGCGTTTTGTTTCAGATTTATTCTGTTTAATATCTATCACAATTTACTGTCTTTTTTCCACAAAAAAATAATTTTTTTTCCAAGGAGGTTAGAAGATGTTAAAAAATAAGAAGGTAGGTTTTGTGGGTGTGGGTAATATGGGAGAGGCTTTACTGAGTGGAATTATTCATGGCAATTTATGCAAAGCAGAACAGATATTATGTTCTGATATAAAGTTAGAGAGATTGAGAACCATTCAGGAGAGATATGGAGTTAAAGGAACATCTGACAATGTGGAGGTTGTAAAGAGGTCTGATATCTTAATTTTAGCCATAAAGCCTCAAATCATGAAAATTGTAGTGGAGGAGATGGCTGAATTTCTTGATCTTTCAAAATTGATTATTTCCATTGCGGCTGGTATTTCACTGGATGCTATAGAGTCATGTGCGAGGAAGGAATTAAAACTCATACGAGTAATGCCTAATATCTGTGTTTCTGTAAGAGAAGGAGTATCTGCAATTTCAAGAGGAAGACATGCAAGAGAGGAAGACTTAATGATAGCAAAGATGATTTTCGAATCGGTTGGTAAGTCCTTATTTGTAGATGAATACCTTCTTGATGCTGTTACAGGTTTAAGTGGAAGCGGTCCTGCATATATATTTCTCATCGTTGATGCATTGGCAGATGCCGGTGTTAAGGTTGGTCTCTCGAGAAATGATTCCTTACTTCTTGCTTCTCAGACCGTTCTTGGGGCTGCTAAGATGTTGATTGAGACAGGAGAACATCCTGCAAGGCTGAAAGATCTTGTGACATCCCCAGGGGGAACAGCAATTTCGGGACTTCATACCCTTGAAGAAGGAGGACTGAGAACGACATTGATGAATGCTGTGGAGGTTGCAACCCAGCGGGCAAAAGCCCTTGGTGAGATGATGAAAAGGGATCTTCTTAGGAGCTGAATATACAGCAAATTTCAAGTAATTATAAATGGGTAGGTGATTTATAATGGAAATAAACAAAATGGAGGAAGAAAATAAAGCAACAATGAATCGGCTTAAGGAGATGGCAAAGAGGTTCGAGAGGATCATAGAAATGGGCCATGATGGCATAATCGTCTTTGATGAGAACTACAGGATTGAGTTGATAAACAGTGTTGCATCAGAGTTGACAGGATACTTGAAAGATGAATTGCAGGGTATGGATTTTCGCTCGCTCTTAAGAGAGAAGGATGTTGGTTACCTTAACAAGATGCGATCTGATATTGGTGAGGATGAGAGTAAAAAGATATGCACAGAGATGGAAATATTAACAAAGAATAAAGGTACTTTGAATGCAGAGGTCTGTATCACAATTGCAAAGGCAGAAAAGGGTGGATTAGAAACATATGCCTACATTAGAGATATTACAGAGCGTAAGAGGATGGAACATCAGATTCAGGAAGCAACAAAACGTTTTGAGAAGATTGCCGAGATGGGGGAGGATGGGATAATAGTCTTTGATGAGGATTCAAGAATAGAATTCTCCAATCAGATGGCTTCCGAAATCCTTGGTATCCCAAAAGATAAGATAATTGGACAGGAATTTTTCTCATTGATTGGTAAAAGGGATGAAGAGTTCTTGGAAGAGATGGTGATGAGGGGGGAAGGGATAGGTCAGAAGGTCTGTACCGAAATGTCCATTCAACTCCCACAGGGGAAGATAAAAGAGACAGAGGTTTGTCTTGCTCCAGCACGATCAGATGATGGAAGAATTAAGACGTATGCCTATATCCGTGATATTACGGATAGGAAGAGATTTGAGAAGGCATTGAGAGAATCAGAGGAGAAGTATCGAAACCTCTTTGAAAGGGTTCAACATGGTCTATTTATAAGCACGAAGGAAGGGAAATTTTTGGATTGTAACCAGGCACTCCTCAATATGCTCGGATATTCAAGCAAAGATGAATTTCTTACCATTGATATTGCAAAAGACCTTTATGTAAATCCCGAAGACAGAAGAATTTTTCAGAAGTTGGTTGAAGAGAAGGGTTTTGTAAAAGATTTTGAGGTTGAGTTTAAAAAGAAGAATGGCGAAAAGATTACCATCCTTCTTACAGCACACGCCAAGAGGGACGAAGAAGGAAATATTGTCGGTTATGAAGGGCTCAATATCGATATCTCAGAACGGAAGAGAATGGAGAAGGAGTTAAGAGATGCAAACGAATTCTTTATGAATATGATAGAGAGTTCAGTGGATGGGATCATTGTAACGAATATGAAAGGGGATATTTTGATATTTAATAAAGGGGCAGAGAATATCCTTGGCTATAAAGCTGAAGAAGTAATAGGTAAATTAAACATCAGAAGTATCTATTCTCCTGGTGTAGCTAAAGAAGTGATGGAGAAGATGAGGAGCCCCGATTATGGAGGGATTGGTAGATTGAAATCCTTTCCCATTATACATCGGAGGAAAGATGGGGAGCTAATCGAAGGGGATTTATCTGCTTCGATCATCTATGATGAGGATGGGAAGGAGATTGCGACGATTGGAATCTTTAAAGACATCAGGGAGAGACTGAAGATGGAAAGGGAGCTTAGGGAGACACAACAGGCCCTCTTACAGGCAGAAAAACTTGCAGCCATGGGAAGGCTCACTTCTCAAATTGCCCATGAATTGAATAATCCCATATACGGTATTATGAACACTCTGGAACTTCTTAAGACAGAAATTCCTAAGGAGAGTAAAAGACGGCGGATTCTGGAGCTCTCCCTTTCAGAGACCCAGAGGCTTGCTGAAATACTTCGTAATATGCTCAGTTTTTCAAAGCCTGAAGAGGAGGAGAGAAGACCAGTTAGGATCAATGAACTGATAGATGGAATCTTATTGGTTATGGATAAGCAGATGAAGGAATCGAATATAAAGATTGAAACTCAATTTGACGAAGAGATACCTGAGATTATTGCTTCAACAAATCAGATGAGACAGGTCATGCTCAATATGTTTAAAAATGCCAAAGAGGCGATGCCAAAGGGAGGGACTCTATCTGTTAGGACAAAGATGGAAGATAATAAGGTTTTAATAAAAATTCAGGATACAGGTATAGGGATTTCTGAGGAGATAAGGGATAAGATTTTTGATGCCTTCTTTACTACAAAGCAGAAGGTCAAAGGTGTGGGGCTTGGGCTTTCTGTCTGTTACGGAATTATAAAAGACCATGGAGGAGAAATAAAGGTTGAAAGCAAGGAAGGAGAGGGGACAATCTTTACCATTCAATTACCAATTAAAGATAGCAATTGATAGAAGATTGAAATTGAATTTACATTTTTCTTTAATTGGGTGAGAACTCTTAGGGTTTATTTCTATTCTGGTAGGCCCTGATAAATACCACGATTTCTCTGGAGAACCTGTTAAAATCCTATAGAGGGTAAAAAGATCGTAACCTTTAGAAACTGAGACGCCCCCTATACAGAGGTTCTCGGTCATTTTTAATTTTTTCAAAGAAAATTAAATATTCAGCGATTTTTTCTGCCATTCCGGTGGAGAATGGAGTTCAGGATGTCTATGGGCATCAAAACCCAACTCTGGCCTGTTAAAATCATTTTACCTGATAGAGACCAGAGGATTTCGGATGGTTAACCCTGGGAAGCGACTGAAATATCTGTCAATTGTCCACAGC
>JBBITW010000045.1:0-21775 GCA_037440525.1 Deltaproteobacteria bacterium
AATTCTTAATTATTTCCCTCGAATCCTTGACCCCTTGAATCCTCATGATTTTATATGATTTTCTCAGACATCCCTGTTAGATCACTAAATTACCCGTTTCAGTGATGCATTACATTCGAATTCTTGATTTTTCTAAATATTTTTGGTAATTTTCATAACAGATTCTAAATTCCCCTTAATAATCTACTAATAAAACTATTTGAGGAGGAATATTATGGTTTCGGCATCTGAGATAAAGGCAGGAATGATTCTTAAAATAGAAAAGAGTCTCTATAAGGTCCTTAACACCGAATATCATATGGGGGGCGGGAAGATGGGGGGGCTTGTCCATGTGAAGCTGAAGGAGCTTCGGTCAAACCTTCTTCTTGATAGGAAATTCAAGCCTGATGAACGTCTGGAAGATGTTGAGCTTGATAGAAAAAGTCTTGAATTTCTTTATGAGAATTCTGAAGGATGTTACATGATGGATCCAGAGACTTACGATCAGGTTCAACTTGATCGCAGGCTAATAGAGGACTTTTATCCATTCCTCCAGCCCAACATGAAGCTTTCGGTTGAATTTTTGGATGGTGAACCTGTAAATGTTGTTTTCCCTGAATGGGTGGAGCTTGAGGTTACCTCCACACCACATAGCATTAGCAGCCTTCAGGATGAAGTCTATAAGCCTGCAACCCTCTCAAACGGGATGGAGATAAAAGTGCCCCAATTCATTAAGGTGGGGGATATTGTAAAGGTAAGTGTAAGCACAAAAAAGTATATTGAGAGGGCAAAAAGATAAAAAAAGAGGAGATCGTCATGGAGACAAGAGAAGCCATATTGAATTATCAATATTCGGAAAAGATGAAATCAGGGTTGATTATCGGGACTAACCTTATGGAACAATTGATGTCCCTCAAAAAGGATGATGAGTTGGCAGGGGGAAGGAAGGTATTTGTCTGGTACCTAGAGGGATTGCTTCGTGAATTGAGGATTGCTGAAAATGTATTGGGTTTCAGGCACTACGTGGAGTTAGAGAGGAAGTTGATGGAGGTCATAGGAAGGGCACAGGTCTCTCAGTTTCAAGAGGCTCAAAAGGCCTTCTCAGAGGCCATATCTCTCTCTACATCCTCATGTCAGAGCTCGATGAGCTTTTTAATGGAGAGGGGATTGATTTAAACCACCCATCTCAAAAAAAGTGAAAGTATGATAGGGTTCAAGGGGTCAAGGATTCAAGGGGAAAAAGATATGCACTAACATAACAGATAAGAAGGGCTGTGTTATCAGTTTCTTGTGCCATAGAATCCTTTCCGCCAGAGGCGGATCCGATTCTGTCGGAAGAAAATAAACGCTTGAATCCTGGAATCCTTGTTGTCAACGAAATTGGAGAAAAACCAAAAAATTTTGGGAGGTGATTTATGGTAGACAGAACAATTGATGCTTTTGAACTGAGAGGTCCAAGACCAAGAACCATTGGAATGGTTATTCTTTTCTTAATTGTCCTCTTTTTCCTTTGGAGTTCTTTTGTTATTGTTCCAGCAGGACATCGCGGGGTAGTCCTATGGTGGGGAAGTGTTGAAAAGAGGGTGATGGGAGAAGGATTAAACTTTAAGGTCCCTATTGCTGAAAGGGTGATAAAGGTGGATGTCAGGGTTCAACCCCATCCATTTAAAGAGATTGATGCAGCCTCAAAAGAGTATCAAATAGTTAAATTGACAGGAATGATGAATTTCCATATCGATCCTGCCTATGTCAATGTCCTTTATCAGAAGGTTGGTCTCGATTTTGCCAATAAGGTGATAGATCCTGCTTTTAATGACTTTGTCAAGGAAGTTGTCCCAAACTATCCAATTACAGAGATACTTCCAAAAAGGGAGGAGATTAGAAAAAGGGCAATGGTAAAATTGGGAGAAAACCTCTCACGTTACCATATTATAGTGGATGATATATATATAGCAAATATTCGCTTTTCACCTGAATATGAGAAGGCGATTGAAGCAAAACAGGTTGCCCAGCAACAGGTGGAGACTCAAAGACAGATTTTAGCCCAGCGAGAGATTGAGGCTCAACAGAAGGTTGTAACTGCAAAAGGAGAAGCAGAATCCATCCTTGTTGTGGCTCAAGGACAGGCCAAGGCCAATGAGGCCCTTTCCCGTTCAATAAGCCCGATTCTTGTTGAATATAAAAGTATTGAGAAATGGAATGGAATCTTACCTCAGGTTTCAGGTGGGGTGATACCTTTTTTGGATATAGGTAAGGTAGGAGGAAAGAAATAACCAGATTCTGATATCCAAATTACCAGTTATTGACTGCGGGAGGCAGGTTCGAAGTGTTTTGAACCATACCTCCCCAGTCTTTTAAGGACTTTTTCAGAACTATCCTATTTCAGGAAGAGAACTACTTGGGAGAAAATATATGTTTGCTGATCATCCACTCTTTGTGGTCTTTTTTATTTTAGGTGCAATAGTTTTTTTAATAGGCATTATCTTAAGGGTATCAATCTACTCAAGAGCGAAATGGGATTTATTGCAATATATAAAGGGAGTAATTTTAACACTGTTTAGTAAAAAATTTTTTGAATTTATAAAGATAATTTTCCTTGATGGAATTCTTCAGAGAAGACTATTCAAACAGGATCGTTTGAGATGGTTGATGAAGATATTAATCATGATAGGATACCCTTCTATAATCATAGCAGGCCATCTGAAGGTTGAGATGATGGAGCAGTTTGAAAAATTTCCTCACCTGATAAGATTTTTTTATGCACCATTTTGTGATTTTTATTACTTTCGGGACTTTGCAGGCGCATATATAAGCCTTGGAGATGCTCTTTTTGCTATCTCCTTTGACCTCTTTGGGGCTATGATTTTGGGTGGGGAATTCATTGCCATTTACCGGAGATTTGTTAAGAAGTCTGTAATTTTTAAAAGTTCATTAGGTGATATTATAGCAGTGAACCTATTAGGTGGATGGTTTATACTTCGGTTTTTCTGTGAGGCAACAAGCATTTTGAAATATACAATTCCAAATTCTGTGGCAAAATTTTGGTTCTTATCATTTATAATCAGTAAAATTATCGCTCCACTTGGCCTTCCATGGGATTTGATCAATTATCCCCTTTGGTCAATTTCAGGATTTTTCCTTGCTACCCTTGTGGGCTCAATTCCTTTTAATAATAAACTCTGGCATATTATCACCATACCATTGGTTATGTTTATCAACTTGATGCCCAAGGATTCATTTGAGGCCAAGGATAGAAAGGCCTCTATTCCTTTATCTATCAAAGAACTCATTTCACTCGACTCTTGCATTAAATGTGGAAGTTGTGTGGATGTCTGCCCTGTTTATGCACAGACAAAGGAGTTGGAGCCAACCATGGGAGGAATTTTTTCCTCTCTGAGATCCTTTATTAAAAGGGGTTATAGTTTAATTCCAACGAGAGAAAAACAAAAGGAGGATTTAAAAAGGCTTTCAGATTTTCCATACCTTTGCACATTGTGTGGAAGGTGTGAAATTTTGTGTCCATCATTCATAAAGACAAAAGACCTCAGGATTGCCCTGAGGGGGTATATGGTGGAGAAAGGTGAATATCCAGATTCTATGAACCATTTGTTAGATACTCTAAACAGGGTTCATAATATTATCGGTGAACCTGAGAATGACCGATCTATGTGGATTGAAGCATTGTCCGATATTAATGGCGAGACGTTTCAGAAGGAGAAGGCTGAGGTAGTATATTTTGTCGGATGTGTGGCATCATATTTCCCGATGACAAAGAGGATTCCTCAAGCCTTTGTTCAGATACTGAAAAAGGCGCAGGTTGATTTTACTCTTCTTGGGGGTGAAGAATGGTGTTGTGGGTTTCCATTGATCGCAGCAGGTATGAAAAACAGTGCCCGGATATTTATAAATCACAATTTGGGAAGGGTAAAGACAAAAGGTGCAAAGATGGTAGTATTTTCATGTCCATCTTGCTATCACACTTGGCTGGAGATGACGAATACAGATATAGAAATCTACCATTCAACTCAATTTATCAAGAAGTTAATTGAAGATGGGAAGATAGTATTTAAAGAGAAGAAGATGAAAGTAACATATCATGATCCCTGTGACCTCGGAAGGGCAAGTGGTGTTTATGAGGCACCAAGGGATATTTTAAGAGCCATTAAGGGGATAGAACTTGTGGAGATGGAAGGTAACAGGGAGGATTGTAGATGTTGTGGGGGAGGTGGAAACCTCGAGATGGTTCGCCCTGATCTATCCTCGGCGATGGCACAGGCGAAGATTGAAGAGATAAAGGCTACAGGAGCTGAGATAGTGATCACTTCATGCCAGCAATGTGTTCGGACAATACTTACCGCATCCCGAAGAAAAAAGATTCCCCTCAATGTAATGGATATAATAGAATTTGTTCTAAAAAATATGGATAAATAGGATGTTTCTAAATCAAATCTTTACTCCTCACCTTAATCCTCTCCTTGGAAACTGTGTCGTAACGAGGTGTATGCCATGTTTGTCATTCCGAGTCTCCTTTTTCTGTCATTCCGAGCGAAGCGAGGAATCTATAGAATTCAAACCCTTATAAAAAAGACTTGACTTTTTATTTTTGGAGGATTAATTAGATTATATGAAATCAAAATGGATATATATAACGATTTTTATTTTAATATGTATCACATGGATAGTTTCTCAATCAAATGCGATGGGGTTACCTCCCAAACTTGTCAAGGCCTATGGTGGGAAAGTGTTTACGAGTCTCAATGATTCTGAATTTATAAACTATGATATCTTCTTGAGAAACTATCTTGTAAAAAGAATAAATAAAAGATATGGAATTTTGCTCGATCCAAAACTCTTTTCTGGGACAGACCTTCTTGAGATTGAGGCTCTTATCAAATGTAAAAAATCTTATGAACCAATTGATCAAATCTTAAAGATGTTTCATAAAAGTCCAGAGTAGAACCTTATTCCTCTTTTTTTAGGCTGTTTTTTTCTTAATTTCTGCCTTCACCCTTGCAATTGCCTCATCTTCCCTCTTAACATCCTCAAGTGTCTTTGGCTTTATAGCCTCTGGTATAGGTTCCAATCCATACTTCCATTTCAAAAAATCCTTTCCTGTCTTAGGATAAAGTGCATAGATTAATGTGTCACAAATATCCCTTGCGAGACCTTTTGTTTCCTCCTTTGCCTTCTCGAGTTCGGGTTCAAGCATATCAGCAGGTCTGCAGGTGATCGGTTCCTTACCACGCTTATACCCCTTTAATACCAATTTCTTTATTTCGTCTGTTATGGGAACTGGAGGCCTTCCATATAAACCATATACATAATCTTGTGTTTCCATTGAGACCATCTTGTAGCGACCAAATAAGACATTTAAGACAGCCTGGACTCCAACTATCTGGGAAGTTGGTGTAACAAGGGGTGGATATCCTAAATCCTTCCTTGTTTTTGGAAGTTCCTCATAGACTTCATCCAGACGATGAATCGCCTTCTGCTGTTTTAGCTGACTAACCATATTTGAGATCATCCCACCAGGGATCTGATGTCTTAAAACATTTGTATCGATTACTGACATCCTTGTTGAATCTAAGAAATCCCTGTACTTTGGAGCTATCGACTCAAGATATTCACCAAGCTTCAATAACTTACCAAGATCAAGGCCTGAATCCCACGGTGTTCCCTCCAGGGCAACCACAATAGGCTCCACAGCAGGTTGTGAAGACCTTAAGGCAAATGGTGCAAGCGCTGTGTCAATTACATCGACCCCTGCCTCAATCGCCTTGAGATATGTCATAGAGCCCATACCGCTCGTATAATGTGTATGAAGCTGTATTGGTATGCGAATATTATTCTTCAATGCCTTAACCAACTCATATGCATCATATGGAGCCAACAAACCTGCCATATCCTTTATACATAAAGAGTCTGCTCCCATATCCTCAAGGATTCGGGCCTTTTCAATATAATAGTTTAGATTGTAAACCTCTCCACCCATCCTCCTCTCTGTTAAAGAATAACAGATTGTCCCCTGGATATGTTTCCCAAATTTCTTAATCGCCTCGAAGGCAGTTTTGAAATTACGTTCATCGTTGACTGCATCAAAACATCGAAAGATGTCTATACCTACCTCGGCTGATTTCTCTATAAATGCCCATACCAGATCATCAGGATGATTCCTGTAGGCCACTAAATTCTGGCCTCTTAACAGCATTTGAAAAGGCGTTCGAGGCATGAGTTTTTTTAATATCCTAACCCTTTCCCATGGATCCTCCCCTAAAAACCTATGGCAGACATCGAAGGTCGCCCCTCCCCACATCTCAACCGAATGGAATCCCACTTTGTCCAGTTCCTCTGCAATTGGAACCATATCCTCTGTTCTCATTCTTGTAGCAAGGGCTGACTGGTGTCCATCTCGAAGTGTGGTGTCTGTTATCCTAATAGGTTTTTTCGGGATCTTATCCATTCCTTCCATCCTTTTATTCTCCTTTCAAAAGAGGATATTTCAGTGATTTATTTACAATGACTTGCTATTGAATCTAAAAATCTGTTAACATATTCAATATCATTTTTCAAACAGAAATCTTTAGAAATTATGTTTGGATTAGATTCTTAGGTTTATGGAGGTATAATGGGTCTCAATAAAAATGTGAGGCAGTAAAATAGGTCCATTAAGAGGTCTCTGAAAAAGTATTAAAAACTATTCTATAGACCGGGGAGGTGGGGTGGAAAAGCCTTCGAGCGGATACCTTTGATAGTTTAGCACTAATGATTAATACCCTGAAAAGGCTTGTTTTACATTATGCGATTGTAAGCAATTTAATAAATTCTAAATGTCCGCATTCGAAGGGTTTGGAACCCTACCTCCCCAGTCAATTCAGGACTTTTTCAGAGGTCTCATTAATTTCTCTTGACAAAAAAAAATTTTTTTTTATATTTATTCATCTAAATTTATCATTTTAAAAAGGGGTTAGAATGTTTACATTAAAATTGGAAGAAATACCTGATGAGGGGTTAAATACGGAATGGGTTGAAGGGATAGCCTCCTTATCAGAGTACTTAGAAAGTCTCTCAAAAATCGATTTTCGATTTGAAGATCCCCTTCAATCGGAGGTAAAGATAAGTAAGGCTGGCCAATCGATTCTAATCAGGGGTAAGGTTCAAACCCGATTGATATTACAGTGTGTAAGATGCTTAAGAGAGTTTTTCTATCCAATCTCTTCCGAGTACGAACTTACCCTTCTTCCACTGAAAAATACCTCATTTGCAG
Organism: Deltaproteobacteria bacterium; assembly: GCA_037440525.1. Taxonomy (GTDB): domain Bacteria; phylum Desulfobacterota; class BSN033; order BSN033; family UBA1163; genus JBBITW01. The sequence continues at coordinate 7,244 of JBBITW010000045.1, forward strand.
AAGAGGTTGAGCTATCTTCTGAAGACATGGATTCCAGTTTTATTGAAGGAGGTGAGATTCATCTTTCAGAGATCGCATGTGAACAGGTCTTTTTAGAAATCCCCATTAAACCCCTGTGTCAGGAGGATTGCCGTGGATTATGCCCAAGTTGTGGTATTGACCTGAATCTCTCCTCCTGCAATTGCAAGGAGAAGGAATTGGGATCAAAGTTTTTGGAGCTTCAAAAATTGAAACTCCATTGATTATAAAAAGGTGATTTAACTCTTATAATTTAAAAGAAAGGATTCTTTAAAATGGGAGTACCAAAAAGAAGACATTCACCCTCTCGGAGGGATAAACGGAGGACACATGATAAATTGAGACCTCCAACCTTCTCATTCTGTCCACAATGTAACGAGCCATTGCTTCCTCACCACATATGTCCTTATTGTGGTTATTATAGAGGGAAAGCAGTCATCAAGGTGGAGGAGGAATAGATAAGGAGATATGAAGATTGCAGTTGATGCCATGGGAGGAGATTTTGCTCCTCAAACGACTGTGGAGGGTGCATACCTTGCAGCCAAGAAACACGGTGTCAAGGTGGTTTTAGTAGGAGATGAGGACCTTATAAGCAAGGAATTATCCCGATATCCAACATCAAAACTACCTATATTTATACACCATGCCCCCCATATGGTTGCGATGCACGATTCTCCTTCAGCCGTTCTTCGAAGGATGAAAGAGACATCCATAAAAGTTGCAATTGACCTTGCAAAGCAAGGAGAGGCAGCGGGAGTTGTAACAGCAGGCAATTCCGGTGCAGCAATGGCCCTTGCCATGTATATTTTTAAGAAACTCGAAGGTGTGGATCGACCTGCCATAGCAACCATCCATCCTACCATGAAGGGTTCTACAGTTCTAATAGATTCAGGTGGAAATGTGGATTGCAAACCAATACACCTTGTCCAATTTGCCTTCATGGGGGATGCATATGCAAAATATATCTTGGGCAAGGAAAACCCAAGAATAGGGGTTTTAAGTAACGGAGAAGAGGAAGGGAAAGGTAATGAACTCACACGGGAGGTCCATGCTATTTTATCAGAGACCAATATAAATTATATTGGATATGTAGAGGGGCGCGACCTCAACAGCGGAGAGGTGGATGTAATTGTTTGTGATGGTTTTGTCGGGAATGTGGCATTAAAGATTAGTGAGGGGTTGTGGGAGACTATTCATAATATTCTGAAATGGGAGGCCAAGGATAATATCAGGGCAAAGGTAGCATATTTTTTGATGAAGAGAGCAATTAGAAGGCTGGAAAAGAGATTGGACTATTCTGAATATGGAGGCGCACCCCTTTTAGGGGTAAATGGAAATTGTGTAATCAGCCATGGTGCCTCAAATGGAAAAGCCATCATGAATGCAATACTGCTTGCTGCAAATCTTTCTAAGAATAGATTGAATGAACATTTGACCCAGGAGCTTAAAGAGAGGCAGGAATTTCTCCATATTAGTCAGAGGCGTAATGATAGAGGCAGAGAAAAAGGAGAAAAGGTACACGAACTTAAAGGAGAGAGATAGGAGGGACTATTGGACTACTTCCTTACAGCAGAACAGCAGAGTATTAAAAATCTGGCAAGGAAAATAGCTATCGAAAAGGTATATCCAATCAGGGGAGAACTTGATGAGAAAGAAGAGTTCCCGTGGGAGATCATGAAGCTCTGTGCGGAGGCAGGCCTTTTTGGTGTATCAATTGAAGAGGAGTATGGAGGCTTTGGTGGAGGGGTTTTTGAAAACTGCATAGCCGTTGAGGAATTGAGCAGGGTCTGTCTGGGAGTTGCGACAAGTTATGCCGGTAGTGGTTTAGGAGCACATCCAATTATGCTTTTCGGAAATCCAGAGCAGAAGAAGAAGTTTCTCCCTGATATTGCCGCTGGAAAGAGACTTGCAGCATTTGGTTTAACAGAGGCTGATGCAGGAAGTGATGCGAGTGCAATAAGAACCACTGCAATCCGTACCGATAAGGGTTACATCCTGAATGGTACAAAACAATGGATAACCAATGGAGGAGAGGCTGAAATCTATACAATTATTGCTATGACGGATAGAACAAAGGGACCTCGTGGGGCAAGTGCATTTATTGTGGAGAAAGGTACACCAGGTTTCAGTTTCGGGAAGAAAGAGAAGAAGATGGGGATAAGGGCATCTGCAACACGGGAGCTTATATTTCAGGATTGTTTTGTGCCCAAGGAAAATATGATTGGAAAAGAAGGTATGGGATTCATAATTACGATGAGAACATTTGATCGGACACGCCCGGGGGTTGGAGCCCAGGGTGTGGGCCTAGCCCAGGGAGCCCTCGATGAGGCTGTTCGCTATGCAAGAGAGCGCGAGCAGTTTGGAAAGAAGATCATTTCATTCCAGGCCATACAGCATCTATTGGCAGATATGGCAACACAGGTTGAAGCGGCAAGAGCATTGGTCTATGCTGTAGCCCGATATATTGATAATTCGGAGAATCCAAAGGAGATATCAAAAGTCTCTGGAATGTCAAAGGTCTTTGCGAGCGATGTAGCAATGAAGGTAACAACCGATGCTGTTCAGATCTTTGGTGGTTATGGGTATATGCGTGAATACCCTGTCGAAAAGATGATGAGGGATGCCAAGATTTTACAGATTTATGAGGGGACAAATCAGATTCAGAGAAATATCATTGGCCTCGAGCTTAGCAAGGAATATGCAGGGATGAAATAATAGAGGTAGAATCAAATTATGAAGAAGATAGGATTCATCTTTCCCGGTCAGGGTTCCCAGTACACTGGAATGGGAAAGGAATTTTATGATCAATTTAGGGTTGCCCGTGAGGTATTTGAAGAGGCAGATGATTCCCTAAGTTTCTCAATATCAAATATATGTTTTCAAGGATCAGAAGAAGAACTTAAACTAACTGAAAATACACAGCCTGCTGTGCTGACGGTAAGTATCGCTATTCTTAGAGTTTTAGAGGAGGAGGTGGGGCTCGAAGCCGAAATTTCGGCAGGACATAGTTTGGGAGAATACAGTGCCCTTGTGAATTCAGGATCGCTTAAATTTTCTGACGCTGTTAGAATTGTTAGACTGAGGGGAAGATTCATGCAGGATGCTGTTCCCTTGGGAGAGGGGGCAATGGCGGCCATACTCGGTATGGATCGCCAGGAGGTTGAGATTTTATGTAAGGAAGTTAAAGAAGGGGAGGTCGTTTCTCCAGCAAATTTTAACTGTCCAGGACAGATTGTAATTGCAGGTCACACAAAGGCTATCGAGAGAGCCATTGAGAAGGTAAAACAGAATGGTAAAAAGGCGATCCTGCTTTCAGTAAGCGCCCCTTTTCATTCTCCTTTAATGAAGCCTGCAGGTATGCGGTTGGAAGAGGCATTGAGAGAGATAACTGTGAATGAATTAAAAATTCCTGTTGTGGCAAATTTAGATGCTGAAATAAATACTTCAAAAGAGAGGGTAAAACCACTCCTTGTAGCACAGGTTTCAAATCCTGTAAGATGGGAAGAATCCATAAAGAGGATGATAGAAGAAGGGGTTGAAAGTTTCATAGAGATAGGCCCCGGGAAGGTTTTAACGGGCCTCGTTAAAAGGATAGAGCCAGGGGTTGAGGCTATGAATGTAGAGGATATCAAGACCCTAAAGAAGCTATCTTTATGAAGGAGGAGATGGTGGAACTCGAAGGGAAAGTGGCAATTGTGACAGGTGCTGCTCAGGGGATTGGAAAGGCAATCTCTCTTCTTCTTGCAAGAAGGGGAGCAGATGTTGTTTCGGCGGATATCAATATTGAGAAGGCAGAGGAGACTGCCTCCGAAATAGAGTCGATCGGTCGAAGATCAATCGCTGTAAAAGTAAATGTTGCTGATCCAGAGGATGTGGAGAGGATGGTTCAAACCGTAATAGAACGATTTGGGAAGATTGATATCCTTGTTAACAATGCAGGTATAACTCGTGATAGACTGATTTTAAGAATGACAGAAGAGGATTGGGATGCTGTCATGGATATCAATTTGAAAGGAACATTTAACTGTACAAAATCATGTATCAGGCATATGTCAAGGCAGAAGAGCGGAAAGATTGTCAATATTGCCTCGGTTGTTGGAGAGATGGGCAACGCGGGGCAGGCGAACTATGCAGCATCAAAAGCAGGGGTAATTGGTTTTACAAAAACCATTGCCAGGGAATTCGCTCAGAGAGGTATCAATGTTAATGCCATTGCTCCTGGATATATTCAGACCCCAATGACTGAAGCCCTTCCTGAAAAGGTTAAAGAAGAGTTAAAAAGATTGATTCCTATGGAACGTCTCGGGCAACCCGAAGATGTGGCTCAGGCTGTATTATTTCTTGTCTCAGAGGCTTCGAGCTATATCACTGGACAGGTCTTGAATGTTAATGGAGGTATTTATATGTAAGGAGGTGATTGAATGGACATTGAGAAGAGGGTCAAGGAAATTATCGTTGAACAATTAGGGGTAAACGAAAGCGAGGTTACACTTGATGCTAAGTTTGTTGACGATCTTGGGGCCGATTCCCTTGACTTAGTTGAACTGGTAATGGCATTGGAGGAAGAATACAATATGGAGATCTCTGACGAGGATGCCGAAAAGATCATTACAGTGGGCGATGCGATTGAATACATTCAATCGCACATACCTGCCTAAAATGGGATTTTCTCCGTCTTGAGATATTTTTACAAGGCTAAGGAGAAGGATTATTAGGAGGTAAGTTATTTTGAGGAGAAGAGTTGTTGTTACAGGGATGGGACTGGTTATCCCTAATGGTATAGGAGTTGAAACGGCCTGGAAAAATATCTGCGAAGGAAAGTCTGGCATAGGTTTCCTTACAAGATTCGATCCAGATGGCTTTGAGACAAAGATTGCTGGAGAGGTGAAGGGATTTAACCCAGAGTTGTATATTGAGAAAAAAGAGATCAAGAAGATGGATCTCTTTATCCAGTATGCCTTGACTGCAACAAGAGAGGCACTTGATGATGCCCAGTTGAAGATAGTCCCTGAGAATTGCGAGAGAATAGGGGTCATTGTGGGGACAGGGCTGGGAGGCCTTCCAACCATTGAGAAATACCATAAGGTTCTACTTGAGAGAGGGCCAAGCCGAATCACCCCATTTTTTATTCCGATGCTCATAGCCAATCTGGCCTCTGGACAGATTGCCATTCAATTCGGTGCCAAAGGACCTAATACCTGTGTTGTAACAGCCTGTGCCACAGGAGCTCATTGTATTGGAGATGCATTTCGTGCGATAGTATATGGAGATGCAGATGTGATGATTACAGGTGGAACAGAAGCAAATATCACCCCCCTTACCATAGCTGGTTTTAATGCTATGAAAGCCCTCTCCACTCGAAACGACGAACCAGAGAAGGCCTGTAGACCTTTCGAAAAGAATAGAGATGGTTTTGTGGTGGCAGAAGGCGCAGGTATTCTTATTCTTGAAGAATTGGGATATGCCTTAAGCAGGGGTGCAAAGATCTATGGTGAGATACTGGGTTACGGTTATACAGGGGATGCCTACCATATAACTGCTCCTCCTCCTGATGGAGATGGGGCAGCCCGATGTATGCAGATGGCAATTAAGGACGCCGGGATTAAGAGTGAGGATATAGACTATATCAATGCACACGGGACTTCAACTCCACTCAACGATGTCACAGAGACCAAGGCCATAAAAAGAGTATTTGGTGAACATGCGAGAAAGATTCCCATTAGTGCGACAAAATCGATGACAGGCCATCTCCTCGGAGCGGCTGGAAGTACAGAGGCTATATTTACAATATTGGCAATACGGGATGGGATCATCCCTCCTACCATCAATTATGATGAACCTGATCCAGAATGTGATCTGGATTATGTCCCAAATGTAGCGAGAAGGCAGCCTATAGAAGTGGCAATGTCAAACGCCTTTGGATTCGGTGGAACAAATGCCACACTCATCTTCAAGAAATTTTCGGGATAATATAATGCAGATTGGTCTCGCTTCAGATCACGGCGGGTTTGAACTGAAAGAGGAGCTTAAGGGCTTCTTAAAATCGATCGAAGTCGAACCAATAGATTTTGGGACATTTAACGAGGATTCAGTCGATTATCCTGATTTCGGTGTCATCCTTGCAGAGAAGGTCTCGAGGGGAGAGCTCGAAAGGGGGATTCTTATCTGTGGAACTGGGATTGGGATGTCCATTGTTGCAAACAAATTTCGTGGTGTGAGGGCAGCTTTGTCTAATGATCTATATTCAGCCCGATTCAGCCGTGAACATACGGATTCAAATATCCTGGTTATCGGAGGGAGAATCGTCGGGAAAGAACTTGCTAAAGAGATTGTCAGAGTCTGGTTAAATACAGATTTTGCTGGCGGTAGACATAAAAGAAGATTAGAGAAAATCGAGGCCCTCGAAAAAAGGAATTTCAAGGAGTGAATTTAATCAAATCTTAAAATTATGGATGATCCCCAAAAAGTTGAAAAAACCATGATGATTCAATGGCAGTCATTGTAAACCCGAAGGGCGTGGCAATCTCATAGATTCCTCGCTTCACTCGGAATTAGAATCCATAATCGCTTAATTTAGATTATTGATCTTTTTCCAAAGATCAGTCAATTTGAATTTTTCCAGTTTAACTGCTTATTATCTTAATTATTGGCTCTCAATTGAAAACGAAGAGAAAAAGAAGCTTTCGATCCAGAAGACCTACCTGGGAAGAATATTTCATGGACATTACCCATCTTGTTGCAAAACGCTCTACTTGTCTAAGGAGGCAGGTTGGGGCTATACTTGTAAAGGATAAAAAGATTCTGGCTACAGGTTACAATGGTGCTCCTTCTGGCCTTGACCACTGTCTTGATATAGGTTGTCTACGTGAAAGATTGGGTATTCCATCCGGGGAACGTCATGAGCTCTGCCGGGGTCTTCATGCCGAACAGAATGCAATCATTCAGGCCGCTTACCACGGGGTTGAAATCCGCGGATCGACCCTCTATTGCACAAACCATCCATGCATCATATGTTCTAAGATGATTATCAATGCAGGGATTAAGAGGATTGTATATGAGGATGGATATGCTGATGAGCTGGCAAGAGAGATGTTAAAAGAATCAAAAATAAAAGTGGAGAAATTTGATCGGAGAGAAAAGGTGTAAATTTGATAAGAGAGGATTCTAAAGATCCTTTTTTAAATGCTTTTCAGAAGTCTCTAAAAAAGGACTTGAATGATAGAGAAAGTTCAGTGAAAAAACCTTTCATCAGGATTTTTAAAATTAATTGTGAGATTATATGAAATGTCCATTCTGTGGTCATCTGGAGAGTAAGGTAGTTGATTCTCGGGTTGGCAAGGATAAGGAGACGATTCGTCGTAGGAGGGAATGCCTCGGCTGCCGAAAGAGGTTTACGACCAGTGAGAGGGCGGAAGATGCACTACCGATGGTTATCAAGAGGGATGGAAGAAGAGAGGCATTCAATCGTCTAAAGATATTCAATGGTTTGAAAAAGGCATGTGAAAAGAGACCCATAAGCATAAATCTGATAGAGAAGATTGTTAACCGGATTGAGCTCTTCTTTCAGGAGAAAGGAGAGAGGGAGATTAAGAGCACTGAGATAGGAGAGAGGGTGATGGAGGAACTCCATCGGTTGGATGGAGTGGCCTATGTTCGCTTTGCCTCTGTTTATAGACAATTTAAGGATATACATGAATTTATGGATGAACTGAAAGATTTACTTGGAGATAAGGAAGAGATAAAGAAGAAATAACCTAACACCAATGAGCAAATCCAAATCACAAAAATTTGGAGAGGATGAAAAATGGATAAGGCGAGCCATTCGCCTTGCCAAGAGAGGAAAGGGAAAGACATCTCCCAATCCCATGGTGGGAGCCATTCTGGTCAAGGAAGGAAGAGTGGTTGGAGAAGGATACCATCGCAGGGCAGGAGAAGCCCATGCAGAAATAATCGCAATCCAAAAAGCAGGTCCTGAGGCGAAAGGATCAACCCTCTATATAAATCTTGAGCCATGTGTCCATTATGGGAAAACACCTCCCTGCACTCCTTCAATTATTGAGTCAGGAGTGAGGCGTGTGGTTGTGGGGATGGAGGATCCGAATCCACTTGTAAAGGGGAAGGGTTTGGAGGATTTGAGGAGGGCAGGTATTGAAGTTTTATCAGGGGTAATCGAGCAGGAATGTCGTAGATTAAATGAGGCCTTTTGCAAATATATTACAAAAAGAGAACCCTTCGTAATCTTGAAGTCTGCCTCTACATTAAATGGTAAGATCGCAACGAGGACAGGGGAATCCAAGTGGATTACAGGAGAGGCATCAAGGCATTATGTTCAGAAGTTGAGATCCGAAGTGGATGGTATAGTTGTAGGTATAGATACTATTATAAAGGATGACCCTTTGCTTACAGTCCGTATCAAGTCAGGAGGGAACCCTTACAGGATTGTCCTTGACAGCAACCTGAGAATTCCTGAGGCTGCAAGGGTAATTGAAACATCTCCATCAAGGACTATCGTTGTAACAACACCGCTATCAGACCGGGATAAGATAGAGAGGTTAAAAAAGAGGGGGGTCCAAATCCTGACTACAAAACCTAAGGATGGAAGGGTGGATTTGAGAGAATTCCTTTCAAAACTCGGGCAACTCGATATCATATCAATTCTTGTTGAAGGGGGAAGCGAGGTGAATGGTTCATTCCTCGACGAAGGATTGATCGATAAAATCCTGCTATTTTTTGCACCAAAGATCATAGGAGATCCTGAAGCTAAGGGAATCTTTAGTGGAAGGAGGGTATCAGCCCTCAGTGAAGCTGTTAGTTTAAGAGATATAAAGATGTTACGGATTGGAGAGGACATCTTAATTGAGGCCTATATTTCCCGGCAACCTCAGGGAGAAATGCTCGGAGATTAGTTTTATGTTTACAGGGATCATAGAGGATCGAGGAAGGGTTCTTAGAGTCGATTATAGAGGTATGGGAAGGAGATTGATGATTGAATTTCCAACCCATTTGACAGATGTCAAACTTGGTGATAGTATTAATATTAATGGAGTTTGTTTGACTATTGTGGAGGTTAAAGAAAGATATGTGACATTTGATATATCCCCTGAAACCATAGAAAAGACAACCCTGGGGGATTTGAAGGAAGGAGACTGGGTAAACGTTGAAAGGGCATTAAGATTAATTGATCGCCTTGGAGGACATATAGTTACCGGGCATATAGATGGAATTGGAAGGATTGTTGATAAAAGGGAGGAGATGGATTTTCAAAGATTATTAATAAATATACCAGAAGAAATCCTGAAGTATGTTGTCCGAAAGGGTTCCATTGCAATTGATGGAGTGAGTTTGACTGTAAATGAATTTGTGGGAGATAATGTTGAGATAACACTCGTTCCATATACATTGGAAAAGACGGTATTAAAAGATAAAGGTGTTGGAAGCAGGGTAAATGTGGAGGCTGATATCTTAGGTAAATATGTAGAGAAATTATTAAGTCAAGAAGGTAAGAAAAGAGAAGATTTGGATATAAATTTTTTAAAGGAGCATGGTTATATTGAAGGAGAGTGATGAAATAAAATGCTTTGTAGTATAGAAGAGGCAATAGAGGAGATTCGACAGGGGAAGATGGTCATCCTGGTGGATGATGAGGATCGGGAAAATGAGGGTGACCTGACCATGGCTGCTGAGAAGGTTACACCCGAAGCCATTAACTTTATGGCAAAATATGGAAGGGGTTTGATATGCCTTTCCTTAACCGAAGAGAGGATAAATGAGCTTCGTCTTCCGATGATGGTTTCAGATAATACCTCAAGGTTTCAGACTGCCTTTACTGTCTCAATCGATGCAAAAAAAGGAGTTACTACTGGTATTTCAGCAGCTGATCGGGCAACTACAATCCTTACTGCAATAAATGATCAGACCGAGCCCGAAGATTTGGTTTCACCTGGCCATATCTTTCCGTTGAGGGCAAGAAAGGGTGGAGTACTGGTTCGGACAGGTCAGACTGAAGGATCTGTTGATCTTGCAAGGCTTGCCGGATTGAAACCTGCAGGGGTGATCTGTGAGATAATGAACGAGGATGGAACAATGGCTCGTATGCCCGATCTCCAGATCTTTGCTAAGAGACACGGTTTAAAGATTGTGACAATTGCTGATCTCATAAAATATAGGCTGAAAAACGAGTCCTTAGTTCGTAGGATTGCGGAAGCCAAACTTCCAACCAAATACGGTGGGCTTTTTACTGTTATTGCTTATGAAAATGATGTCGATCCCTATCACCATGTAGCATTGGTCAAGGGAGAGATTAGGCCTGATGATAAGGTGCTTGTAAGGGTGCATTCACAATGTCTCACAGGTGATGTATTCGGTTCAAGACGATGCGATTGTGAAGAACAGCTTCATACAGCTATGGCAATGGTGGAGAGGGAAGGAAAGGGTGTAATCGTCTATATGAGACAGGAAGGAAGAGGTATTGGGCTGGTCAATAAATTAAAGGCTTACTGTCTTCAGGATATGGGAAAGGATACTGTAGAAGCCAATGAGGCCTTAGGATTTAAGGCCGATATGAGAGACTATGGAATCGGTGCTCAGATACTGGTGGATCTGGGTCTTCATAAAATTCGACTCATGACCAATAATCCAAGAAAGATTAAAGGTCTTGAGGGATATGGAATTGAAGTGGTTGAGAGGGTGCCAATTGAGACTAAACCACATGAAGAAAATATCGAATATCTTAAGGCAAAGGCCCAAAAGATGGGTCATCTCCTAAGCGTGGTAAAGGCAAAGGAGTAAGGGGGAGTGGAAATGACAAAGATCCTGGAAGGAAAACTGATTGCAAAGGGGCTTAAGTTTGGGATTGTTTTAAGCAGGTTTAATAATTTCATCAGTGAGCGGCTTCTTGAAGGTGCCCTTGATGCATTGAGAAGAAATGGAGCAGAAGAGGAAGATTTGGTTGTGGTTCGTGTTCCAGGTGCCTTTGAAATACCATTATTTGCAAAGAAGCTGGCAAATAGTGGACGATTTGATGCCATCATTTGCCTTGGTTGTGTAATTAGAGGGGCAACTCCACATTTTGCATATATTGCTACTGAAGTGACAAAGGGCATTGCAAGTATAGCCCTTGAGAGTGGAGTTCCTGTTTCCTTTGGAGTTCTAATTACAGATACCATCGAACAAGCCATTGAAAGGGCAGGGACAAAGATAGGTAATAAAGGTTTTGATGCAGCCCTTTCAGCCATAGAAATGGCAAATCTCTTAAGGGAAATAGATAAAGGGTAGAAAAGATTTTGGGAAAGAGAAGGAGATCGCGGGAATTCGCCCTCCAGGTTCTTTATCAATTAGAAATTTTAAAGCAAGACCCCACCAAGGTTCTTTCAGCAACAAAAGAACACTTTCTTCCTAAGGACTCAGATTACGAATTTTCAGAGAGAATCGTTCTTGGTATTCAGAAATATATTAAAGAGATTGATCTACTTATAAAAAGATATTCAGAACATTGGCGTCTTGATCGGATGGCGATCATCGATCGAAATATCCTACGTATGGCACTCTTTGAGCTTCTATACTGCGAAGATATCCCCCCAAAGGTAACACTAAATGAAGCAATAAGCCTCGGGAAAAAATATGGAACCGAAGACTCCGGAGGTTTCATCAATGGTATCTTAGATCGAATACAGAAGGAAGTTATTCGAAAACCCATTTAATGAAGATAATGCCTTGGGATTCAAGAATAGATTGATATGGATGTGATAATTTCTCAGGAGTGGGTTGACACCCAGAAATCGGATATTCTTGTTACTGGTTTTTTCCAAGATGAGAGACCGCTTAAAGGGGCAAGCGGCCTTATTGACTGGAGAATGAACGGAAGATTATCCCGTTTAATAATCGAGAAAAGGCTCAGTGGTTGCTGGAATGAGAAGATTTTAATCCCGTCTCAAGGGAGATTGAGCTCTAAATTGGTACTTCTTATTGGACTTGGAAGTATAAAGGAGTATAGTTACCTTCATATTCGGGAGATATTTCCTCAAATCATTGAGATCCTGCGAAGGTTAAATATGTCAAGTATATGTATCTCTTTGCCATATGATGATAGATATAATGTGGACTGCGGGAAGTTGGTAGAGGTGATTCTTGAAGTTATTGGTGACTCATTAAACTTAAAAATGGATCAAATCAACGTAGAATGGATCAACAATCTCCGACTCTTCTTCGCAGAGGGAAAAGACCACTTTTCTGAGATACTCCTGGGGGTAAAGACAGCAAAGGCATTTTTGGAGGATCGGCTAAAAATTAAAATTTTCCATTATGCGATTGTAAACAATTTAACTTCTTAGTGCCCGCATTCGAAAGGTTTGAAACCCTACCCAATTTCTCACTGAGGGTCTCTTATACATCAAAAAACAATTGACATCTTTTGAAGTTATGATAATTTGTAGATAAAATAAACATTTCAGAGCCCTCTTCCAAAAACTTTGACAAATGAGGGGTTCCTAATGGACAGAATCTATATCTCAAATGATTTATCTGGTCGTAACATCGTTTCCTTCCCATATGACCCCCCTCTTGTTTCAAAAATTAAGACCATTGATGGCCGAAGATGGCATAAGGATAGGAAATGCTGGAGTTTCTCTAATACCAATGGGACATTAGAGAAGATCTTAAATGCCTTCGAAGGTGAAAAAATCTATATAAACCCTGCACTGCAAACCAAAGATATTCCCCTTCAGGGAGAGGCTATGGGTGAGGGGGGACTTGAAGACCTTCGCAGAGAACTCCTCTCAAGAAAATATAGCCATAAAACAATCAAGGGTTATATATACTACAACAGGGATTTTTTGAATTTCATCAACAAACAACCCTTAGCAATCACTGACAACGACATAAAAGATTATCTCCTTTATCTTGCAGAAGAAAAGCAGTCTGCGACTTCTACCCTAAATCAGGCTATCAATGCCCTGAAATTCTACTATGGAGCAATGCTCAAGAAGAAGTTTATATACGAAGTTAAAAGACCCAGAAAAGACAGAAAATTGCCTGTCGTCCTGGGTCAGGAAGAGGTTGGAAAGATTTTAACATCTATCCATCCAATTTTGGAGAAAAGACGACACTATCATCTGTGAACGAGTTATACGCAATCGCACACTGGAGGACATAGCATCATGATGCACCCGATATACTTACCGTTTACCAAACAACAATTGTTATCGCATTTTGCTGATGTTAAGCAGAATAGTGAATGTATTAAGAATGTTAAGCATCTCGAATACTACAAAGAGAGCATTGAAAGATACCATAAGTACCTCAAGAATAACCCCATCAGGCGAGGAAAATCTCTAAAAGAGATGAAAAATCCTTGCTAAATAGAAAAAGACGAGAGGTTTTGGATTGCTACCTGTATGATGACAATTTTTTACAGCCAAAACAGAAGGCAAGAACTTACTAAACTCTTTAAAAATGCTTACGGTGATCTCCCTCCAGTTAGAGGGTTAAGATGGGAGGACTGTTTTGATGATGATTTATATTTATTTTTTGAGCCGAAATTACCATCCCCGAGATCGTATAAAGAATGGTTGCGAAGGAACCTTACTAAAAGGCAATTTATTCCTTATGTTTTAGAAAGTGCTGATGGTAAAGTGAATCTTGAAGGTGCTACAAATATTGATGCAATCCTTTTGAATTCTAAGAATGGATTTGCAGTCATCATTGAAGCAAAGGTATTATCGGATGTATCTTATAAAATTATATATGATACAATGCGTAACCAAATTGCAAGAAATATTGATGTCATGCTGGAAGAAAATAAGGAACTTTGCTATCCATTAAATAAAAGAGACCCTGAGAAAACATTATTTCTCCTTATTACGCCTAAGCTCTTTAAGGAAAATTCTTCAAGCCGTTTGTATGGGTATAAATTTAATGAATATAAAACCAACGCAAGGTCTTTATCAGCTGATTTACCACACAGAGAAAATTGTGATTGGCAGAATATATCCGGTAGATTGGGTTGGCTAACGTGGGAGGATCTTAAGAATGTGAATAAAGATTGTTGTCCGTGGTTAAAATGATTGGGTGTGCAACAGTGTATAACAGAGCGTATCTGGCCCCTTGCCTTCTGCACTCCTCACAAATTCCCCTTCGAGGAACTTTGGATACGCTCGAAACGTTATACGCCATTTCGCTCATGAAAAGAATATAGGAATAAAAAATGACCGGTCACTTGATAGAAATATTTGAAGACGCAAAACTTGTAGAGAAGATAAAAAGGCGTTTACCTTATTTGTTCCAACTTGCAGAGTTAGAGAGTTCAAGAGCAGGCAAAACTGGAATGGAAGTGGGTTCGGTTCGTGAGCGAATAATAGTTGCTCTGCTTATTTATAAATTTGGTGAAGCTAATGTGGAGACCGAAATACCCATCACCGAGCCCGAAGTAGATGCAAAATTATTTGGTAAACCAGTATCAATTAAAACAATTACAGGTAAAAGTTTTGGCGGTGTCAAACTGATATGGACTGTTGATGC
>JBBITW010000046.1:0-20764 GCA_037440525.1 Deltaproteobacteria bacterium
GCAACCTTTAGTTTCGCAAAGATTATTCCCGGATCTTCAGGTTTTTGGATTTCACTAATTCTGGCTCCCCTTCTTGTGGCACTTATAAGCTTAATTGCGGAGAGAGGACTCTTCTGCCATCTCTATCAGAGGGAGCACCTGATGCTTCTTCTATTTACATTTGCAATTTCACTCATCCTTAGTGATCTTGTTAAGATCGTTTGGGGTGCTGAATATAGGTCGGTTTCACCTCCTCCACTACTCAAAGGTTCGATCTCCATATTTGGAACATCTCTCCCCCGTTATAATCTCTTTCTTATCATTATTGGCCCCATTGTAGCAATAGCCCTTTGGTTCTTTACAAATAAGACGAGGATAGGAAAGATATCCCGTGCGGCTGCAGTTGATATGGAGATGGTGGGGGTTCTGGGTATAAATGTGAGCTGGGTATTTGCAATAGCCTTTGTTATTGGTTGTTATCTGGCAGGAGTTGGGGGGGCACTGGTTGCACCAACAGCAAGTATCATTATAGGGATGGACCATAGCCTCATCATTGAAGCTTTCCTCATTGTAACTATAGGTGGATTGGGGAATATGTGGGGTGCGCTTGTTGGATCTCTGATATTTGGAATAAGTCAATCCCTTGGAGTCCTTATCTGGCCTCAATTTGCTATTGTTTTTCCCTATATGGCAGTAGTTATAATATTAATTTTAAGGCCTAAGGGTTTGCTTAAAGCGGTCTGGTAGAAGGGAAGAAAATTTGTTTAAGGAAATCATTTACTCTAAATGGGTGATTTTTTTAATAGGCCTTTTACTCCTCCTACTATTATTTCCACTATTCCTTCCCAGATTCTATGTATATATTCTTGCCTTGATCTATATCACTGCCTTACTTGCTATGAGTCTTAATCTGGTTGTTGGCTATGGTGGTCTCTTCCAGTTCCATCATGGAGTATTCTATGGGGTTTCAGCCTATACATTTGCCTTGATTCTTAAGAAAACCTCACTTCCTGTATGGACAGGTTTTCTCGCTGGTCCGATAATGGCAGCCATCACAGGTCTAATTATTGGTTGGTTTTGTGTGAGGCTAACAAGACTATATTTCGGGATGCTACAAATCTCACTGGGTTCGCTCATCTGGGTTATAGCATTTAGATGGTATAGCTTTACAGGAGGTGATGATGGCCTGCCAGGGATTCCAATGCCAGAAATCCTCTCTTCCATAAAAAATTCCTATTACTTTATTCTTATAATCTTTACTATCTGCCTTGTTATTATGTATATGATTTTAAAATCTCCCTTCGGAAATACACTTCAGGCCATTCGTGACAATCCACAGCGTTGTGAGACGATCGGGATAAATGTCAGGCGTCATCAACTAATAGCCATTATCATCGCAACCTTATTCGCGGGGATTGCTGGTGTGCTCTTTGTAGTATTGGAGAGGTCTGTCTTTACGGAGCTCCTATTCTGGGTCCTATCCCTCGAGGTCTTTATCATGTGCCTTCTGGGAGGTTGGTTTACCTTCTCTGGTCCAATCTTAGGGGCGGCAATAATTGTCGCTTTAAGAACATTTGTCAGTATATTCACCGAATACTGGACTCTTATTTTAGGGGTCATGCTTATACTTATAATCTTCTTTTTGCCAGAGGGTGTGATGGGTTATTTCCAGAAAATATTAAAATCTAAGATCAAAATGGTTAAAAGTGGAGAAGATAGATAGATGCTTCAAGTGGAATCAGTGGATAAATCCTTTGATGGTTTCATGGCAGTAAACGGGGCAAGATTAACCGTTGAAAAAGGAGAGATCGTGGCAGTTATTGGCCCAAATGGTGCAGGCAAGACAACACTCTTTAACCTCATAACAGGTGTTTTAAGGCCTGACAGAGGGAAAATTATATTTAAGGGTGAAGATATAAGTGACCTGCCTCCCTATGAAATTTGTAAGAAGGGGATCTCGAGGTCCTACCAAATAGTGAATATCTTTCCAAGGCTTACTGTATTTGAAAATGTTCAGGTAGCAGTTCTCTCCCTCCAGAGAAAGAGTGGTAAACTTTTCCATCCTGCAAAGAGTATGTTTGTAGAGGAGACAAAAAATATCTTAGAAAGTGTTGGTCTTTTGGGTAAGGCAGATAGGATTGCAGGACTTCTTTCCCATGGAGATCAGAAGATACTTGAGATTGCTATCGCACTGGGAAATGAACCTGAGCTTTTGATTCTTGATGAGCCCACAGCAGGTATGTCTCCTGAAGAGACCCAGGCCACTCTGGAGCTTATCAAGGATTTGGCCAGGATGAGGGGATTGACTATCCTATTCTGTGAACATGATATGGAGATAGTCTTCTCTATCGCAAAAAGTATTATGGTGATGTATCAAGGAAGAACTCTTGTTCAGGGCAGGCCAGAGGAGGTTAGAAAAAATCCAATGGTTCAGGAGGCCTATTTAGGGGTTGAATGATGCTTGAGGTTGAAGAAATTCATACCTTCTATGGTCTAAGCCATATCTTATTTGGTGTCTCTCTGAGGGTAGATTTAGGAGAGGTCGTATGTCTTCTTGGTAGGAATGGGGCTGGTAAGACAACAACGATGAAGAGCATCATAGGTATAACACCTCCAAAACAAGGGAAAATTAAGTTCAAAGGCGAAGATATTACTGGTATGGAGCCATATTTAATCAGCCGAAAGGGTATAGGTTATATCCCTGATGATAGGAGGATATTTGCTGATCTCACAGTGGGAGAGAATTTAGAGATAGCTATGAGGAAGAAAAAGAGCGGAGATGGATGGAACAGGGAGAGGGTTTATGAACTTTTCCCTGCCCTGAAAAATATTGAGTCCCGAAAGGGAGGATGCCTCAGTGGAGGCGAGCAGAAGATGTTAGCCATTGCACGGGCATTGATGGGGAATCCAGGATTTATGCTTCTTGATGAACCATTTGAAGGACTTGCACCTTTACTTGTACATGCCCTTGAGGAAATGATTAAAAGATTAAGGGAGGCTGGTTTGACCATATTAATCGCAGAACAGAACGTAAGATCTACACTAAGAATAAGTGATCGTGGTTATATAATCGATGATGGCCATATCCGTTACCATGGGAGCATTGAGGATTTAAGAAAGAACGAGGAAGTGAGGAAGAAATACCTGCTGGTTTAAACTCATATGTTTATGCTCATCCCCAGTCTTTCAACGACTTTTTCAGAAGTCTCCAAAAAAACTCTTGACAAATGTTTCGTAATATGTTTTTTAATAATAAAAAGGAAGGAAAGATATGTTTAATTTCTTTTACTTTTATTTTTACTTTAATAAGGGTCACCCATAGGGCTTACCCCTTTATGGGAGTGGAAAGCCATGGGTGACTTAAGGTACCCCATGGCTTTTTTATTTTAAAAGGCCATAGGGGAAACTTTATGGCCTTTTTTATTCCCTTTGGTTGATTAAAAATATTCTTAAACTATTTTGAAAGGAGTCTCAAAGATGGCGATCTCAGAAAAGGTTAAAAATGCATTAGAAGGTGCCTCATGGGTAAGAAAGATGTTTGAGGAAGGGGATGAATTAAAAAGGATATATGGAGAGGAAAATGTCTATGACTTCTCCCTCGGAAATCCAAACCTCGAACCTCCGACCTCATTAAAGAAGGCACTGAAAGAACTGGCAGATAATCCCATTGCTGGGATGCATCGCTATATGCCAAACAGCGGTTACAGCGAGACAAGGAAGATGATCGCAGAATACCTCACCGAAGAATCAGGTTTAAAATTTGAAGAGAAACATATTGTGATGACCGTTGGAGCAGCAGGTGGACTTAATGTGGTCTTAAAAGCCTTACTGGATGAAGGCGATGAGGTAATAGTTCCAACACCTTATTTCATGGAGTTCAAATTTTATATTGACAACTGTGGGGGTAAGATACGTCTGGTAGAAACCAACGAGGACTTTTCCCTAAATCTCCTTGAAATTGACAGGGCTATCAACGAGCGAACAAAGGCAATCCTGATAAACTCTCCAAACAATCCTACAGGGGTTGTTTACAATAGTAAATCCATAGAAGAACTTGGTATTTTATTGAAAAAGAGAAGTCAGGAATTGGGAAAAACCCTATATCTCCTTTCAGATGAAGCATATAGAAGAATTCTCTATGATGGGACAGTGCTTCCAAACATATTTCATTATTATCCCCATTCAATACGAATAACCTCGCACTCAAAGGACCTCTCCCTCCCTGGAGAAAGGATTGGTTATGTGGCTGTCAATCCCTTATGCGAAGATGTGGATGAACTTATTGCCGCTTTGATATTTGCCAATCGAACCCTCGGTTTCGTAAATGCCCCGGCCCTGATGCAAAGATTGGTAGCCCCTCTCCAGAGAAATTCTATTGATATAAGAAACTATGAGGAGAAAAGGGATCTCTTCTATCATTCCTTAAAATCCTTTGGCTATCATGTCATTAAACCTCAAGGGGCCTTCTACCTGTTTCCAAAAGCCCCTATCGATGACGAGGTAGAATTCGTCAAGGAACTTCAATCAAAGAGGATATTGGTTGTTCCAGGAAGAGGTTTTGGAAAACCAGGTTACTTCAGGATTGCATATGCGGTTGAAAAAGAGGTCATTGAAAAATCCCTTTCCGGGTTTAAAGAGCTTGCGGATAAATATAGCCTTAGGTAGAAAGATTTCATAAGGACAAAATATTCTAAAAATAAGATAGCGATGCACTTTGGCCTTGTTGCATTGCAATCTTCTCTCTTCCAAATGTAAACTTATTCAAATCTATTTATGATAATTCTGGCCTCGAATATTTTCTTGAGCGATGAGGGCGGCTCCAAAGGCCGCTACTATTTGAGGTTCTTTTGAAACGAAGAGGGGGATTCCTAAACCTTCCTCCAAAACCCTCACCAACCCTATATCCTTAGCTCCTCCACCTGTTAAGGCGCAATCAATTACCAATCCTGCACGTTCGACCAGGTTAATGATCTTAAATGCCATAGCCTTATGAACCCCTGCAAGGATATCCTCCTTTGAAGCACCTTCGGAAATCCGAGAAATTGCTTCAGATTCAGCAAAAACAGCACAACCTGTGTTAAAATTAACAGGTTTTTCTGATTTAAGGGAAAGGGGACCAATCTCCTCGATATCTACATGCAGTAGATGAGCAATCACCTGAAGAAATCTTCCGCTTCCTCCTGCACATTTCTCATTAAGTATAAAATTTATGATCCTTCCATCTTCGTCCATTTTTATCACCTTGCTGAACTGCCCTCCAATATCTATAATGGTGCGAACTCTGGGGAACAGGTTTATAATCCCCTTGCCAATACAGGAAATATCTGTAATTACAGAAGAATATGAAGATATATTTTGGGCCCCATAACCTGTAGCTACTGTTCGGGATATTTCTTCCTTGGAGAGATGGGCCTTATTTAATACCTCCTCAATCACCTTCTGCGAGGCCTCTTTGAAATTCCCTCCCGAAGGGAGGATGGCATATGCCTTAATATCCTGCTCCACACATATTACTGCCTTAGAAAATACTGAACCAATATCCACTCCAAGTGTATAGAGCATTTTATTCAAAGAATGAAACCTCCTTTAAATCTCTTGCTTCACGAGAGAGTGGTTTACCTTTTAATATTGCACTCTCAAATATATCTCTTCCAATAAGAGCTGCTCCCAGTGCACCAGTGATAAGGGGATCGGGTGGAATAAGGAAAGAAGAGTTAAACTTCCTCTCCAGTGCCTTGATCAAGCCTATATTCTTGGCCCCTCCCCCTGTCACTGCCAAGTCCCTCTCTACTTTCAAACGATTTACCATTCCAAAGATTCTTGTTGCAATAGCCTCATGAATACCTGCTATTAGATCTTCTACAGACTCACCATTTGCCAATTGGGATATTACCTCCTGTTCGGCAAACACTGTGCATGTATTACTGATCTTGGCAATCTTTTTTGCCCTTAAGGAAAGCTCTCCCAGGTCTTCAAGCCTTACACCCAGTCCCTCTGCCATGACCTCGAGGAACCGTCCTGTTCCAGCAGCACATTTATCATTCATTACAAAATTAATGACCTTCCCATCTTTCAATTTGATCCCCTTGCTATCCTGTCCACCGATATCGATAATAGTTTTTACAGTGGGTAAAATATGATAGACCCCTCTTGCGTGACAGGATATCTCGGTGACCTGTTTATCTGCGAATGGGACATTGATACGACCATATCCAGTTGCTACTATATAAGAAATGTCTTTAAAAGATAGGGAGGACTGGGAGATGGCCTCTTCCATCACTTTGTGGGCCATCCTTCGATGTTCGGGCTTTGTTGGTCTCGAAAGTGAAACAATAATATCCTTGCCAATTATGACTACCTTTGTGATTGAGGAGCCTATATCTATCCCTGCAAAAAATCCTTCCATCTGAATCCTTTCCTGATTTTTTGTAAAAATATAACACCTTCTCTATTCATTTACCAAGAGGGATATGAACTTTTTGGAAGGGATATTTAAGGCTCTCCTCCAATCTTTATGGGGAGACTAAGGTCAGAAGACCACTCCAACCATGACCCCCGATATAGACGAACATTTGTAAAACCCTGAACGTGTTTCAGTGTGAAATAGAGATGGCTTGCATCCCTGCCTGTGCCACAATAAACGATTACTTCCTTCTCAGGGGTAATACCATGTTCTAAAAAAATTTTTTTAATTTCCTCTCTCCTTTTCCAGATTCTCAACTCATTACCTTCGAGGGTCTTTTCCCAGAAGATATTTATGGCTTTAGGGATATGACCTCTTCGAATCTCATCCCCTTCCTCTCCGCTATACTGTTCAGGGGGACGTGCATCAACAATTGCTGTGTTTCTTGCCTGGATCTGCTCGCTTACACGTTTCTTATCCGCCAAGGTATCTCTAATAGTTTTCCCGAAAAACTTTTTGGGAAATAGGGATGGATAGAGCTTTGTTATGGAAAGCCTCTCTGATACCCATTTCTCCCAGCCTCCATTTAATATACCGATCTTTTTATGACCTAAAAAATCGAGATTCCATGCGAGAAGTGTGGCATTTGGATTCGACCTCTCTGAATAGATTATGACCCACATATCATTTGAAAGACTTAAATTCTCTCCCAATAGTCTTTCTAAATATGCCCTGTCAGGTGCCTGAGCAGGAATTCCCTTTATTGGTATCTGGAGGTTTTGAAAATTAAGATAGACGGCATTTGGTATATGACCTTTCAAATAGTCCGTTAGTGAAGATCGCATGTCCACAATACGAATGGAAGGATTATTAAAGACCTGACTCAGCTCCCATGTCTCAACAAGCCTTGGGAATTCTCTGACTTTGAAAGGAGTGTTTTTGGCATGAAGGAAAGGTGAAAAAAAAAGAATTGCTAAGAGCAATAAAATTTGGATAAAACAAACCAATCTTATCTTCTCCGTTTTAAGATCAGATGACCAATTGTCTTCTATCCAAGGCCTTTTGATAAAGGCTTAGATATGCCTCTGCTGATTTATGCCAGGAGAAATCTTGGGCCATCGCATTTTTAATAATTTTTTCCCAGTGTGCCGGTTGAGAATAAAAGCTGATGGCAATCTTAATCTTTTTCAGAAACTCCTTTGCATCATAGCCCTCAAATTTAAAACCATTCCCTTCTCCTGATAGAGGATCATAATTGACGATCGTGTCATCCAATCCACCTGTAGCCCTAACAACAGGTATTGTTCCATACCTCAGGCTATAGATTTGATTGAGACCACAGGGTTCATACCTCGAAGGCATGAGGAAAATATCTGCCCCTGCCTCAATCTTATGGGCCAAGCGGTCATCATAGGCAATCCGAATCCCTGCCTTTTTGGGGTATCTCTTTCCAATCTCTCGAAAGATATCATGATATTTCTGCTCCCCTGTTCCTAAAAGGACAAAACCTACATCCATGGTGAAGAGTTCGTCAATTATCTCAACCAATAGATCGAACCCCTTTTGATCGGCCAATCGAGAGATCATCCCCAATAGAGGGTATTTCTCCAATGATGGTGGAAGGCCAAATTCCCTGAGGAGATCCATTTTACAGCTTCCCTTTCCTGATAGATCGTTTATATTATAGTGAGCAATGATGTATGGATCGCTTGAGGGATTCCAATCCCCATAGTCCACTCCATTGAGGATACCATAGAGGTCTTTTCTTCGTTTTCTAAGAATACCATCGAGTCCATAACCATATTCCGCGCTCTGTATCTCCTCACTATATTTCTTACTCACCGTATTGATTATATCGGCATAAACAATCCCTGCCTTCATCAAATTGATCCTTTCCCAGAATTCAATCCCCTCGGGATTATAAATCTCCGATGGGAGACCTGTAAGCCAGAACTTCTCCTTTTTAAACAAACCCTGATATGCAATGTTGTGTATTGTGAATACAGAGGCTGTCTTTGAGAAGAATGGGTCATTTTTATAGACCGATTTAAGATAGGCTGAAATCAACCCTGTCTGCCACTCATGATGGTGAATGATATCTGGGATATATCCAATCTGTTGACAAAATATCAGGGCTGCCCTGGAAAAAAAGATAAAACGTTCTGCATTATCAAAGTAATCCCCTTTTGGAGTGCTATATAGATATTCCCTATCAAAGAATTCGTCCCTGCCAATGAAAAAGATAGAGATCTCGGAAGTGAGTTGACCCTGGTATATATCACCTCTTATGATTTCATCCCCAAGTGGAACCTCGATCTTTTCGCCCAGATAAGAAAGAGGCTGCCCCGATTGTTTGACTGCTCGGTAATAAGGCATGATCAAAATTAATTCACAACCAAGGGGATAGAGGAACTTTGGTAGCGAACCAGAAACATCTGCCAATCCACCTGTCTTTGCAAATGGAACTGCCTCCGGAGTTACAAAAAGGATTCGAGGCCTTCTATCCTTCATATCACTCATTCCTGATTAAAAATTCTAAATTTTTTTATTCACCCTTTTCACCCTTACGTATCACCTTTTCAAGACGATCCAGGGCATCTGCTGTCTTCTCTCTTAATGAATTTGTCATTACAATCAGCGTATCTATCTGTTTCTTCAGGTCTTCGGATGGAAGAGTCGATTCAATCCTTCTTTTCAATTCCGCAGTTCCACCTGTTCGCTGATATGCCAAGATGGCGAGGACCAGAGCCACCACAGAGATTAGTAGTGTAACAGCTTCCATGATCAGGGACCTCCTTCAAGATTTGTATTAATATATTTTATCTCTTTTAAATTTTCAACCAGTTCCTTTCGAGATCCTGTGCTGGATAGCGGGACAGATAGAATATGAGGGGTAACAATCCCAACTGACATAATGGCCTTTATTGCCTCTTCTATTGTCAAATTTGATGGTAATACCTTCTCCTCTGGAAGAAATAGTAAGATACCCTGTGGTGGAACAAAGGCGGTTGGGACAAAGACAGTTATCCTCTTTTTGTTCTGAAGATCTTTGATTTCATTTGTCACAAAACCAAGAACAAAACTTCCTTCCTGAGGGAATTCAACGAAGACAGCCTGTCGAAATGAACCCTTTCTTGTGGCAGAGAATGCATCGGTTAACTGTTTTGAAGATGTGTATATATTCTTTACCACCGGTATTACTTTAAAGAGTCTATCACCCCAGTTGACAAGCTTTCGGCCAAGTACATTTGTAGCGATCAAACCGAGTAGATAAAGGAGGAGGAAAACACTTAAAATTCCAAGGCCTGGAAGATAAAACTCACGACCAAATAAATAGAAGGTGACTTTTGGCATCACAGGCCTTAGAATGCTATCAAGGAAATTAAATATAAAGTTAAGCACAAGAAAGGTGATACCAAGTGGAAGGATCACGAGAATCCCTGCAAAGATCTTTGTCCTAAGATGTTTAAAAATCTTCTTTGTCATATGGCCTCAGGAGATAACTTCAAAACCCTTTTTAGCTCCACCTCCTCAACCACCTCTTTCTCAAGGAGGAGATTGGCAAGCTCATTTAGCTCTTGTTTCTTGGATGTAAGAATCTCCTTTGTCTTCTGATAGCTCTGGTCTATAATCTTTTTTACTTCCTCGTCAATCTTTTTAGCAGTTTCTTCGCTATACTCCTTTGAAGAGGAAAGCATTGAGGAGGGGAGAAATAGGGGTCTTTTCTCCTTTTCAAATGTGACATAGCCTAACTGCTCACTCATCCCATATTCTTTCACCATACTTGTGGCAATATCAGTCGCCCTCTGGAGATCGTTATGTGCACCTGTTGAGATCTCTCCGAATGTAATCTCTTCCGCAACCCTACCTCCTAAAAGGACAGCCAGACGATCGAGGAGTTCTGATTTTGTCATTAAATATCTATCCTCAGTTGGAAGCTGAAGGGTATAACCCAATGCAGAGATACCCCTCGGTATGATTGAAATCCTGCGCACAGGATCAGCATTAGGGAGGGATGAGGCTACTATGGCATGTCCTGATTCGTGGAATGCTACAATCTCCTTCTCCTTCTTTGACATCAACCTCCTTTTCTTCTCAAGCCCTGCCACAACACGGTCAATTGCCTCTTCAATATCTGCCATTTCCACAAAATCCTTATTTTTCCGTGCGGCAAGAAGTGCTGCCTCATTTACAATATTTGCAAGGTCTGCACCTACAAACCCCGGGGTTCTTGAGGCGATTATCTTAAGATCTACCTCCGGTGAGAGCTTTATATTTCGTGTGTGAATCTTTAGAATCTCCTCCCGACCAACCAGATCAGGACGATCAACAAGCACATGACGATCAAACCTTCCAGGCCTCAGGAGTGCGGGGTCAAGGATTTCAGGTCGATTCGTTGCAGCCATTATGATGACCCCTGTATTTGGATCGAATCCATCCATCTCTGCAAGAAGTTGGTTCAGCGTCTGTTCCTGCTCATCATGTCGACCCATGGGATTCACCCCTCGGGCCTTTCCAAGTGCATCGAGCTCATCAATAAAGATGATACACGGAGCATGATTTTGAGCCTGTGCAAAAAGGTCTCTCACCCTCGCTGCCCCAACACCTACAAACATCTCAACAAAGTCAGAACCGCTGATCGAGAAGAATGGAACATTGGCCTCTCCTGCAACCGCTCTGGCCAGCAGTGTCTTGCCTGTTCCGGGCATTCCAACGAGGAGTACACCCTTAGGAATCTTTGCACCGAGACGTTGAAACTTCCCAGGATTCTTTAGAAATTCAACGATCTCCTTCAGCTCTTCCTTTGATTCGTCAATGCCTGCGACATCTGAAAATGTAACCCTCTTGTCTTTCTCAGCATATATCTTTGCCCTGCTCTTGCCGAAGGACATCACACTTGTCTCAGGACCGATGCGGGAGAATAGAAATCTCCATATGAAGAAGAAAAAGATAAGGGGAACGATCCAGGAGAGGATGTTTGTTAACCACTTACTTTCAACCTTTCCAGTATATTTTACATGATGAGCCTCCAATTCCTTGACAAGGTCAGGATCCTCTACCCTGATGGTCTGAAATCTTCGAGGCCCCTTTTCCGTATCCCTCTCTCCAGATATAGATTCCTGGGTAATGGTGAGCTCCTTTATCTTTCCAGCCCTTATCGATTCCTTGAATTCACTATATGGAATTACATCCTCAGCCTTCTTGGATACAATATAGTTCTGGATTAGAAAGATAATGAGAAATGCAATCACAAAATACCAGATTGTAAATTTGGTCTTTTTCAGGACAGGTTGCTTTCCCCCTCTTTCAGAGGGTTCTTTAATCCGAAGAAGATCCCTTATATCAGGTGGAGTTTTCTGTTCTTTTTTCATCTATTTTTCTCCAAAAACCCTCTGGAATATCTCATCCACATACCTGAGATGTTTTTTGATATCAAAACATGCCTCAATCTCTTCCTGAGTAAAGAGACGCCGGATATCTTCATCACGGGAAATAAGGGTCTTAAAATCCTCCCCCTCCTCCCAGCACCTCATTGCATTCCTCTGAACCACTTCATAAGATTTTTCCCTCGATAGTCCTTTCTGTGTGAGAGAGAGGAGAATTGTCTCTGAGTGGATGAGTCCTCCAAGCCTCTCAAGATTTGCCTTCATATTTTCCGGGTAAACAATAAGGTTTTGGAGAATAGAGGTGAGGCGGTTTAGCATATAATCGATCAGGATGGTAGCATCAGGTGCAATAATTCTTTCCACAGAGGAGTGGCTGATGTCTCTTTCATGCCAGAGTGAAACATTCTCAAGAGAAGCAATTGAGTAAGAACGAACAAGCCTCGATAATCCTGAGAGGTTTTCAGCTGAAATTGGGTTTCTCTTGTGAGGCATAGCAGAGGAGCCCTTCTGCCCCTTTGAAAAGAATTCCTCTACCTCTAAAACCTCTGTTCTCTGAAGATGTCTCAGTTCAACAGAAAATTTCTCAATCGATGAGGCTATGACCGCCAGTGTGGTAAAGAATTCAGCATGATGGTCTCTCTGGATTATCTGTGTAGAAATGGGAGCAGGTCTGAGCTCCAATCTTTTACATACATATTCCTCTACAGAAGGTGGGATATGAGCAAATGTCCCAACTGCCCCTGAAATCTTACCTACACTGATTGACTCTTTAGCCCTCTGCATCCTTTTGAGATTTCTGCTCATCTCATCATACCAGAGGGCCATCTTTAAACCGAAGGTGATTGGCTCAGCATGAATACCATGGGAGCGTCCAATCATTGGAGTATCTTTATATCTAAATGCCTTCTCCTTCAGCACATCTAAAAGCCGGTGGATATCCTGTATTATAATATCAGATGCCTCTTTAAGGAGGAGTGCAAGGGAGGTATCGAGGATGTCAGAAGAGGTAAGGCCATAGTGAAGATATCTCGAAAGAGGACCAAGTGATTCTCCCACATTGGTTAAAAAGGCAATCACATCATGTTTTGTTATCTTCTCTATTTCGTTAATCCTCTGGACATCGAAAGTTGCTCTCTCCCGGATCTCTCGAACCGCCTCCTCTGGAATATGCCCAAGTGTTGATAATGCCTCACAGACCAGGAGTTCTATTTCAAGCCATGTCTCAAATTTCCGTTGATCAGTCCATATCCTCTCCATCTCAGGTCGTGTATAACGTGGTATCATAATTTAATCCTTATCCTTCTCCTATATCTAATTTTACCTAAAAGGGTAATAAAGTCAATAAAAGGTCGAAAGTATGAGATATTGACAATCTTTGAGTTCAAATGCATACTAATTTTGTGATTATAATAAAATCCCAGCGTGAGATTGAACAACTGAGGAAGGCCAATTCTTTGGTGGCCGAAGTATTTCGAGAGTTAAAGAGAGCCATCGTTCCGGGAATCGAAACCCGTGAGCTGGATCAGATGGCTGAACAGATCATCCTTTCACGAGGAGGTGTACCTGCCTTTAAGGGTTACAGAAATTACCCAGCAACATTATGTATCTCTATCAATGAAGAGGTTGTTCATGGTATCCCGGGTGAACGAAGATTAAAAGAGGGGGATATTGTAAGCATTGATGTTGGAACAAATCTAAATGGATATTTTGGAGACGCTGCCATTACACTCCCTGTCGGTCAAATAGATAGAGAGGCGCAAAAACTCCTTGATGTTACTGAAAGGGCACTTTATATTGGAATCAAGATGGCAAAGGCAGGAAACAGACTTTATGATATATCCCACGCCATACAGACATGGGTAGAATCCAATGGATTCTCTGTTGTGAGGGATTTTGTAGGGCATGGTATAGGTAAAAGCCTCCATGAAGAACCACAGATCCCGAATTTTGGCCCTCCAAACCAGGGACCGCGACTTGAGAAGGGCATGGTATTCTTTCTTGAGCCTATGGTCAACGAGGGGACTCACGAAGTAAGGATCCTCTCAGATGGATGGACGGTGGTTACTTTGGATGGGAAACGATCAGCCCATTTTGAACATACTATTGCCATCACAGATGGGGAGGCTGAGATACTAAGCATCATCAGGGATTGATTAATTTTTAAGAGACATAGATTTAAGAATTATCCTGAGTTTTTAGTGTCCAGTGAATTTTAATCAAAAGGGGGAGAAGGGGCAATGTATCGGGTAGCCAGGGATATGGTCGATCTTGTAGGATATACCCCGCTTGTCAGGATCAACCATATCGTTCCAAACGGAAAGGTGAAGGTCTATGCCAAACTTGAAAGATATAATCCTGCAGGTTCAGTAAAGGACAGGATTGCAAAATATATGATTGAATATGGAGAGAAAGAGGGTCTGCTTACAAAAGATAAAATCGTCATAGAACCAACAAGTGGAAATACAGGGATTGCCCTCGCAATGGTTTGTGCGGTAAAGGGATATCGACTCGAACTGGTGATGCCAGAGACAATGAGCATTGAGAGGAGAAAGATCCTTACAGCCTTTGGAGCGAAAATCATCCTGAGCGAAGGTTCAAAGGGAATGGATGGGGCAATAGATCTTGCCAAGGAGATAGCACAGGATCCAAAATATTATATGCCCTACCAATTCAAAAACCAATACAATGTCCTTGCCCACTATGAGACAACAGGTGAGGAGATATGGAGAGCTACTCGGGGAAAGGTAAGGATGTTTGTGGGAGGCTTGGGAACTACTGGAACCCTCATGGGTGTTTCAAAAAGACTAAAAGAGTATAATCCTGAAATAAAGATCATTGGCGTAGAGCCTTATCCAAATTCAAGTATTCAGGGCTTAAAAAATCTGAGCTCACAGTATGTGCCTGAGATCTATGATCCCAGTAGACTGGATGAAAAGATAAATGTCACAGATGAGGATGCCTTTGAGATGGCAAGAATACTTACTCTCAGGGAGGGAATATTCTGCGGAATCAGCTCCGGGGCAGCCATGTGGGGAGCTATGCAGAAATTAAAAGAGCTTGATCGTGGTATTCTGGTAACTCTATTCCCTGATGGTGGAGAGAAGTATGTTAGCACACCTCTCTATGAACCGAGCAAATGCTTTGAGTGCCTAAAAAAACATAGAATCCCAACCTGCATGACTGAGGAATATATCACAGCCCTGGAATGCCTTGTAAAGACTGAGAGTAATTAATGGAAAGGTTTCCTTCTTGAAGAACAAATTAAATCTTTATAATTTATATCTAAATTTTCTTAATAACTCTTTTCTCCATTTTATTCCATCCTCTTTTTCAATACCCTTTGGAGAGGAACCATCGATAACCCCAAGGACACCTCTTCCCTGTTCTGATTGCACAAGAATCACCTCCAGAGGATTTGCAGTTGCACAGAATATTGTGCAGACCTCCTGGCACATCTTTATGGCATTTAGGACATTTATGGGAAAGGCATCCTTTAGAAGGATTACGAATGTATGGCCTGCCCCAACCCTAAAGGCATTATTCATAGCAATTTCCTTAAGTGCCTCATCATTCCCCTCACCCCTGACCAGGCAGTGACCTGATGCCTCGCAGAATCCAATACCAAACTTTGCATTTGGGACAGATCCTGCCATTATCTCATAAAGGTCTTCAACAGTCTTTATAAAATGGGTTTGACCGAGGATGATATTACAGCCCTCTGGGATCTCAAGTCGTTCAATCTTTAGCTCCATGACCTTACCTCCTTTATACTATTAAGATTGGGTTTCACGAAATTCGTAACCTATTGATATTACTAATATACTTTGAACAATATCTTTTGAATTGCCCCCTATAAGAATTTTAAATTATTTTCAATTAATTACACCCTCTCAAATCCCTCAAAATCATCTTTTCTTATAACTTTATATGAGGGTGAAGGGAAATTTTTTTACTCTCCTTACTTCCTCTCTCCGAAGAGACTGTGCCGTAATTCGACATAAGAAATGAAACCAAATACGGCAAGGGACAAGCCCTTGCCCTACGTTTGTGATTCATTTAATCTCTCGTAGGGCAAGCCCTTGTGGCTTGCCGAAACCTTATCAAGATGTCATTTATTCCATACTCCCATTATTGCAGACCAATGAACTATAGAGAAATTACAAGGAGTTTAGATTAAAAAGAAATTCCAATAATTTTTAAGCATTTCCCTTGAATCCTTGACCCCTTGAATCCTTTAGATTTTGTCAACTTTTTTGGAGAAGAACCACATTTTTAAGCCTTTATCATTTAAGAAATATCCTTCATAGATTTGAAAAGAGATGTCAAGCTTGAAAAAAATTCATACAAAAACTATTTCATAAAAAATTTCTTAAATGTCTTTCCGAAAGAAAGTTTTAACCTCGATCTTCTCTCCATCAGTGACAATTGTTATAGCACCATCTCTATCAGTTCTCAATATCTTGGAGCCCAACCTTTCATATCTTCTTAATACATCTGGATGCGGAAGCTTTCCTCTCGTGCGCTCGCTTGTGCTAAAAATAGCATAAGCGGGCCTAACCCTTTCGAGAAAGGTTTCGTTACTTGAAGACAAACTACCGTGATGAGGAACCTTCAAAATATCAACCCTTGCGAGATCGTCTCTTCTCGATATTCTTAATTCTGCCTCATGCTCAATATCTCCGAGTAGAAGGATGCTTATTTTCTTATATTTTAACTTTAAAACCAGGGAATGGTTATTTATATAGGAAGGATTCAAAAATGGTACACCAGGGTAATATATTTTTGGTGGATTGATCACCGTAATCTCTACCCCATTAATATTTTTTGGCGAAGATGCCTCATTAAGAGAAAATCTCTTTATATTCCTTTTTAAAAGTGTTTTCTCAAGTTCATTATAGGATTCAGAGCTAATTTTAAGGCCACTCTCCCAGAATTGGCCAATTGAAAACTGAGAGGCAATGAAATTTAAACCCTTGAGGTGGTCTGGATCAGGATGGGTCAGGACAAGGATATCAATCCTTTTAATCTTCTTTTTCCACAAAAATGGGGCAACAACATTCTTTCCAATATCAAAATCGTCCTTGGGAAGACCTCCCCCATCTATAAGCATCCTCTTTCCTTTTGGAAATTCAATGAGGATTGAATCCCCATGTCCTACATCAATAAATGTTAGGCTCAGGTCTCTCTTAAATAAGTCTTTAAAGTTCCAGTATGAAAAATCGATGATGAAAATAAAAATGATTGTCAGAAATATATACTTAAAATTCTTTCTTCTCCTCAGATGGACAGAAATACCAAGTAACGAGTAAAAGAGAACGATTTCAAAGGCGGTAGGTGTGGAGACGAAAATAGAGGCATGGGGGATAGAAGCACAAAGCTCAACAACAGTAAGAAGAATTTTTGCAAGGAATTGATTGATGGAAATTAAAAAGGTGGCAAGGGGATAGAATAAAAATGATAGCATGGAGGCCATCAGGCTTATTGGAACGATGAAAAAACCCACCCACGGAATTGCAAAGATGTTTGTGAAAACTCCTATGAGTGAGATACGGTTGAAATGGAGGCTAACAAAAGGGGCTGTGCCTAATATAGCGGTTCCTGTTACAAGTAGGGAGATCTTCAGATATCTCCATATCTTCTCTTTCCATGAGACAGTTGGGGGCAGAGGTATCTCCTCCACTCTCTCCGCTTTGAGGATTTTTGGGACAAGGTAGAGGATCGAAAGAACCGAAAGAAATGAGAGTTGAAAGGAGACATCAAAAAGGGAAGGAGGCGAGAAAAGAAGAATTATAAATGCCGAAAGAGCAAGGGTGTGGAGCAAATTCCTTTCTCTTTGAAAGATTATTGACAGGAGGAATGTAACAACCATGATGGTTGCACGTATAACAGAGATCCCGCTTCCAGCAATGAGGGTATATAGTATTATACATGGGATGGTTAAACCTGCTGCCAATCTCTTGATTGATATGGAGAGTATGATCCATTCGAAACGTTTGAATATCCATATAAAGATGGAAAAAGATAGAAGGCCAACAATCCCGAGGTGGTCACCAGAGATGGCCAACAGGTGGGCAATCCCTGTAACTATAAAATATTCCTTTACCTCCTCTGGTATCATCCCCTGTTCTCCGAGGACGAGGGCCTGAAAGATGGCTGAATATGGAATCCCTGCCTCCCTTTCGAGAAACTGACGAATCCTCTCCCTCCATCCCTCGACAATTAAGAGAAAAGGATTATGATATCCTTCTCCAATTTTCGCCCATATCTTTTCCTCTGATAAAAAGGCAATGGCATCAACCCTTTCGAAAGAAAGGTAACGCTCATAGGAAAATCCCCCGGGGTTATGAAATCCCCGTGGGGGATATAGTTTGCAAAGAAACCTTATTCTGTCTCCCAAACGAAATTCACTTTTCCCTTCCCTAAGAAATAGTAATAGATTCCCTTGAACAGGTATTTGATGATTTGATAATAAAACTTTATTGGAGTGGATATAAATTTTTACTCTATCCTTTGATATATAGGGTGTTCGATCTATTGTGCCTTCTAATAAGATTCGATCATGCCCTATGAATTGTAAGAGGTTGGCTTCCGAGCGCGATGGGTTGAGATAGAGATGGATGGAGAGGAGTCCGATAAAGAAGAAAGAGAGAGCTGCCAAAACTGATCCTATTCTTGCTCTCCTTGTAAATAAAAAAAATGCCCACAAAGATAAGAGAGCAATAATAAAAAATATATATCCTTTTGTTGATATGGGTGGATTGAAATGGCCGAAATATATTCCAATTGTATAGATGAATAAGACAGGAATGAGTGGAAGGCGAAGGGTTCTGTTCATCTCCGCCTCAGGCCATGAGGTTTGGTTTAATAAGAGACCTACTCAATCTATAATTCCATAATCCTTTAATAGGCAGTTTGAGACTATAAATCTTAAAGATTGGTTAGCTTCTCCGAAGATCTGTGTCACCTTTGCATCTCGCATCATCCTCTCTACAGGATAATCTTTAATATATCCATAGCCCCCCAGAAGCTGGACTGCATCAGTAGTTACCTTCATTGCACTATTGGTAGCGAAGATCTTGGCAATGGCTGATATCTTCTCTGTATTCTCAATTTTTTCATCAATTTGGCTTGCTGCTTGATAAACCAGTGTTCTGGCAGTCTCAATCTGTGTTGCCATATCAGCAATCATAAACCTCACAGCTTGAAAAGAAGAGATTGGCTGATTAAATTGCATCCTTTCACCTGTATATTTGATGGCATAATCCAGTGCGCCCTGGGCAATCCCAACTGCCTGGGCGCCTATGGCTGGCCTTGACATGTTTATTGTAACCATTGCATTCTTCCAGCCACTTCCTTCTTCTCCAAGAAGATTCTCCTGAGGGATGAGACAATTTTCAAATATTATATCTGTAATCACTGAACCCTTCATACCCAATTTCTCATCCCTCTCACCAAAACGAAGGCCCCTTGCGCCATCCTCCACAAAAAATGCGGATATCCCTTCCTCTCCTCGCTCAGGGTCTGTTTTGGCAAATACAGAGTAGATTTGAGCTATACTGCCATTTGTTACAAAACACTTCTTGCCATTGATTAGATAATTCTTTCCCTCTTTTTTTGCTATGGTATTGATATATAATGGCATTGATGGGAATTCAAATTCTCTCAGGGCAAAGGCAGTAAGAGAGTTTTTCTCCGATATCTTTGCAAAGAGGGTCTCTTTTTGAGATTCACTCCCGCCCAAAAGGATAGGAAGTGTTCCGATCCCCTGGGAAAGTATCAGCATGGAAGAAGAACCACACACCTTTGCAATCTCTTCGACCACCAGACATAGAGAGGTTATATTTCCATTGGTGCCACCATATTCTTCGGGCAGAAGGAGAGAGAGAAACCCCTGTCTGCCAAATTCCTCTATGAGATCTTTTGGAACCTCTTTGGTTTCCTCAATCTCACGAACCCTCGGCTGAATTACCTTCTTTGCAGTCTTTTCAGCGAGGGACCTTATCATCTCCTTCTCGCTATCGTTTCCCTTCATCTAACCTCCTAAAAGAATTCATTTTACCAATATACGAAAAATATCTCTTTCCAAACAGGTGGATAAAATTTAAATATACTATAAGGATTTTGTCAAGTGAAAAGAAAGGGACCTCTGAAAAATAGGAGGTTTTTGCACTGACACGTTTTCTCTTTTTACAAAATTTAAAATACATAAAAAATGTTTATGTGTTATAATGATTTTTGAAATAAAGGAGGTGGCTTAAATGGTAGAGATACATAAAAAAATAGTTCTCGATGAGAATCAGAAACCCTTTGCAGTTCAAATACCTATTGAGGAATTCGAACGATTAGAAGAAATTTTAGAAAATTATGGATTATCAAAATTGATGGATGAGGTGGCAGAAGACGAAAGGCTATCTTTAGAAAATGCAAAAAAATATTACCACTCGCTGAAGACGAATGTGGAAAGTTGAGTATACCAAACGTTTTCTTAAAGAACTATTTGAATTACCTAAAGAAATACAGGTTCAAGCTGAACGTATTGTTTTTGAAGATCTGTTGACATCCAATCCTTTTTCATTGGGATACCTTGAGCGCATGAAAGGCTATCCAGATAAATACAAGATACGGCTTGGGGATTATAGAATTGGTATCACAATAGATAAGAAAAATAATTCGATAATCTGCCAACGTATTGCTCATCGTAAAGACATATATCGAATATTTCCATAAAACCCACACAGTTGCCTATTTCGAGGCAATGTTGTCACTGATTCCTGGGGAATGGGGTCATCGCAGAGAATCGCCCTGTACCGCCCCTGAAATAAATGCCTCACCGTACCGTATCTCCAGTTAAAATACATAGTAAAACACTGGTTGATCCCTTGAAGAATCCTCGACAAACCAACCTTTCCCGTTTCAATTAATAAATGGATATGAGTGCTCATTAAAACGTAAGCATAAATCGAAAAGCCATATCGATCCTTGTAGTCACTTAAAA
>JBBITW010000047.1:0-20758 GCA_037440525.1 Deltaproteobacteria bacterium
AGGTAAAAGAAGACAATCTCGATATTCTCTATCAATTTTTTATGTAGGAATTGCTGGGTGGAATTTATATTTATTTCTTTCTTATATTTCTAAAACATCAGAAATGGCAATGCAATCGTTCTTTTATATGTATACTTTTCAGTTATTAATGACAAATAGCTTTCTTTTATTTAGCTTAGAACAAGCTAAAGTTTCTTTACCTAAAATTGAGAATCTTTTAAAAATTTCTCTTTTTTTTAGCGTTGTCTCTGGTGTAGCTATGGCTCTCATGATAATTAGCACTACACTGGATACAACCTTCCGCTTTACAATTAACTTTCCCCTTCCAGGGATTTTTGAACTCAATGAGGTTCTCCTGGTTGTTCTTGTCTATCTCGGTATTACTTGGACACAGATGGAGCGCGGGCATACCCGTGTTGTGATCTTATTGAAGATATTGCCCATCAGGTTGGCAATTAAACTCGACATTGTTTGCTGGATTTTTTGCTTTTTATTTTTAGGAATCTTAGGTCTTCAGAGTGGCAAAGAAGCCCTAAGATCATTTCAAATCAACGAATTTCGATGGGGCTCAGTACAGATGCCAATCTGGTGGGCAAAAGCCATTATACCATTAGGTTGCTGGTTAACATGTATTCAACTTTTAATAGATATTGGTGTAAATATCGGTCGACTAAAAGGGAGATTACCTCTCGATCTTCCTGAATTGAGGGAAATCAAAGAATAGTTATTATTTTTAAAGGCTATTCTGAAATTATAGAAAAATATTTTTAATAGGAGACCATGAAATGATGGAACCAGGCTTAGCAGTTATTCTCAGTATTTTTGTTGTTCTCTCTTTGATGGCTATTGGTGTCCCTATTTTTGCATCCCTTGGCATTACTGGGTTTTTGGGTTGTCTTGCTATAAAGGGCCCACATCTTGCTTTTACTCAACTAAAGGTTTTCCCATATGTTAATACAGCTAATTACCTTCTTGCAGTCGTTCCTCTATTTATTATCATGGGTCATTTTGGTTTTAAGGCTGGTATTAGCCATGACCTGTATAGCATTGGCCGTAAATGGTTTTCACGTTTCCCTGGAGGATTGGGGATAGCTACCTTTATTGCCTCTGCTGGCTTTGGTGCTTGTTGTGGTTCAAGCGTAGCCTCTGCAGCCACAATGGGAACTATTGCAATACCAGAGATGCGGGCGCTCGGTTATGACAAAAGATTGTCATGCGGTCTGGTTGCAGCAGCTGGAACCTTGGCCATTATGGTCCCGCCAAGTGTTGTTTCAGTCTTTTATGCCTCTATTAATGATACATCTGCAGGAGCTCAATTGATTGCCGGGATATTCCCAGGACTTTTAAGTACTGGAATCTATATAATAGGAATTTGGGTTTTGACCCATTTTAATCCAACGCTTGTTCCTGCTCCAGAAACTTACACATGGCGCGAAAGATTTGTATCTTTAAAAGGAATTTGGGGAATGATGTTATTATTCTTATTAGTGATTGGTGGCTTATATATAGGGTGGTTTACTCCAACAGAAGCTGCTTCTGTAGGTTCATTTACAGCTTTTTTAATGATGTTGTTTGGCCGTAGAGTAGAGAAAGGGCAATTAGGTGAAACAATAAAATTAAGTTTTTTAGATACTCTGCGAACTACTTGTATGGTATTTCTCATCCTTATCGGAGCAGGGCTTTATGCATTCTTCCTCACCTTAGCCCAAATTCCACAGGCTGCATCTACTTGGGTAAGCAACTTGCCTGTCCCTCCTTGGGTTGTAATTGTCATGTTCCTTATGATCTACATTCCCATGGGGATGTTCATGGATACCTTCTCCATGTTGATTATCACACAACCTATTATGTTCCCTATTGTAACAAAGCAATTAGGTTTCGATCCGATCTGGTTTGGTGTCCTTTGCATCAAGATGGCTGAAATCGGGTTAATGACCCCTCCTGTAGGATTAAATGTTTATGTCCTTTCCGGAGTTGTCAGAGATGTACCAATGCATGACATCTTTAGAGGGTGCTCTTGGTTTCTTCTTTTAGAGGCAATATCCACGGCAATCCTTTTTGCCTTTCCCATAATTTCCACCTTTTTGCCAGGAACTATGTATTCTCGTTAATCCTTTCATTAATTAATTGATTGTTAAGATAATCCTTTTATTTTCTAAAGGAAAATTTCTTGAGAATTATTTAAATATTTGCTATGATTTTTGAAATTTAAAAGAAGAATCAATATTATAATTAATTACACATGGTCACAGATGTCATGACTCTTTGATCTAGCGAAGAGTTATCAATTACTCCTAACAATTGAATGAAAATAATAGAACTAAAAAAGGAGGAAAATGAAATGACAAAGAGGCGGAGGCTTTCGAGAGGGGTAGCAGTAGTAGGTGGAGGACTGAGCAAACTTGGTCTTTTTAAAGAAAGAAATTCTAAGGACTTCTTTATAGAGGCATTCAGAGAGATGATAGATTCTGTTGATAAAGGGTTTGACCCCAGGGATATCGAGGCAATTTATGTCGGAAATTTTACAAACGACTTTTTTGTCAACCAATCACATTGGGGTCCAATCATTTCAGATCTTGTTGGACATGTGCCAAAACCAGTGACACGAACCGAAGGTGCCTGTGCATCAAGTGCGTTGGCATTTCGTGAAGGTGCATTGGCCATTGCCTCCGGCCTATATGACATAGTCCTTGTTGGAGGATTCGAACAGATGTCAAGAAAGACAACAGAAGAGGTTGCTGAGGGTCTTGCCATGGCCTCAAGCCCGTATGAAGTTGCCGCTGGATTTACCTTCCCTGGTGTATTTGGGACGATTGCCACTGCCTATTTCGCCAAATATGGAGCTGATAGAGAAGCACTTTTTAATGTAACAATCAAGAGTCATAACAATGCGCCACTGAATCCAAAGGCACAATTTCCTATGAGCATCAGGGATTTCATGAATGCCCGCATAGAGCGGTGCCGTAAGAAGGGAGAACCTATACCTGAGTGGAGGGATGAGAAGGACTTCCTTAGAGATCCTGTGGTAAATCCACCGATTGCCTGGCCTATGCACCTCTTTGATTGCTGTCCTATTAGCGACGGAGCATCCTGTCTTCTACTTGTGGCAGAGGAGATTGCTAAACGTTTCACCGATGATCCAATCTATCTAATAGGAATGGGACAGGGAAGTGGTTATAGCCTACATGCCAAGAAAGATCTGACAACATTCGAGGCAACAAAGGCCGCAGCCCATGAGGCATATGAAATGTCAGGTCTTGAACCAAAGGATATTCAATTCTCAGAGGTCCATGACTGCTTCTCCATTGCTGAGATCATCCATATGGAAGACCTCGGTTTCTTCAAACCTGGGGAAGGATTTAAGGCCGTGGCTGAGGGTTTGACCCGTCTCGATGGTCCGATACCTATTAATACCTCAGGAGGTTTAAAAACTAAGGGACATCCTGTTGGGGCAACAGGGGTTGCCCAACTCTATGAGGTCTGGCTCCAACTTCGTGGTAAAGCGGGCAAAAGACAGATTCCTAATCCAAACCTGAGGATCGGAGCTGCTCACAATCTTGGCGGAACAGGAGGAACCTGCACATTTACAATTCTTGAAAGGAGATAAAAGATGAATGAGAAGCCGTTTAATGATACATCCTATGAGGAGTTTCTCCGTGAAGGAAAGATCATGGGTTCGAAGTGTAAAAGGTGTGGCTCTATGGCATTCCCACCCAGGCCAATATGTATATCCTGTTTTGGTAATGAGCTTGAGTGGATCGAGCTTAAAGGAACAGGTAAACTTCTTGCATTTACAAGCATAACTGTTGCACCCCCATATATGACCAAAGAGGGCTTTGATCGTAACAATCCTTATATAGTGGGAGTGGTGGAATTGGATGAAGGGATAAAGGCAGTTGCACGCATCATAGGAATGGATGCAAAAAAACCTGAACAGATCAAAGTAGGTACACCTCTAAGACCTGAATTTCTAATAAAGGATGAAGGGGCTGGGAAAAAGGTCTCACTTGCCTTCAAGCCATAGCATAAAGCTATACTCGTGGATTTTCCCTATTCTCTCTTCATCTTCTGTCAATTCACAACGGGGAGACCTCTCAGATTGTCATTGCGAGGCGAAGCAATCTTTACTAAATTGTCATTCCGAGCGAAGCGAGGAATCTATAAGATTGCCACGTCGCTTCGCTCCTCGCAACGACTTCGTCGGATTGCCACACCCTTCGGGCTCGCAATGACAGATTCGCCTTTGGCGGAAAGGCTTTTAGTAAAAAATCGCTCAATTTAGGTATAATATATCACATAAACGGGGATAAGTTATCTCAGACACCCCTGCCAGATCACTAAATTATCCTCTTAAGTGATGCATTAAGAGGTAATTTAAAAAATTCTTGAATGTCAATGGTGCTTTTTGTTATATAGTATTGCAATGATGGAAAAGGATATTGCAAAAAAAATCTTGGAAGGTGATATAAGGGCTGCATCCCGATTGATGAGGGATATAGATGACCGAATCCCCTCTGCCTTAGGTACACTAAAGGAACTATATCCAAAAACTGGAAAGGCTTATATCATAGGAATAACCGGGCCTCCTGGCTCTGGAAAATCAACCATTGTAGATAAGATGGTTGATATCTTTCGAAAAGAGGGAAAAGGGGTTGGGATTGTTGCGGTTGATCCAACAAGCCCATTCACTGGCGGAGCTATATTGGGTGATCGGATTCGTATGCAACGTCACGCAACAGATGAAGGGGTATTCATACGCTCCCTTGCTACCCGGGGATGTCTGGGAGGACTCTCACGCTCGACTCAGGATATTGTAAATGTGATGGATGCGATGGGAAAGGATATCATTATTGTTGAAACTGTTGGAGTCGGTCAGGATGAAGTGGAGGTTGTAAATACTGCTCATACTTCCATTGTTGTTCTTGTTCCAGGATTGGGAGATGACATTCAGGCAATTAAAGCAGGAATCATTGAGATCGGAGATATCTTTGTCATCAATAAATGCGAGCGTGAAGGGGCTGATAAGATGGAACGCGACCTTCGAATGGTTCTTGAAATGGGGCGAAAAAGGGAAGATGGCTGGGAACCATTGATCTTTAAGACGGAGGCGGTTTTAGGAAAAGGTATATTTGAACTCGTTTATGGAATTTATAGACATAAACAGGCACTGGAAGATAGCGAGGGCTTCAAAAAGAAGATGAGGGAAAGGGCTAAGGCAACATTTCTCGAAATCCTCGAAAATGAACTGATGATGCGTTTTATTGAAAAGATTGAGACTAAGGGAGAGATGGAGTCAATAATAGATGATCTGATTAATCGACGAACCGACCCCTATTCAATAGCTGAAAAGATTATAAAGGAAAGGATGAGAGATCAGTAAAAAATAAATTTGGCGATTCTTTTACTAAAAGCCTTTATGCCAAAGGGGGATCAGTCATTGCGAGTTCGAAGGGCGTGGCAATCCGACGAAGTCGTTGCGAGGAGCGAAGCGACGTGGCAATCTTATAGACTCCTCGCTTCGCTCGGAATGACAATTTAGAAAAGATTGTGTCGCCTCGCAATGACAATCCATAGAATCGCCCAATTTAGATGTAATTTAATGAAGGGGGTAAATATTTTATGGGATCGCTTGATGAGATACGTAAGGAACTGGAAAGGAGGAGGGCTGAGGCATTACTTGGTGGAGGTCAGGAAAAGATTAATAAACAGCATAAGGATGGTAAGTTGACTGCTCGTGAAAGAATTGATCTTCTCCTCGATCCTGGAACATTTGTTGAGCTGGACCGATTTGTCACACACCGCTGCTATGATTTCGGAATGGAAAAAAAGAAGTTCTGGGGAGATGGTGTGGTGACAGGTTATGGAAAGATTGACGGGCGTCTTGTATATGTCTTCTCACAGGATTTTACTGTCTTCGGTGGAGCCCTCGGCATGGCATTTGCTGAAAAGATATGCAAGGTGATGGATCTCGCCATGAAAACAGGTGCACCGATGATTGGTTTAAATGATTCGGGCGGGGCAAGGATTCAGGAAGGGGTGGAAAGTCTTGCTGGTTATGCATACATATTTCTCAGAAATGTTCTTGCCTCAGGTGTTATCCCCCAGATATCGGCTATTATGGGCCCCTGTGCAGGTGGAGCGGTCTATTCTCCTGCGATGACAGACTTCATAATAATGACAAAAAAGACAAGCTACCTCCATATCACAGGCCCTGATGTCATCAGGGCTGCACTGAAAAAGACTGAAACTGCTGATGGGAGGCC
Source organism: Deltaproteobacteria bacterium (assembly GCA_037440525.1). Classification (GTDB taxonomy): domain Bacteria; phylum Desulfobacterota; class BSN033; order BSN033; family UBA1163; genus JBBITW01. The sequence continues at coordinate 6,264 of JBBITW010000047.1, forward strand.
AATAACATCAGAACTATTGGGAGGCTCCAAGGTTCATATGGAAAAGAGCGGTGTTGCCCATTTTGCTGGAGAGAATGATGAGGATACAATCAGAATCATCAAAGAACTGCTTCGATTTCTCCCGCAGAATAATCGTGAGAAACCCCCTATCATAGATTGTGAAGATGATCCCAACAGGATGGATGAGTCATTAAAGACTATTATACCTGAAGATTCTAAAAAGGCCTATGATATGAAGAAGATTATCCTTGCAATTGTTGATAATGGCTATTTTCTTGAGGTCCAAAAGGACTGGGCAAAAAATATTGTGATAGGCTTTGCACGCTTTAATGGTATGCCAGTAGGGATTGTTGCCAATCAACCAAACTGGCTCGCAGGTGCACTCGATCCTGACTCATCTGTGAAGGCAGGGAGATTTGTCCGCTTCTGTGATTGTTTTAATATACCAATTATCACTTTTGTAGATGTCCCGGGTTTTCTTCCAGGAATAGATATGGAGGAAAGAGGGATTATAAGACACGGCTCAAAACTTCTATATGCTTACTGTGAGGCAACAGTGCCAAAGATTACTATCATTACCAGAAAGGGTTATGGTGGAGCCTATGACGTGATGTCAAGTAAACATATCAGGGGAGATATCAATTACTGTTACCCAACTGCAGAAATTGCAGTGATGGGAGCGGATGGGGCAGTAAATATCATCTTCCGAAACGAGATAAAGGAGGCAAGTGACCCTGAGGAGAAACGAAGAGAGCTTGTAGAGGAATACCAGAGAAAATTTGCAAGTCCTTATAAGGCAGCAGAATTAGGATATGTAGACGAGATAATCGAACCTGAGGAGACACGTCCCAAAATCATTCAGGCCCTGGATATATTGAAAACAAAGGTTGATACAAATCCATGGCGAAAACATGGCAATATACCCCTTTAAATAATAGGATTCAAGTGGTCAAGGGTTCAAGGGGTAAAGGGGGGAAAGTTATAAATGGGAGCATTAAATAAATGACATCTTCCTGTCTGAACCCCTCACCCTGACCCTCTCCCCATGTAGAGAATGTATCGTAATGTCATTCTGAGGCTTTAGCCGAAAAATCTATGTTTTATAAGGATTTGAATTCTATAGATTCCTCGCTTCGCTCGGAATGACAAAAAAGGAAGCTCGGAATGACAAACATGGCAAATACCTCATTGCGACACCCCCTCATATTGGGGAGATGGAAAGTTGAGGAGAGATAATTATAGAGATTTAATTTCTCCGAGTAATAAATCATTAAATAAACAATCGAACCCGTGAACCCTTGAATCCTTGAACCCTATAATTAAAATGGAGTGAGCTATGTCTAAGAATATTCGAAATGAATTTGAACGCTGGGAAAAGACAACCCTTAATAAAGTTATATCAAAGGCCCCTGAGCGAGAACCCTTTTTTGAAACTACTTCACATATCCCGGTCAATCGCCTATTTACTCCACTGGATGTTGAGGAGATCGATTATATTCGCGACCTTGGGTTCCCCGGGGAATATCCCTTTACAAGGGGTGTTCAACCCACGATGTACAGAGGAAGGTTCTGGACAATGCGTCAATATGCGGGCTTTGCCACACCTGAAGAAACTAATAAGAGATATAAGTATCTCCTTGAACAGGGACAGACAGGACTGAGTGTTGCCTTCGATCTCCCAACCCAGATTGGTTACGATTCAGACCACCCACTTGCAGAGGGTGAAGTTGGAAAGGTTGGTGTTGCAATTGATACACTTAAGGATATGGAGATTCTTTTCGATGGGATTCCACTTGATAAAGTCTCTACATCCATGACTATAAACGCAACAGCCGCAATCCTTCTTGCAATGTACATCGCCTGTGCAGAAAAGCAGGGTGTCAAATCTCAAGTTCTTCAAGGCACTATACAGAATGATATCTTAAAGGAATATACTGCAAGGGGAACCTATATCTATCCACCTGCAGAGTCTATGCGTATAATTACTGATATCTTCTCATTCTGTAAGGAACATGTCCCGAGATGGAATACGATAAGTATCAGCGGATATCATATCCGGGAAGCAGGCTCTACTGCTGTCCAGGAAGTGGCATTTACTCTCGCAAATGGTATTGCATATGTAGAGGCTGCGATAAGGTCAGGATTAGATGTCGACTCCTTTGCATCCCGACTCTCCTTCTTCTTTAACTCACATAATAATTTTATTGAAGAGATTGCCAAATTCAGGGCCGCTCGAAGGCTATGGGCCAAGATCATGAAAGAACGTTTTAAGGCAAAGAAGGAAGAATCCTGTATGCTACGGTTTCATACCCAGACTGCTGGGTGCACCCTCACTGCTCAACAGCCCGATAACAATATCGTTCGTGTTGCTTTTCAGGCACTTGCCGCTGTTCTCGGAGGAACACAATCCCTTCACACCAATTCAAGAGATGAAGCCTATGCCCTACCCTCTGAGGAATCGGTAAGAATTGCTTTAAGAACCCAGCAGTTGATTGCCTATGAGACCGGGGTTGCTGATATGGTAGATCCTCTCGGAGGCTCATATGCAATTGAGGCCATGACGAATGAGATAGAAAAAAGGGCTATGGAATATATTGAGAAAATAGATCATATGGGTGGCGCAATAAAGGCGATCGAAGCAGGCTACATTCAGCAGGAGATTGGGGAGAGTGCATATCAATATCAGAAAGAGATTGAATCAAAAAAAAGGATTATTGTAGGTGTCAATCAATTTCAGATTGAAGAGGAACCATTAAAGGACATCCTACGGATCAGACCTGAAGTAGAAAGGTTACAGAAGGAGAAATTGGCAAAGATAAAAAATGAAAGAGATAATATTAAGGTTAAACAGACACTCGAAACACTGAAAAAGGCTGCACAGGGAAGTGAAAATCTTGTCCCCCATATCCTAAAGGCGGTCAGGGCTTATGCAACCTTAGGTGAAATCTCTGATACCATGAGAGAAGTATTCGGTGAATACAGAGAAAGATAGTTTGAATTACCAGATTTTAGTTGCCAGATTCCAGATAATTCTATCCTAAGTTGAGCGATTTTTTTACCGCTTTGGGCTGATATTTATCAGTCATTGCGAGCCGGAGGCGTGGCAATCCGACGAAGTCGTTGCGAGCCTGAAGGGCGTGGCAATCCCGATAGATTCCTCGCTTCGCTCGGAATGACAATTTAATAAAGATTGCTTCGCAATTATAATGGATTCTTCTTGGATATGTAAATTTTGAAAAGGGAGGGGATCTATGTCAAGAAAGATTCGGGTGCTTATTGCAAAACCTGGACTGGATGGTCATGACAGGGGTGCAAAAGTCATAGCAAGGGCACTAAGAGATGCAGGAATGGAAGTAATCTATACAGGGATTCGTCAGACCCCTGAACAGATTGCAAATGCCGCTATCCAGGAAGGAGTTGATATTGTTGGCCTTTCCTGCCTTTCAGGTGCACATAACCACCTCTTCCCCAAGGTTGTTCAAATCCTCAGGGAGAAGGGCGCAGAAGACATCATCGTTTTTGGAGGAGGCATTATCCCTGTGGACGATATCCCTGAATTAAAAAAGGCTGGCATCAAGGAGGTCTTTCTTCCTGGCACATCCACTGAAGATATTATTAAATATATCAACGAAACCGTAAAAAAATGAAAATTTTCCACCCGAGCGAGTTAGAAAATAGGCGTAGGGTAAAGGTTTATCCCTTACCGTTATCAGGCGTGGATAAGGGCTTGCTTCTTACCAAAAACGCTAATACCAAAACGGTAAGCCACAAGGGCTTACCCTACAAAAAAAATTGATATTTATTGCGGGAGAAAATTATCCTACCTAATTCTCATCCAGCACATGTCTAATTTTCTTAAGGAGGCTTTCCATGCTGAATGGCTTCTGTATCAGGTCTATTCCCTTATCCAGAACACCATGATGGATGGTTGCATTATCCGTATAACCTGACATATAGATGACTTTAAAATCCTTACAGACTTCCCTCAACTTTTCAACAAGCTCACGACCACCCATTTTTGGCATTATAACATCTGTTAAAACAAGATTAATAGGTTTCTGGAAAATGCTTAAGTTATTAAGATGTCATTCCGAGTAAAGCGAGGAATATATAAGATTGCCACGTCGCTTCGCTCCTCGCAACGACTTCGTCGGATTGGCACGCCTCCGGCTCGCAATGACTTCCCTTTTGGTCATTGCCTGTTGCAGGCATAGAAAGTGAAATTACTTTCGGGAGCTGAAAGTTTCAAACATTGCCATTTGCACTTCTTCAAGAGCTAAAAGCGACCTAACCTTCACCAATCGAATTCCAAGGTATGAAGCAATTGGCTCAAGTAATCTATAAACCTCTTCTCTTTTAACCATCAATTCTTTGGGTAATAATTTTATATCTTCAATCAGATTTAAAAATGATTTTTGGAAATTCGATTGGTAATCGCTGTGTGACGACAGATCTCCCTTTATGATCAAACCACTTTTGTTATCTACATAAAGGAATATAATCGGGTAATATGGTCTTTCTTCTCCTTCTTTAACTGGTGTATATGTATAGAAAAAATCAACTTCCCATATGCCTGTTTTCTTAGGATATGTCTTTTTAATCTTCATTAAACGAATTTCATCAAGAGGGATGGTCTTCAATTCTAATCTTTTTGGAGGGGGAAGTTTTAACCACCTGTCATGCCATATAATATCTCCATCCTTCTTTTCAGGTATTCGCACAAGACAGCAACCTTCGAAAGGGGGATTAAGAAGGTGCCAAGTTTCCTTAAAGTTTAAAGCCACCTCTTTTGCTTGCCTGAGAATGATATTTAAAAACATTGCCTCTTCTTTAGTTAGAAACCATGGGAAATATCCAGGTCTATAACTTCTGAACAAAGGCATTCTCTTTTCTCCCCTGATACTCAAGCCGAGTCGTTTTATAACCTCTCGATCTTCCCTATCCAGTTGATTCCTGTTTTCAAATGTAACCGCAATAGATTTTTGATAAAAAAAGGCCTCTATCTGATCTATCACTCTTTCTTCTGAAGATAACAATCTGAAGTATGAATCAAGCCCATCCAACCCCAGATATCCGTTCAAACCATAGACCTCCCCCAATGCCCCCATAACGCAACAATAAGCGATTTCACCATCTACAGGGTTCTGCACACCAAATAGGTTGCTATCGTCCATCCAGTCCCAGCAATTTATTTCTCTAAACTCAATAGCAGAATCATATAAGTCCCTCCATTCCTGATCAGATGGGGATGAATAAATCATAGAGATTCTCCTTTCAATTTTAAATTAATAAGACCTATTATATCCCTCCCTCCAAAGGAAGGGTAAATTAATGGTCAATTACTAAAAATTTCATACAATCGATCAGGCCTTTTGAGGCTTGAGGCAATCATCCCTGAAACAGCATTGAAATTGATCGCAATAATCCCTTGCACTGCCAAAACAATCAAAATTTCCTTCAGCCTTCTGGATTCTTCTGATCAACTCTGCTTTTGATAACCCAAAAGTATTCTTAAGACCAAGCCCTTTTGCCTTTTCAATTACCTCTTTCATTTTCATCTTCAACTCCTTCTTGCCACACGAGATAAGCCATAAAATTATCTACTCCTCCTTCGATGTCTATTGGGTTTATATGCTTATAATAAAAATCGTGCGTTAACCTCAAAATGGTTATAAGTCAAGTTTAAAGAGTTGAGCTGCATTCCTCCAGAGAATCCTTTCGTAATCTCCCTTTGGTAGTCTTAAGTCCTTTATAAATCCAATGATTCTATCAGGTCCACCAATTGGGTGGGCATAATCCGTTCCGACCAGTATATGCTCAGGTCCTAAATATTCAAGTGCACATTTCATCGCCGGCAGATGAAAAGAGATAGCATCCACATAAATATTTCGCCTGTAATATTCCGTTGGTAACCCTTTCAGGGAAAACCCATAATCCTTTGAATAGGCCTTATAGCAGTCATCGATCCTCCCAACAAGATAAGGAAATACCCCACCCAGATGTGCATGAATAATCTTTAATTTAGGAAACCTCTCCAAGATTCCTTCAAAGATTAGTCCTGTTACGGCCATTGTTGTATCTAAGATAAAACCATAGAGGGGCAGTGGCATATTGATCTTGCTCATCACCTTTGTTGTAAGAGGCGGAGCGGGGTGTATAAAAATAGGTAGATCGTAATTCTCTGCTGCTTCATATATTGGAAGAAACTCCTTTGAATAAATGGGTTTTCCATTAATATTGGAGAACATCATTATCCCCTTCACCCCAAGCTCCTTATAGGCTCTCTCTAACTCCTCTAATGATTCTTTTACGTCCTGATATGGCAATGAAGCAAGGGCATAAAACCTGCCTTTATAATTCTGACACATGCTCGAAAGGTGATCATTTATCTTCTTTGCCCAAAGGATGGCATCAGATCTCGGGATAATCTCCACTCCAGGTGCTGTGAGCCCCACAATCTGTATATCTATGCCGTATTCATCCATATCCTTTAATCTTGGCTCAGGCTCACAATGCCCTGGTCTTATGATTGTCCCAAGCCTGGAACCACCATAATAAAAAAGGAAATGGTTAGGGGTTTTACACTCTATTGTCAATGGTCCAATCTTCCCTTTCTTCACAAGAAAGTTTAACCATTCTCTTGGATATAAATGATTATGAACATCTATTACTTTTACCTTTTTAGCAGTCATCCTTAAATTACCTCCTCTGTTTTTGATCTAAAACTTACTACAACCTAAATTGAGCGATTTTTTATAATGTAGCCGCACCCTTCAGGGTGCGAAGGTTTCTGCCTACCGCCAAAGGCGGATCAGTCATTGCGTGGCAATCCGACGAAGTCGTTGCGTGGCAATCTCATAGATTCCTCGCTTCGCTCGGAATGACAATCTGGAAGAGATTGCTTCGCAATGACAATCTTGAATCGCTCAATTTTGGCACAAAAAATTTTATTCATCTTCTTTCTTATTCTAATTCGGTCATGAGTGCAATACTATTTTTTAGCATAAATCCAGTGTAATGAAATAATTATTGCAAGAAGGCAGTACCCAATAAGATCAGTAATCCAGTATGGATAAATCAATATGAGTCCTGCCATCAAGAACCCTAACCTTGAACTCCATCCAAGTCTTTTTAATAAATAACCTTGAAAAGCGGTAGCTATGCAACTTATTGCGATAAATGAAGAGAAGCACCTTATTAGAATTATACCAACCGAACCCGTAAGAAGTATCTCTTTACTGTAAATAAATAGATAGGGAACTAAAAATGTTGGGAGGGAATAGTAAAATGCAAGATATGTAGTCTTCACAGGATCCGAACCAGCAATACCTGCTGAAGCGAATGATGTAGGAGCTACAGGAGGACTGATATTTCCCAGAATACCAAAATAAAAGACAAAAAGGTGAGCCGCCATTGGGTTTACCCCCATTCTTATCAATGCAGGTGCAGCAAGGACTGCTAAAATAAGATAACATGTAACAGGAGGAAGGGGAAGACCAAGAATGAGAGAGGCAATCATCGTCAGAAAAAGAAGGAGAATCAAACTTCCTCCAGCGAGCGTCACGAGGGCATCAGAGAAACGTAATCCCATACCCGATAAGCTAATGACACCAGTAATAATCCCTGCAGAAGCACAGGCATTAGCAACAGGGAGAATTCCCTTGGCTCCTCTCTCCAATGCTGATGCAACCTCTCGAATTCCTATTCTTGTGTTCTTTTTCAATTGACTTGTTATCACAGAGGCCACAATTGCCCAAAAGGCCGCCTTGGGTGCGGAGGTCATTCGAATAGCAAGGAAATAAACAAGGATTAAAAGAGGTATTATCATATGCCATCTTTCATGTATAAGCGACTTTAAATTCGGGAGTTCGGCCTTAGGGAGACCATGAAGTTTTAATTTTGCAGCCTGTAATTCTACAACCATATATAAAGCTATATAGAAAAGAAGCGCCGGTATGATTGCCGCCTTAATCACATCCAAATATGTTCCACCTATGATCTCTGGTATGATGAAGGCAGCCGCACCCATAACCGGTGGCATAATCATTGCCCCTGTAGAGCCTACCGCCTCTATCGCACCAGCAACCTGGGCAGGGTAGCCCACCTTTTTCATTAAAGGAATGGTAAATACACCAACAGCAGCTACATTTGCCACCTGACTTCCAGTAATCATCCCAAATAAGCAACTCGTAAGTACAGCGGCCTTGGCAGGGCCCCCACGATACTTCCCAAAGAAAGCCAATCCTGAATCAATGAAGAGGGGACCTGTTCCCGAAATGAATAAGAATGCACCAAAGATAATATAGATAATGATTACAGTTGCAGATACGCCAAGGGCGGTTCCAAAGATTCCTTCCGTTGTAAGGAACATATAGTTTACTACTCGCTCAAATGTAAAACCTGTGTGAGCTAAATAGGCTGGTAGATTCTTCCCAATGGCAAGATAGAAAAATCCAAAAAGGCAGATGACCACCACTGTCATTCCTATTACTCTCCTTGTAGCCTCTAAAACAAGTATGATAGCAATAACACTTGATATCGAATCAAGAATATTGGGTTCTCCAACTCGAAAGCTTATTGCCTCAAATTCAAAAATTACATATGCCCCTATGGAAAAGGATAGAATAACAAGAAGAATATCTATCCATCTGAGAGGTCTTTTTTCTTCTATAGTTGATGGTTCTTCGCCACCTTTGTGTCTAAATGGAAAGATAAGGAATGTAAGGGCAAGGGCAAAGGAGAGATGCACAGCCTCCTGCTGGAGGCCAGGGAGTTGACGAACCCCAGCGGTATAGAGGTGAAAACACGACATACCGAGGGCAATTAAAAAAATAATAACCTTTTTTGGAGTCCAATTATAAGTCTCCAATTACTTTGCCTTTCCCTTTTGATCTGAATTCATTTAGAATTTTTAACTACTTCTTTATTAAACCTATCTCTTTTAGATACTTCTCTGCCCCAGGATGAAGGGGAACTAATATACCTTTTAGTGCGGCCTCAGGTTTAAGTTCCTTGGCAGCAACATGAACCTGATAATATTCCTCCCTATGTTCATAAAGATTTTTTATAAATCGATAAACAAGGTCGCTACTGACCCCTGCATGAGTAAAGATACCGCCTGCCCAGCCCATAACAGGGGTATCATTTTCTAATCCCTTGTAAGATTTTGCCTTAACTACATCAAGAACATACGGACGTTCACTCATTACCTTATCGGCACCCGACTTATCTACCGGAACAATACGAACTCTGTGAGTTAATGAAAGCTCTGTATATGAAGCCATGGGATAGCTTCCACCTAAGAATCCAGCATCAAGACTTCCATCCTTAATTCCCTCCATTGTCTGTTTATAGGTATAAAAGAGGGGCTTAAAATCTTCCTTTTTCACCCCATGAGCTTCCAATAAGATAAACCCAGTTACAGCTACAGAACTCCCTGCACCACCCATCCCAACACGCTTTCCCCTGATATCGGCATAGGATTTGATCGGGGAATCTGCTGGAACTACCAGGTAGACAAAGTAGGTTGTCTGGTAAGAGATTGCCCTTAGATTTGGAAAGGCTCTCCCGGAATACTCCCTAAGACCTTTAAAGGCATCGAATCCTTCAACTGTTCCAAAAGTAGCGAAGCCTTCCTGGTTTATACGTTCCCGTTCCATAAGACGCCTGACCATTTCAAGTGTTCCGGTTGTGGTTTCAACAACCATCTGGATATCTGTCATATACTTATTTGTCACACTTGCAATCCCTGCCCCCAATATATAAGCAGTTCCTCCTGTCGGAGGAGTATAGAGTGGAATCATCTTCTTTTCTGCTGGCATTACTGTGTTATTCATTATTATACCAATCGAAATAAATACTGTGATTATAATAATTAGATGTTTCATCTCTCATCCCTCCTTAGATAATCTAATATTTTTAATAATAGTCAACTTCCCCCAATTGTCTCAAAGACTTAAAAAGATTTTTCGTTGATTACTATCACCCCCTTTCTATATTTTAGACCCTGAAATGCTCACCCGTGCTCTTCCTCTTCCATCGAACCCTCTGGATAAGCGGAAGATTCAATTTTAAAGCCCCTCTTTTTGGACAATGCATTACACAGCTTCCACAGTACCAGCATTCATCAGGAAAGAGGATAATTGGTTGTTTCCCTCTTTGGGGATTGGGGATTAATATATCCATGGGACATATATCCACACAAATATTACATCCACTACATATCTTTTCATCAAATATAAGTGGCCTATTGGGTGTTATGAGATTTGGTGTTGCGTAGATTTTTCTCTTCATTCTCGTTTAAAACCATTTTTGTCTTGTTGAATTTATATAATCCCTGTTTCTTGATTCATAATTTTCCTTCAAAGAACCATAAAAATCTAATGGAAGCTCACTTATCTTCACATTACCATCCTCTTGGCTTATTATTATAAGCTTATTCCATTCAGGAGGATCCAACTTTGGGAAATCATATCTATTAAAGCCTAAAAACTTACTGCTTGCTTTCCTCGCAAGCGAGCTATGGAGGATCATCTCACAGCATGTCAATATATCAATTACTTCAAGGGTTCGCATCAATTTATGAGGGTCTGGTGCATGGAGTTTAGGTACTTCATATTTAAATATATCATTTATCCAGATTAGGCCAATCTTTAAAAGTTCCTCATTTTTGGGATCCCCACAGTAATTCTGCATCACTCTTGAGCTTGCAGCATTTAGTTCCTTCCAGTTAAGTCCCTCTTTAGGCTTTATAAATTGATATACACGATTTTTTTCGATATCAACTTGATCTCTATTGATCCTAACCTTCTTAATCTTAAGGCTCTCCTTAGAAGCCTTTCTTCCGGCATACCTTCCAGTAGCGGCAGCATGATGATGATAATTTGAGGCAAAAAGCTGATCTCCTGCAGCATAAAGTCCCTCGATGGAAGTCCTGAGATCCCAATCTGTAATTAAACCTCCGCACTCGCCAACCTCGCCAAATATCCTCTTTTGTGGAAGAGCTGAAGAACGAAGTGGGTCTGATCCAAGAAAAAGATAACTCTGTAAAAGATCCATATCAGGACTAAAACCTGCCTCTTGATAGTTTTGATAAATAGGAATCTTTGTCTTTCCCTCTTCACCAACCATCATTCCCCAAATCACACGACGTTCATATTCTGGCATTCCTGGAAGGTCAGCATACAGGGGAAGTGTAAACTCCCCATTTTTGATCCTTTGCTGAAGATCAGAAATGATGTGAGGTCTGATATATTCATAGCTTTGTGATCTCTCACCTAAAAATCTCTGTCCTTTTGCTGGGATCGAACGTTCAATAACATTGCTTACTATTTTACCATCCCTGTCAACCCATGGTATTTCTCTTCCATTTGCATCTACTATTGAACAGGGATGCCATGTATTGAATGGATTGCCCTGTCCATAGATTGGAAATCCGTCTCCACTTCCCATGATATGAGCTGATGATTTCTCCATCAGTGTAAATTTTGCTCCAGCCCTGTAAGCCATAGCATGACCACTGCCTGTATTTGTTTGAGGTCTCAATGTATCAAAACCAGTAAGCTCAGATTGAAATTGCCAGACCCTCTGAGGTCGGGAAAGACATAGTATAGTAGTCTTTGCCCTGAAAATAAGAAATTCACCTGTGCGAGTATCGATAGCAGTAGCTCCAACTATCCTTCTTCCCTGTCTCCCCCCTTCATTAAGAAGGGAGGTTGCCATTGTTCTGTCAAAAATCTTCACCCCTAACCTTTTACATTCCCTAAATAAGGCAGGTTTAAAGGTTGTTCCCCAGACTCGGAAATGGATCTTATTTTTATAATCGTAGGAAAAGAGAAATTTTGTTTTCTCATCCCTAAATTCTGCTCCCTTAAAAACATCGTTTGTATCACGAATCTTACCACCCATCTCTTCCATTTCGATAAGGGTATCAAAGCTTTCCCGTGCTGAGATATAATGGGAAATAGCGTTGCAGTATCCACCTGAGTCCTTGATGTGGAGTTCCACTATCTCTTCAGCCGTAATATCAGATAAAGGATTAGGAGTATAAAGCCAGTGGTCACAACCTGCTCCCCCAGCCCCACTTCTTATGGTGGCCGCTTTTTCCACAATCACAACACTTACACCATTTCTTGCGGCACTGATTGCAGCCCAGCATCCTGCAATACCACCTCCAAGAACAAGTACATCAGTTTCAATCTCCTTCTCTTTATCATAACGAATTGGATAGGGCCATTTAGGAAGCCCCTCTCTTTTTACAAATTCATTCCATTCCATAGAATTTTTTATCTGTTTTAAGAAATATTATTTTTCAACTGGGATTTTATCAAATCTCCATCTACCATCCTCACCTTTTCTTATGGCGAGGAAGACAAACCAGTTTTGATCATCCTGTTTGGGATAATCACTTCTTATGAAATCAAATTGCGCACGACTTTCCCTTCTTTCAATCGAGGATCTCAAAACCGACTCAGCATTATCAATAATAGATTTTACTTCGAGGCATCGACATAATTCGTGGGGATTTTCGGCTTTAAGTGGAGCACTACGTGCATATTCCAATCTTTCAAGGCCCCTTCTTAAAAGGCCTTCACCTCGAATATCACCACAATAAAAATCCATAATGTTCTGAACATATAACTCAACCTCTTTCCAGTAAAATCCTTTATTACGATTTAATATTTCGGAGCATATCTCCTTTCTAATTCTAACTATTTCATCATTAATTTTTAAGAAGGATCTCTGTTCTTTGGCTCTCTTTGATGCTATCTCTCCAGCATACCATCCCATTGTAAGTGCTCCAGGCGAGGCTGCCCATGGGACTCCACCAACCTCATCCCCTGCTCCAAAGAGGTTTCTGAGCTCTGTCTCCAACTCTTTATTGACCCACAATCCCTTTGCAGCAGTGCCAGCAAGCTCACGATTTGCCCAGCCAGCATATTCCTGGGGATTCTTTCTTAAATCCAATCCCTCTTCATCTTCAAAATATCGCATAAATTGAGTGCCTTTCCCTTCATTTTTGATAGACCATTTTATATAATCAACCTCTTCATCTGTAGCCTCAGAGAAATCGAGAAAAAAAGGGCCCTCACCCTGGGCAATTCGTTTTGGCAGTGATGCCCGCCCCCCACGCCAAATCTTTCTATCTTCTAACCATATCTTTCTTGTCTTAAATGGATCAAATCTTTCGATTCCAAGATTTTCCCAGTTATAGAACTCCGTTCTCGAAACAATTACATTACCATCTCCATCAATAATTCTTGCTGACGGCTGGACTGTATTTCTCGGATCTCCATAGTTAGGGCCATAATATCCACAAACAGAGAGAAGCCTGGAACTCAGGAATTCAATATTGATGATAGGTAATCCAATCCTAATGGCCATTGATGTTCCGTCTCCACTCAATGGGGCAGGAAGTCTTGTATTAAAATCCATGCCTGAAGGATTTCTGCTCAATCGGTTTGATCTACCTGAAGAAAGCACAACCGCTTTTGCCTTAAATAAGTAAATATCAGCTGTGCGAGTCCCAACACCCACTGCCCCTGAGATCTGATTATCTGTTTTAATAAGGTCTGTCATTTGAACTCGATTGATTATATTGACTCCCCTTCTTTTAGCCTCGTTTGTCAGTTTCAGTTTTAAGAATTTTCCATCAAAGTTAAATGATGTTGGAACACTATGAAATTGATATACAATCCTGAATCTGTTAGGGGCTTTACTATCTTCAAACCTGAAGTTCAAACCAAATCTTTCAAGGTCCAATACACGTTCATATATTGTTTGGGCAATAAGGTAAAACAAGTCTTTTCTTAAAAAGCCGAATGCAATTGCTTGCCTGTGATCCTCCATCATATCTTCTATTGTGTAGCCCATCTTTTCATGCACAGGAGGGATATATGCCCAAATGTGGTCAATTCCGGAACCTGCACAACCACTGGCCATGGAATTAGACTTTTCAACCAGAGTTATCTTTATATCCTTCTCCTCAGCCGCCTTTATTGCAGCCATGCAACCTGCTATCCCGCCACCAATTATTAAAACATCTGTCTCAATAGGAATGATTTTCAGCTCCATATCAAATCCCCTTAAAAGGATTATTTGAATCCACCTCTCATTGGAAATGGGGTAACGATCTTTATAGCACCTTTTTCTACCTGTGGGCAGAAGGTCATACAACAACCACAAAACCAACATTCATCAGGATATAATTCAATTGGTGGTTCTCCTTCTCTGGGATTTGGTGCAAGAACATCACACATACATATGTCCACACAAATATTACATCCTGTACATGACTCTTTATCAAAATATATATGCCTGAAACTCATTTTAACCCCTTATTACTCTGAGCAATTAAGTCTTTACAATTATCCCCCTCACCTCGGTTGCGAGTCGTACCGACCTACCCTCTCCCCAATGAGGCTTTGTCGGAATGTCATTCTGAGGCTTTAGCCGAAGAATCTATGTTTTATAATGGTTTGAATTCTATAGATTCC
>JBBITW010000048.1:0-20309 GCA_037440525.1 Deltaproteobacteria bacterium
CAATCTCTCCAAAATTGTCATTCCGAGCGGAGCGAGGAATCTATGAGATTGCCACGCCCTTCGGGCTCGCAACGACTGATAAATATACGCCCGAAACGTATCCGCCTTTGGCGGAAAGGCTTTTAGTAAAAAATCGCTCAATTTAGGTTTAACTAATCATCTTCTTAAATTCTTCTTCGTTCAGGGTCTTGATTCCCAATTCTTTAGCCTTTTCCAGTTTGGAACCTGGATCCTCACCAACAACCACAAAGTCAACCTTTTTTGATACACTCGAGGCAGTCATTCCTCCAAGTGATTCTACTAAATCCCTTGCCTCATCCCTTCCGTATGATTTAAGTGTCCCGGTAAAAACAAAGGTTTTACCTTCAAGCTTCCCTTTCTCTTTTATTTTGGGTTCAATCACCTTCACCCCTGCATCCTTGAGCCGTTTCACTGAAACGATGTTCTTTTTATCCTTAAAAAAACTATGAACACTTGATGCAACTTCAGGACCTATTCCTTCAACCTTCATGAGTTCTTCTTCGGAAAGGTGAAAGAAATCTTCTAATCGGGGGAAATGATGGGCAAGATCTTCTGCAGTCGTTTCTCCCACATGTCGGATTCCAAGGGCATATAAGAATTTTGCCAGTGGTTTTGTCTTACTCTTTTCAATGGCATCAATAATGTTCTGGGCAGATTTATCAGCCATCCTTTCAAGGGCAATGAGGTCTTCCTTTTTCAGATAATAAATATCAGCGACATCCTTAACAAGTCCTTTATCTACAAGTTGGTCTATGAGCTTTATGCCAAGTCCTTCAATGTCCATAGCCCTTTTTGAGGCAAAGTGTTTGATACGGCCTTTTAGCTGTGCTGGGCAATCAAGGCCAATACATCTATGGATAGCCTCTTCCTTTATTACATCTGCTCCACAGACAGGACATTTAGAAGGCATCTTGAAGGGTTTCTCTGCACCTTTTCGTTTTGACAAAATGACCTGAACAACCTCTGGAATTACATCTCCTGCCCTCTGGATCAAGACAGTATCTCCAATCCTCACATCAAGCCTATCAATCTCATCCTGGTTGTGGAGGGTAGCTCGACTGACCTCCACTCCTCCAACCTTAACAGGCTCCATTATGGCTACAGGTGTAAGGGCTCCTGTTCGACCAACCTGGACTACGATGTCCAGTATCTTTGTGGTTTCCTGTTTTGGCTGGAACTTAAATGCCAATGCCCAGCGAGGGCTTCGAGCAATCTCTCCAAGCCTTGTCTGAAGATCAAGACGATCGACTTTTATCACAATCCCGTCAATCTCGTAAGGGAGGCTTTCTCTTTTCTCATTCATTTCGTGGTAATATTCGAGTACATCCTCTATATTTTGGCATCTCCTGATATGGGGGTTTGTCCTTAAGCCCCATTTTGGGAATGTCTGAAGTATCTCCCATTGTGTCTTGAATGTATGGCCTATTACTGCTCCAATTCCATAGCAAAATATTTCAAGTGGCCGTTCACTCGTAATCTTAGAATCGAGTTGCCTAACAGAGCCTGCCGCAGCATTTCTCGGGTTTGAAAACAGTGGTTCTCCTCGTTCTTCACGCCGACGGTTTAGTTCTTTAAATCTTTCGATTTGCATGATCACCTCCCCACGAACCTCCAATCTCTCTGGGATAGGGATCTCTCTTCGAATCAATTGAAGGGGGATAGTCTTAATGGTACGAAGATTCTGAGTAATATTCTCACCATTTATACCATCCCCACGAGTAGAGCCTACAGTCAAAAAGCCCCTTTCATAAATGAGTTCAACGGCAAGACCATCAAGCTTTGGTTCGGCAACATAGTTAATATCTCCAGATTGCCCAAGAAATTTCTTTACCCTTTTATCAAAATCCCTGGCTTCTGATTCATCAAAGGCATTTGCTAAACTTAGCATGGGGATTGTATGTCGAACAATCTCAAATTCTTCTAATGGAGGGGCTCCAACACGTTGTGTAGGGGAGTTTGGAGAGCGAAGCTCGGGATATTGCTCCTCCAGTTTCTCGAGTTCCTTCATCAAACGATCATACTGGGCATCTGAGATTTCAGGCTGGTCGAGGACATAATAGCGATAATTGTGATATTCAATCTCTTCCCTAAGCCTCTCAACCCTCTTTTTTATAACTTCCGAAACCATCAATTTAAATTTTAGACATCTTTGAGTTCGTTGTCAAATCTTATTTTTGAGAACTATGAAAAAGTATTAAAATATTTAACCCCTCCATACCTCCCCTTAAAATAAGGGAAGGCAAGGCGGCAAGAAAATTTTTGTATTAAAAAGTCCCTAAATAGATTAATTACAATCTTGAATAACTTTTCAGAGCTCTCTTTTTGAGAATTCTGAAAATTTTAATTTTTATGAAAAAATTTCTAACTATATATTGTGTTTTTACATTTTTTAAGAAATATATATTGTGTATTCGAAAATGAATAGAAAAAATTTGCTTAAATATAAAATTTTACTTGACAAATTGAAATTTTAGGTATATCAATTAATGCTAAGTGGAAAAAAGTGGGAAAAGGTGGTATGACTTATTAATTTTGGGGGATAAAAGTTGTTTCGTGGCCGTTATGAACATACAATAGATTCTAAGGGTCGTATCAGTATCCCATCGAAATTTAGGGAAATTCTCAGCAAAAAATATGATGACCGATTGGTGATCACCAATTTCGATCATTGCCTCGTGGCATTCCCATTTGATGAATGGAACAGTTTGGTTGAGCAAAAGGTCGGCTCTTTTTCTATTTTAAGGAAGGAGATAAGTGCGTTTTTGAGATTCTTTTATTCAAGTGCCATTGACTGCGTTATTGACAAGCAAGGAAGACTTCTAATCCCTCAAACCTTGAGGGAGTATGCAAATCTCCAGAAGGATGTTGTTTTGGTGGGTGAAGGTAGATTTATTGAGATATTTGCAAAGGAACGATGGCAGGAGGTTGCTAAGCAGGCAGAAGAGGGTTTTGACCAGATTCGAGAGACCCTGGCAAACCTTGGTATATAAACATTGCTCCTGAATCGTGATTGGTGAGATAAAATTTTTATATCACGAGTCACGAGACTCGAATCACATGGAATGGAACTAAAACACATTCCGGTTATGGTGGAAGAGGTGATGAATCTTTTGGGGTGCAGTCCTAATAGAATCTATGTTGATGCAACTTTGGGAGGTGGTGGGCATGCCCTTGAGATTTTAAAGAGGACAGAACCCAATGGAACTGTAATTGGAATAGATTGGGACGAGGATTCATTATCAGAGGCAAAGAAGATTTTGGCGCCTTATGGGACGCGTATAAGATTATTCCATGAAAATTTCCTAAATATACACAGGGTATTAAAAACCATAGGGATTGAATCTGTTGATGGTATCCTTCTCGATCTTGGCCTCTCCTCCATCCAATTAAACAGCGCTGAAAGAGGGTTCAGTTTTAGGATGAATGGCCCTCTCGATATGAGGATGGATAAAAGGATTGGTTTAAGAGTCGATGACTTTGTCAATAAACTCTCGCAGAGAGAAATAGAGAGGATTATAGGTGAGTATGGGGAGGAAAGATGGGCTTCTCGAATTGCACGCGAAATAGTTTTTTCGAGAAAGAAATATCCAATCCATACAACTCAGCAACTTAGAGGTTTGATTTTGAAGGCAATTCCAAAGAGATTTCATTCTAAGAGAATAGACCCATCTACCAAAACCTTTCAGGCCTTGAGGATCGCGGTCAATTCAGAATTGGATAATCTCAAAGGGATATTAGAATCTGGATGGATGTTTTTGAAAAGGGGGGGGAGATTCTGTGTAATATCTTTTCATTCCCTTGAAGATCGTATCGTAAAAGAGACATTTCAGAAATTTGAGAAAGAGGGAATTATTCGTGTCATTACTAAAAAGCCATTGAAACCTTCTGCGGAGGAACTGAAGAGGAATCCAAGATCACGAAGTGCCAAACTGAGGTGTGGAGAAAAGGTTTGAGGATTTAAGAAGGAAAATCCATGGGTAGGACATTTAATAAAGATGATAATCGAATCCTGTGGTTAGGAGATGAAACGAAACCGAAACGTAGGGGAGCGAATTTTCGACTCATTATATTTTATGCTTTTATACTATCTTTCTTAATTGGAGGTTCGTTGTTTTATGTCTGGTCGAGGATTCAAGTTATCCAGCTCGGATATGAAATTTCTAATGCGCTTAAAGAAGAAAAGAAACTAATCGAGACAAATAAGAGGTTACGCCTTGAGGTGGCTACTCTTAAATCATATGCAAGGATTGAAAAGATAGCAGTTGAAGAATTAGGAATGAAGAAACCCAAACCAGATGGGGTGATTGTAATAAGATGAAAAGAAGACCCATAAATTGGTTTAAGGTAAGGATCATCATAATAACTTGTCTTATCTTTTTATGTTTCGTCCTCATTGTTGGGAGGATCTTTCAACTTCAGGTACTTAAAAAAGAACAGCTCTATAGACTGGCCGCCCAACAACACTTTGGTCAAATTCCCGTAACTCCCAAGAGAGGCCTGATATACGATAGAAATGGAAATGAGTTGGCCGTAAGTATAGAGGTTGATTCAGTCTATGCAGAGTCCAAAAAAGTGGTAGAAGTGGAAAATACAATAAGCAATCTTACTAAACTTCTCCAGATTGATCGTAAAGAGTTAAGGGAGAAGTTAAACAGTAATAGATTCCAGTGGATTAAGAGAAAGGTTTCACCTAAGGAAGCCGAGGAGCTAAAAAACCTATCCCTTCCTGGAATCAATTTCTTAAAGGAGAATAAGAGATTCTATCCCAATTCTCAGTTGGCTTCGCATGTTATAGGTTTTGTAGGCCTCGACTCCAGAGGGCTGGAAGGAATAGAATTACAATATGATGCCATATTAAATGGAAAAAGGAATTTATTGATAATAGAAAGGGATGCAAAGGGACGGGGGATCATCACAGATGAAGAACCACTGGAAAAAGAAGATGGGTATCGAAATATTCATCTGACCATTGATAAATATATTCAACATGTGGTTGAGACTGAGCTGGACCGTGCTATTCAGAAATGGAAGGCTAAGGGAGGGATGGCAATAGTTATGGATCCCATGACAGGAAAGATTCTGGCCATGGCCTCCCATCCTTTTTTTGACCCGAATCAATTCATTCAATATAGACCAAGGTCCTGGAGGAATCGGGCCATCTCAGATGTCTTTGAGCCGGGCTCCCTCTTTAAAGTTTTCCTTGCCTCAGCAGTATTAGAAGAGAAATTAGTCAAACCATCTGATTCTTTCTTCTGTGAGAATGGTGCTTACAATATCTATGATCGAACTATCCACGATCACTCAAAGCATGGATGGCTTACATTCAAGGAGATTATAAAGTTTTCGAGCAACATCGGAGCTTCAAAGGTAGCTGAAAAGATGGGAAAAGAGCGTTTTTATCGTTATATCACTGCCTTTGGATTTGGAGAAAAGACAAGGGTAGGTCTTCCTGGGGAAGCTAAGGGAATACTCCATCACCCAAGATATTGGTCTCCCATAACTCTGAATACAATCTCTTTCGGCCAGGGGATATCCGTTACAGGTATTCAATTGGCAACTGCCCTTTCAGCGATTGCCAATGGCGGAAATCTTATAAGACCATATGTGGTTGAGAAGATTACAAATGAAAAAGGTGAAGTCATCAAGGCCTTTAAACCCGAGATAGTAAGGAGGGTAATCTCAGAAGAGACAAGTCAAAAGATAACCGAACTTCTAAAAGCGACCACTGAAAAAGGAGGTACAGGAGAGCAGGCCGTCCCAAAAGGATATGAGGTAGCTGGTAAGACCGGGACTGCCCAGAAGGTGGATAGCATCTTAGGTGGATATTCTGATGATCGCTATATGAGTGGATTTATGGGATTTGCTCCAGCAGATCAACCGAGGATTGTCATCCTTATTGTAATAGATGAACCAGTGGGATCAATTTATGGAGGGATTGTAGCAGCTCCAGTCTTTAGAGAGATCGTTGAAAAGGTGCTACCATATTTAAATATTCTTCCAAAAGGGATAATGGTAGTGAAGGGTGAAATAAATTCAGTTTCAAAGAAGAGTGCCAAAAGGGTTGAGATTCCAGTTGGAGAGGCAAGGATGCAGAATGGATTCAATAAGGATGTTATGCCCGATCTTACAGGTCTATCAATGCGAAGTGCTCTCAGTAGAATAGAAGGCAGAGGCCTAATCATTAAGGTCTCGGGCAATGGAAGGGTTATTGAACAGGTTCCCAAGGCAGGCTCAGTGATTGAGAAAGGCGATATCTGTTACCTTAAATTTGATTCATCTTCATGAATTCACTCAAAGATATTTAAGGAGATATGGAACTTAAAAAATTATTAAACGGCTTAGAAACTGAAAAGGTTGTAGGAGATACCAATATAGAGATAGAAGGAATAGCTTATCATTCCCGTGAGGTCAGAAAGAACTTTCTCTTTGCCGCCCTTCGTGGCATGGAATTAGATGGACACAAATTTATTGAAGAGGCCATAAAAAATGGGGCTGAGGCCATACTTCTGGAAAGGGAGCAGGAGATATCAGGGAGGACTTTGATCTTGGTTGGAAATAGCCGTAAGGGCCTTGCAAAGGTATCATCTAATTTTTACGATGATCCATCTTCAAAGATCAAACTGATCGGGGTCACAGGAACGAATGGAAAGACCACGACCACCTACCTCCTGGAGTCGATTTTTAAAAAGGCAGGATATAAGGTCGGGGTAATAGGAACGATCAATTATCGGTATGGAGATAAGATCATTCAGGCTTCAAACACTACTCCTGAATCGTTAGAACTTCAGAGGATCATTTATGAGATGGCGAGGGAGGGAGCTACACATGTCATCATGGAGGTTTCTTCTCATGGGCTCGATCTTGATCGTGTCTATGGATGTAATTTTGATGGGGCAATTTTCACAAATTTTACATCTGATCATTTAGATTATCATAAGACCCTTACTCACTATTTTGAAAGCAAGAGGAAGCTATTCTCAGAGTATTTAATAAGAAGTAATAAACCAGGAAGGTTTGCAGTGATAAACTTCGATGATCCCATGGGGGAGGAGATTGTAAAAGGAGTTGATTATAAAGTCCTCAAGTATGGGATTAAAACATTTTGTGATGTTACGGCAAGTGATATCTCATCAACATTTGAAGGCCTCTCATGCAGGATCAAAGTTCCAAATGAAGAATTCCAGGTAAATACAAAGTTGATAGGTGGATTTAACATTTACAATATCCTGGCTTCAGTGGCAACAGGAATCCTGATGGGTATAAATCTAAAGGCTATTAAAGAGGGAATAGAAGAGGTGGGAGGGGTTTCAGGGAGATTTGAGAAGATCCCGAATCGAAGGGGGATTCATGTTATCGTAGACTATGCCCATACACATGATGCCCTCGAGAGGGCCTTAAAAGGGTTAAAGGATATATTGAGTAATTATTACAAGAATGACGCAAAGGTGATAACTGTCTTTGGATGTGGAGGTGATCGGGATAGGACAAAGAGACCTTTGATGGGAGAGGTTGCAGGAAGATTAAGCGATCTTACAATTATTACTTCTGACAATCCAAGAACAGAAGATCCTTCTCTAATCATCCAAGAGATTGAGAAGGGTTTAAAGCCTCTTCAAATGGATGAGATTAAGGAGAGCGAAATAGAGGTATGGAGAGAAAAAAAGGGATATCTGAAGATCCCTGATCGGAGGGAAGCCATTCGTTTTGCCATCCATCTGGCCCAACCTAATGACACTGTTCTAATAGCAGGCAAAGGACATGAGGATTACCAGATAATTGGCAAAAGAAAGTTTCCCTTCGATGATCGCCTTGAGGCGAGATTGGCTCTGGAGGCGAAATGATATTTCAAATTGAAGAGATTTTAAGGGCAACCGGAGGAAGGTTGATTCAGGGTTATGAAAATACTATTTTTCATGGAATATCAACAGATTCGAGAACTCTTCAGCCTGGAGAACTTTTTATCCCCCTGAAGGGAGCTCGATATGATGGTCACGATTTTCTCCGAGAGGCCTTAGAGAAAAAGGCCTCAGGTGTTCTGGTTGAGGAGGAGAAGGTTGGAGATTTCCGATGGAATGGGTACAGATCTAAGGCAGTGATTTCAGTTAGAGATACACTTCGTGCCCTCGGGGATATTGCAAAATATAGGAGAGGGAAATTTAAGTCAAAGGTGATAGGATTAACAGGTAGTAATGGGAAGACAACCTCCAAGGAGATGATATCGGTTTGCCTCGAAACAACTTATAAAACACTTAAGACCGAGGGAAATCTGAACAATCTCATCGGCCTTCCACTAACTCTATTGAAATTGGATGAGACAAAGGAAGTGGTAATCCTCGAAATGGGGATGAATGTCCCTGGAGAAGTCAGAAGGCTTACAGAGATTGCACAACCTGATGTGGGTTTGATCACAAATATTCAAAAGGCACATCTCGAAGGGATGGGAAATCTGGAGAGGATCAAAGAGGAGAAGGGTGAGCTATTCAGAGGCATAAAGGATCGGGGAACTATAATTGTGAATCAAGATGATCCGATGGTTATCGATTTGGCCCGAAATTTTTTGGGCCAAAAGATAACCTTTGGGATTGAGAACTCTGCAGATTTAATGGCTCGAGATATTAAGCTAAGAGGGAAGAGTGGAACATCCTTTCATCTTGTCTTTAAAGAGAAGGAGATGGAGGTAGAGATTCCATTGCTGGGAAGGCATTTCGTTTATAATGCACTTTCTGCGATAGCATCGGCCATAATATTTGGTATCGAATTGGAGAGGGTAAGGGAAACCCTAAAAAGGTTTAAGTCAATTCCAATGAGAATGGAAATAATCGAACTTCGAGAGGGAATTTTTATTATCAATGATACTTATAACGCAAACCCAAGATCGATGGAGCTTGCCCTTGAGACCCTTTCAGAAATGAGAGGTAAAGGAAGGGCAATAGCCGTGCTGGGTGATATGCTGGAATTGGGAACCTATTCTAACGAGGCCCATCGGGATTTGGGAATGAAGGTTAGTAAATTTTCTATAGACTTTTTAATTGCCCTTGGTGAAGAAGCTCCAGTAGTTGTGGAATCGGCTATCAGGCATGGATTGGGATTAGAAAAGGCAATGGTTGTTGAAAGCCATCAAGAGGCTATCTCAATATTAAAAAATACCATAAAGCAAGGAGATTGGATATTGGTGAAGGGCTCAAGAGGAATGAGGATGGAAAAGATTGTTAAGGGTTTGTTAGAAGGAGAGGCTTAATAAGGATGTTTTATCATCTACTATATCCACTACACGAGATTTTTAGCTTTTTTAATGTATTTCGTTATATCACCTTTAGAACAATCTACGCAATACTTACAGCTCTGCTCATAAGTTTTATCATCGGACCCTGGTTGATAGAAAAATTAAGGAAATTTCAGATCAAGCAGGTTGTTAGAGAGGATGTACCCCCCAGGCACCTTTCCAAAAATGGAACTCCTACAATGGGAGGGAGCCTCATCCTTATGGCTTTGATTATACCAACAATTTTATGGTCAGACCTTACAAATCATTATATCTGGATTGTATTGATTACTACACTTGGTTTTGGTGGATTAGGTTTTTTTGATGACTATAAGAAGATAAGAACCAAAAACGGTATCGGGATAAAGGCTCGATATAAATTTCCCATTCAAGTTGTAATTGGTCTTATCGTAAGCTTCATTCTCTTTAACACTATTGATCACGATTCAAGACTCATATTTCCTTTTTTTAAGAAGGTTATGCCTGACCTTGGCAACTGGTATATCCTCTTTGGTATGCTCGTCATAGTTGGGTCAGCCAATGCCGTTAACCTTACAGATGGCCTCGATGGATTGGCAATAGGCCCTGTATTAATTGCCAGTGGAACATTCATGCTATTCTGCTATCTTTCGGGTCATTTTCGATTCGCCAGTTATCTGCAGATTCCATTTGTAAGGGGGAGTGGTGAGCTTACGATTTTATGTGGGGCTCTGGTTGGTTCGGGTTTGGGTTTTCTCTGGTTTAATACCTATCCTGCACAGGTATTTATGGGTGATGTTGGATCGCTCGCCCTCGGAGCCACCTTAGGAACAGTTGCTGTGGTGACGAAACAGGAATTTCTTCTGGTAATCGTTGGGGGGATATTCGTAATCGAAGCCCTTTCAGTCATAATTCAGGTGGTTTCTTATAAGATCCGCCGTAAGAGGGTTTTTAAGATGGCACCGATACACCACCATTTTGAATTGAAAGGATGGGCTGAGCCAAAGATCATAGTCAGATTCTGGATAATAGGTATCATCCTCGGCCTCATAGCAATAAGTACCCTTAAATTGAGATAAAATGGCATTAATATGAAGTGGCGAGTTGATGAAAGCATCCAAACACTAAATTATAAATAATAACCAATGATCAAATTTAAATATAAAAACTTTTTGCTCATTGATGGTTGAAATTTATCCGTGATATTTTAGATTTTGAAATTTTAATAAAAATGATGATGGATCTTCATAGAAAAAAGGTTTTGGTTGTAGGGCTTGCCCGAACAGGTATAGCTACCTTAGAGTTTCTTAAAGAAAGAGGTTCGATTGTCACTGCAACTGAAGTGAAGCCAAAGGAGGAGATGGGAGAGGTTTTAAGAGAGTTAGAAGGAATGGATATATTGGTTGAGTTTGGAGGACACAGGGAAGAAACATTTCTCGAACAGGAATTGATCGTGGTAAGCCCGGGGGTGGATCTTAAAATCGAACCAATTCAGAAGGCATTAAAAAGAGGGATTAAGGTGATAAGTGAGATTGAACTTGCCTACCATTTTATAGATATACCAATTATTGCCATTACAGGAACAAATGGTAAGACCACAACCACAACTCTCATAGGCGAGATGTTAAAGGAAGAGGGCTACAGGGTAGGGGTAGGCGGTAACGTAGGAGAGCCATTAATACTTTTTGCATGTGGTCAGGAGAAATGGGATGTCCTGGTAGCTGAAATCTCAAGTTTTCAATTGGAAGCCATTGAAGACTTTAGGCCTCGATTTTCCATTCTCCTCAATATTACGGAGGATCACTTAGACCGTTATAAAAGATTTGAAGATTACATAGAAGCAAAGGTGAGAATTTTCAAAAACCAGAATTCAAGCGATATCGCCATTCTAAATCAGGATGATCCTATTGTGATGAAATTTGGAGAAGGTCTGAAGGCAAAGAAGCTTTTCTTCAGTTTGAATGAAAAGGTTAATGAGGGTGCCTTTTTGGATGGTAAGAATATTTTACTAAGGCTAAGCGGGAAAGAAGAGGAATACTCCTTAGAAAAGGCCTGCCTTAAGGGGATCCATAACATAGAGAATATGATGGCAGCCATCACTTCTGCCCGAATTTATGGTTCTTCAAAAGAGGCTATTGAAAGTGTCCTCGCCCGGTTTAAAGGGCTTGAGCATAGGCTCGAATTTGTTCGAGAGATAGAAGGTGTCCGTTATTATAATGATTCAAAAGGAACTAATGTAGGTTCGGTTGTCAAATCCCTACAGAGTTTTCAAGAAGCTATAATATTAATTGCAGGGGGTAGGGATAAAAATACAGATTTAAGTCCTTTAAAAGAACTCATAAAGAAAAAGGTCAAAAATTTGATACTCATCGGAGAGGCCAAAGAGAGAATGAGGAGGGAGCTCGGAGATTTAACTGATACAGTGATGGCAGAAGGATTAGAGGAAGCAGTCCTTCTCGCCTCCAGGATGGCGAAAAAAGGTGATGTAGTCCTGCTTTCACCTGCATGTTCAAGTTTTGATATGTTTAAGGATTACAAGGAAAGAGGAGTAGTTTTTAAAGAGATAGTGCATCAACTGAACAATGTATCACCGCTTCAAACGATGGTATTAAAAAGGTAAATCGGAATTAATATATGAAGGGGAAAAGAGGATTTGATGTTCTTTTGTTACTCGTTGCAATTGCCTTGGTTGGAATAGGGATAGTAATGGTCTACAGCACCAGTGCAATCATAGCAACAGATAGATTCGGAGACCCTTACTTCTTTCTCAAGAGGCAGACCCTTTATGCAGGGATCGGTTTTCTCATGATGATAATCATGATACTTTTCCCTTACGGGATTTTAAAAAGGTTTGCCTATCCCATCTTCGCTCTCTCGGTTCTTCTTTTAATTGCTGTCCTGATTCCAGGGATAGGGCACAAGGCAGGGGGATCAATTAGGTGGATAAAAATTGGTGGTTTCTCTTTCCAGCCATCAGAATTTGCCAAACTGGGTATGGTTATCTTCATCGCCTATCTTATCTCTAAGAAAGAGGAGAGGATTAGAAGTTTCTATTTTGGATTTCTTCCAATACTTCTCTTTTCAGGGGTTATCATAATTTTGATAATGAAGGAACCCGATTTCGGGGCTGCCTTATTCATGACCAGCGTTGTTTTTATATTCCTCTTTGTAAGCGGTGCGAGGATTATATATATTCTGGGAACATTTCTTATTAGTTTTCCTGCAATCTATTATCTTTTAATAAATGCAGAATATAGGCACAGAAGATTGATGAGTTTTATCAGACCTTGGGAAGATCCATCAGGAGCAAGCTTTCAAATCATTCAATCCTTTCTCTCATTTGGTTCTGGGGGACTCTTTGGTCTGGGGCTGGGTGAGGGTAGACAGAAACTCTTCTTTCTCCCCGCACCTCATACAGACTTCATATTTTCCATTATAGGAGAGGAAATGGGATTGGTAGGTGCAATGGTTGTTGTCCTACTATTTTTTATTCTGACCTTAAGGGGAATTCAGATAGCCTTTTCACTCGAGGATAGATTCGGTTCGTATCTTGCATTAGGAATAACCCTTATTATTTCTCTTCAGGCTGTTATCAATATGGGGGTGGTTCTCGGGCTTCTCCCAACAAAGGGATTACCTCTCCCATTTGTGAGCTACGGAGGGACATCTTTGATTGCCAATTTAACTGGGTTGGGAATACTCCTCCATCTTTCAACCCATACGGGTAGAAAATGAGGTGTGTGATTGCAGGGGGCGGGACAGGAGGACACCTCTTTCCTGCCATGGCTGTAGCTGAGGCATTTATGGAAAGAGAAATGGGTAATGAGGTTCTTTTTGTAGGAACAGAAAAAGGGCTTGAGGCAAGGATTTTGACGAAAAGAAGATTTCCTCTGCGAATGATAAGAGTTGAACCTATCAAAGGAAAATCTTTTCTCAAGAGATTGAAGGTTCTCTTGGATATTCCGAGGGCTTTGAGGGAGGCATTGATAATATTGAAAGAATTTCATCCCCAGGTCGTATTGGGTGTTGGGGGTTATGCATCAGGGCCAACACTGATTGCAGCCTATCTTCTTGGTATCCATAGGGCCATTCATGAACAGAATGTAATACCAGGGATGACCAATCGGATATTGAAATGGTTCAGTCAAAGGATTTTTATATCTTTCGAAGAGACAAAGAGATTCTTTCCACAGAGAAAGACAATCTTGACTGGGAATCCGATTCGAAAGGAATTTTTTATCTCCAATTCGATAGTGGAGAAAAAGGAAGATCGATTTAACATACTTATATTTGGGGGAAGCCTGGGTGCCCACAGGATAAATCTTGCAGTGATTGAGGCTTTAGACATTCTTCATGGATTAAGATCCAAATTAAGATTCTTTCACCAGACAGGAAATGATGATTTCGAACATGTCTCAAAGGCATATAAAGAAAAGGGTTTTGATGCAGAGGTTGCGCCCTTCTTCGATGATATGGCAACGAGGTACCAAATGGCTGACCTCGTGATCTGTCGTTCAGGGGCAAGCAGTGTGGCTGAGATTGGAGCCCTGGGGAAGGCTGCGATTCTCATCCCCTATCCTTATGCGGCAAACAACCATCAGTTAATGAATGCAAAGATGCTTGTTGAGATGGGTGGAGCCTCGATGATCCTTGATAAAGAATTAAATGGTTTATCACTCTCGAGGGCTATAATTCATCTTTACGAGCATCCAGAGGAGAGGGAAAGGATGGCGGAGGCGGTTCGAAAGATAGGTAGACCAAAGGCGGCAGAGGAGATTGTAGAGCAGTGTTATGCATTGGTTGAGGCTCAATATTAAATTAGTTATTGGGGATTGGTTTCTAAATATTATCCGGGATTTGTGAATCGAAATTTGGATTTTTGGTTTTAGTTATGTACAGGAAAGGAAAGATTAAAAATATTCATTTCATTGGTATTGGTGGTATTGGGATGAGTGGAATTGCAGAGGTTTTACTTAATCTGGGATACCACATAAGTGGCTCAGATATAAGAGAGACAGAAGTCACCAGAAGGCTTGAGTCCCTCGGGTGCGAGATTTACTATGGTCATCAGAGAGAGAACGTTAAGGACGTAGATGTAGTTGTAATCTCATCTGCAATTCGGCCTGGCAACCCAGAGGTTGAAGCAGCTGAGGAGAGGTTAATTCCGATTATTCCAAGGGCTGAGATGCTGGCAGAGCTTATGCGAATGAAGATAGGGATTGCTATTGCAGGGACTCATGGAAAGACAACGACTACCTCTCTAATCTCTACTGTCCTTGGGGCAGCAGGGCTTGATCCAACAGTTGTAATCGGTGGAAGATTGAACAGCATTGGGAGCAATGCAAAGCTCGGCCAGGGAGAATTCCTGGTGGCCGAGGCTGATGAGAGCGATGGTTCATTTCTAAAATTAATGCCCACAATAGCCGTGGTGACAAACATCGATCCTGAGCATCTCGATTATTATAAAGGTTTAGATGAGATTAAGGAGTCTTTTCTTGGATTTCTTCAAAAGATCCCCTTTTTTGGATTGGCAGTACTCTGTCTCGATCATCCAAATATCCAGAGTCTAATACCAAGGTTGAAAAAGCGTTTTGTAACATATGGGCTGACAACCCAGGCTGATTTTCAGGCAAAGGATATCAAATTTGAAGGCCTTTCAACAAGATTTGATGTTCTCAAAGGGAGAAGGGAGATTGGGAGATTGGAGATTCGAATGCCAGGACTTCATAATGTCTACAATGCCTTAGCAACAGTTGCCGTGGCATTTGAACTGGATATCCCTTTTAGTGTCCTCCAGGAAACGCTTCGGGAGTTTAGTGGGATTCAGCGGAGATTCCAGATAAAAGCAGAGAAGAAGGGTATTTTCGTTGTTGATGACTATGGTCACCATCCCGTAGAGATTATGGCTACCCTAAAGGCAGCAAAGGATGGATGGGGAAGGAGGATTATACTGGTATTCCAACCACACCGCTATACCCGAACTAAATTACTTTTTAAGGATTTTTTGATCGCATTTTATGATGCAGATGTCCTGATCTTAACAGATATCTATCCTGCAGGGGAGGAAAGAATCGAAGGGGTGAATGCAAAGGCACTTTTTGATGGAATCAGGGAGTACGGTCACAAGGACGTCACCTATATTCGAGAAAAGAAGGATATAGTCGACCATCTCCTTCGCATTATTGATTCAGGTGATATGGTGATAACCATGGGTGCAGGAGATATCTGGCAGGTGGCTGATGAGTTGGTGAAAAGGCTGTGATGATGAATTCAGGGATTTTTGGCATAAACCGTCATGAGGGATAAATGGGATTTGATTATAAAAAAGAGGTCCAAGGTTTAATCAAAGGGAGGATACTTTTCGATACACCCTTAAAGCAATTTACATCCATAAGAGTTGGTGGGCCTGCAGATAATATTTTTTTCCCAAAGGATATAGAGGAATTAAAAAAATTGATCATTTATGCAAGGAGGAAGAAGATTCCGATCCTCATCCTCGGTAAAGGGACAAATATGGTTGTAAGGGATGGGGGTATAAGAGGATGGGTCATCATTCTCACAAAGGGATTAAAGAGAATCTCAGTAAATGGAGAGATGGTGGAGGCAGAAGCCGGAGTCACTCTACCGAGGCTTGTTAAGTTTACCATCACAAGGGGGCTTTCTGGTCTTGAACCTTTCTTCGGTATCCCTGGAACAGTTGGAGGCGGTTTGGCGATGAATGCAGGTGCATGGGGTGTGGAGTTAAAAGATCTTATCTCCTCCGTTACATTTATGAGGGATGATGGAGAGCTGGTGATGAGGCCGAGGAAGAGATTGAAATTTTTATATAGAGAGTTGTCATTTCCCTCTTCGTGGGTCATCGTAAAGGGCCAATTTAAACTACAAAAGGATAGAAAGGAGGATATACTTGAAAGGGTGAAGTCATATTCAGAGATGAGAAAGAAGACACAGCCCTTGGATTATCCCAGTGCAGGTTCTATTTTTAAGAATCCTCCTGAAGGTCCTGCTGGGAAATGGATTGAAGATGTAGGTTTAAAAGGTTTTAGAATGGGACAGGCAATGATATCAGACCGCCATGCCAACTTCATCATCAACCTGGGAAAAGCAACCGCTACGGAGATTATAAATTTGATGGAATTGGTTGAAAAGAAGATTTATGAAGAGAAAGGGATATTTCTTGAGAGAGAAGTGAGGGTTTTAGGTGAATGAAGGAGCCATCATACAGGAAGAAGGTAGGTGTCCTGATGGGGGGACTTTCGCGAGAAAGAGAGATTTCTCTTAAAACAGGAAATGCTATTTCTAAGGCCCTCATTGAGAAGGGATACAAGGTTTGTCCAATCGATGTAGATGAGGGTATAGCAGAGAGATTGATAAAGGAGAAGATCGAGGTAGCCTTTATCGCCTTACACGGGAGATACGGAGAGGATGGAACTATTCAGGGTATGCTCGAATTGATGAAGATCCCCTATACAGGATCAGGAGTTCTTGCCAGTGCCCTGGCCTTAAATAAGATTATGGCCAAGAAGATATTTATCTTTGAAAAGATTCCAACTCCTCCCTTTGAAATTATTAAGAGGGAGGAGGTCAAAAGAATTTCTGAACGGAGGCTTTCTCTCCCGCTTCCTGTTGTGGTAAAGCCTGCAAGGGAGGGATCAACAATTGGAGTTTCAATCGTCAGAGAAGAAAATGATTTAGTTCCTGCTTTAATGGAAGCAGGGAGATATGATGAAGAGATATTGGTAGAGAAATACTTAAGAGGTAAGGAGATCACTGTTGGGATTTTGGAAGACCTACCGCTGCCAATTATTGAAATCGTTCCAAAGAGCGGTTTTTATGATTTTAAATCCAAGTATACAAAGGGTGAAACCCAATATATCATTCCTGCTCGGATACCACGAGAGAAATACCTCTATGCACAGGAGATAAGCCTTAAGGCCTTTCACTCTCTGGGCTGTTCGGGTTGTGCGAGGGTTGATCTGGTGACAGACGAGGATGGTAATCCATTTGTGATAGATCTAAATACAATGCCTGGGATGACAGAAACAAGCCTTTTACCCAAGGCTGCGGACTTTGCAGGTATCCCTTTTGGGGACCTTGTGGAGAGGATTCTTTTAAAGGCCCAACTTAAAGTGCAATAATTCTCCCTTTCGTATAAGGAAGGGTGAGGATGGAATTGGTCGCTGTTAGAGATGGAATATTTCTCCGCCCAAAAAATAGAAAGGAGGAAGGAGGAGAGGGATTCCGTGATATTTTGGGAAAGGTTATACGGTGGGCAATTCATCTGCTGATATTAGCCTCCTTAATCTTTGGAGGGCATAGGCTATATATTCGTCTTTTGGAGGATCCATTGTTTCTTGTAAAAGAGGTTGAGATTCAGGGATGCGAGAGACTTAAAGAGAATGACCTTTTCCCCTTGAGATCGATAGAAGGAAGGGTCAATCTCTTTTCTTTAAATCTTCAATCCATAGCCAAACGTTTAGAAGACCATCCCTGGATAGAAGAGATTAAGATGACAAAGGTATTTCCCAATAAGATATTGGTTCATATAGAAGAGAGGATACCGGTTGCCATCATTCAGCTGGAGGAGCCTTATTATGTTGATAAAAAAGGGGTGATCTTTGCTCCCATGGGGGATATCGATAGATATAATTATCCCATCCTTACAGGATTGACAAGAGAAAGCATTGCCAAGGATCCATCGACTGCCAATTATCTTATTATGAAAGCCCTGGAGTTATTGAACATATTCGAAAGAGAAAGGATTTTACCAATGAGAGAAATTTCTGAAATCCATATGGATAAAATATTTGGGCTTAAATGTTTTATCAAGGACGAAGGCATTGAGGTAAAAATGGGATGGGATCAATTTGATGAAAAACTCAGGAGGTTATCCATTATATGGTCGGATATTCAAAATAAGGGTATATCAGTTGTATCGATCGATTCCAGTGATCTAAAAAGGATTATTGTTAAAAAGAGGTTTAATACAGAAAGGAGGTGAGAAGGAGATGAGCAAAAAGACTCCGCTTGTAGTTGGCTTAGATATTGGGACCACCAAGATATGCACAGTCATCGGGGAGGTTATGAATGGTCAGGTAAATATAATTGGTCTTGGGACATATCCTTCAAAAGGTTTGAGGAAAGGTGTGGTCGTTAATATCGAGAATACGGTTCAGTCAATCAAAAAGGCAGTAGAAGAGGCGGAGTTGATGGCAGATTGTCATATCACATCTGTTTATGCAGGGATTGCAGGTGGTCACATCAAAGGGATAAATAGCCATGGTGTCATTGCAGTTAAAAACAGAGAGATTGGCCCGAATGACGTGAAGCGAGTAATAGATGCAGCCAGGGCCATAGCCATTCCTATGGATCGGGAGGTGATACATGTAATTCCTCAGGAATTTATTGTGGACGACCAGGACGGGATCAAGGATCCTGTTGGGATGTCAGGTGTACGTTTGGAAGGGAGGGTGCATATCGTTACTGGGGCTATCACCTCGGCCCAAAACATCATTAAGTGTGCAAATAGGGCAGGACTTGATGTTGATGATATCGTCCTTGAACAGCTGGGTTCGAGTGAGGCTGTGCTTACCCCTGAGGAGAAGGAATTGGGAGTAGCCATCATAGATATTGGTGGGGGGACAACAGACCTGGTAATTTTTGTTAATGGATCGATCAAACATACAGCGGTCTTTTCATTGGCAGGAAGTCACATAACCAGTGATATCTCAATTGGGCTTCGAACGCCCATCGATGAAGCTGAGAAGATAAAGATTCGTTATGGGTGTGCACTTACCTCTCTTGTAAGGAAGGATGAAACAATCGAAGTCCCCAGTGTAGGAGGGAGAAAGCCTCGTATTCTTTCAAGACAGACACTGGCTGAGATCATAGAACCGAGGGTTGAAGAGATTCTATCCCTTGTTCACGATGAAATAGTTAGGATGGGTTATAAAAACCTGATTGCATCGGGTTTGATTCTAACAGGAGGCAGTGCCCTTCTGGAGGGTGTTCCTGAACTGGCAGAGCAGATATTCAACCTTCCTGTCAGGAGGGGAATCCCTATCGGAATAGGAGGCCTGGTTGATCTGATTTCAAGCCCGATGTATGCAACCGGGGTGGGGTTGGTCCTCTACGGTAGCAGAAACAGAAGGCAGGGACGCTTTAAGGTCGGAGAAGGAAATATCTTTAGCAAGGTAACAACAAGGATGAGGGAATGGATAGGTGAATTCTTTTAATGGAATAATGGGCCGAAATATTCTTAACCAATATATAAAGGAGCCCAATATTCCAATCTCTTAAAAAAGAGGAGGGAAAGATTATGATTGAATTTGACGAAAATAAGAATATGGCTGCAAAGGTTAAAATCATAGGTATTGGAGGAGGAGGTAATAATGCTATCAACACAATGATTTCTTATAACCTTACAGGGGTTGAATTTATTGCGGCCAATACAGATGCCCAGGCCCTTGCGGGGAATCTTGCCCCTACAAAAGTTCAACTGGGTGCTAATCTTACAAAAGGTCTTGGTGCAGGGGCTAATCCGGAGATAGGGAGAAAGGCGGCCCTTGAAGATGTGGATAAGATCCGTGAGGTTCTTCAGGGTGCTGACATGGTATTTATCACCGCTGGATTGGGAGGGGGAACAGGTACAGGAGGTGCACCTGTAATTGCAGAAGTTGCCCGCGAGATAGGGGCCCTTACAGTTGCTATCGTGACAAAACCGTTTCTTTTCGAAGGCCGTAAGAGGATGAAGCAGGCAGAAGAGGGTTTAGCAAATCTGAAGATGACCGCTGATGCGCTCATTACAATTCCAAATCAAAGACTTCTCAGCATCAGCGGGAAGAACATGACCCTGCTTGAGGCATTTAAGAAGGCAGATGAGATTCTGTATCATGCAGCCAAAGGGATATCTGATATCATTGTTGGCCATGGAATCATCAATCTCGACTTTGCCGATGTCAGAACCATCATGTCTGAAACAGGGATGGCATTGATGGGGACAGGAATTTCAAATGGTGAAAACCGATCATTAGAAGCTGCGCAAAAG
>JBBITW010000049.1:0-20032 GCA_037440525.1 Deltaproteobacteria bacterium
ATTTTAGATCCCCATCCTCTGAGATGGTAGTAATGATCCCCATCTTTTTTACCTCAGAAACCATCCCTGGAGGTATCCACAGGGCATCAGCTCCACTCTCAATTGCAACCATTCCAATCTCTTTCTGCCAAGGTATGGCTTTTACCCAGACCTTCTTCATTCTTCCACCTCCTTCCATTCATTTAGAATTTCATCAGGGGAAGAGTCTTTATGAACAATTTTTGATATGGCTTTAAGGATTTTTTCTGGATCTTTATGCTGGAAGACATTCCTTCCAATTGAAACCCCTGCTCCTCCTGCAAGCATTGCCCCTCTGACCATCTCCAATATATCTCTATCTGTATCCATCTTTTCTCCACCAGCAATCACAACAGGAACAAAACAGCCCTCAACAACCTCACTGAAGCTTTCTGGTGAACCTGTATAAACCACTTTTACAATATCAGCTCCCAATTCAGCACCAACACGGGCTGCATGTTTAACCAGTTTAACATCATATTCATTCTCTATCTTAGGCCCTCTTGTATACATCATTGCCAGAAGGGGAATCCCCCATTCCATGGATTCTCCTGCCACCTTGCCAAGGTCTTTCAACATCGATTTCTCATCTTCCGCTCCGAGGTTGACATGAACCGAAACTGCGTCTGCCCCTAATTTAATTGCCTCTTCAACTGTGGTTACAATCATCTTTGTGTTTGGATATGGAGAAAGTCTTGTGCTTGCCGATAGATGAACGATCAGACCTACATTTCTTTTTTTAAAACCATTATTGACTAACCCTTTATGGATCACGATTGCATTGGCTCCTCCTTTTACAACACTATGGATCGTCTCTTGAATATCTATAAGACCTGTTACAGGTCCAATGGTCACTCCATGATCCATAGGAACGATTACTGTCTTTTTTGACTCTTGATCAAAGATACGTTCCATCCTGATATTCTTCCCCATCATGTTGTGAATACCTCCTGCCAAAAAATAAAAAAGCCGTGAGAATAATTCCCACGGCTCAAAAAAGAAAGGCCGTGGGTAGTGTCAATCTACCCACGGCCTCTATAATAATTTCTATCTTTAGAGATAGGCCCAAGGCAGTGGGTAGACCTTCACGTAAAAATACCAATAAAAATTAAACCCACTGCCAAAATTCAAAATGCCTAGCCCTTTCATTCTAATCCCTCAAAAGTGAAATTCTTATAACATAACCTAAATTCAATGTCAAGAAAAATTTGCGAGGTCTCTGAAAAAGTCCTGGAATGACTTGGGAGGTAAGGTTCTAAACTCTTCGCATGCTTGTCGGCGGGAGTTAATCTACATTACCTTAATCCTCTCTCTTTGAGGCTTTGTCGTAATGTCATTCTGAGGCTTTAGTCGAAGAATCTATGTTTTATAAAGGTTTGAATCCTATAGATTCCTCGCTTCGCTCGGAATGACAAACATGGTATACACCTCATTACAACAAAGTCTCCTTGGAGAGGGAAGGAGTGAGGGAAAATTTATGGACTTTTTCAGGGCTCTCTTTGCTCCCTGTTTCTCAGGTCTTTCTAAAGAAAAAATTATTCCTTCGGAATGGAAGTGTTAACAATTAAAATTGACTATGCAGCTTAAGAATGTATTTTGAAATCATTCTATTTAAGTTTATTTAGCAGATTCCCCGGTAAGGATCCACTTTGCCCGATTTTCAGAAAGGATGACAAGATGATTCTTGAACTGCTCCTGATGATATATTCGTAAGAAGGGCAATAAAAGACTTATTATCTTCTTTGAGGTTGTCGGATGGCTTTAATACGTATTACCCCTGGATGTCTACAGAGTGGGAGGATGACCCAGTCGCCAAAATGTTCGTCAAAGGTGACAAGGATTCTATTTTAATTGATTGCTTTTTATAATATCTCTTGGTCATCTGCACGATCTTGCTGAGTTTCAGAAGATCGTAAAACATCGTAACCTTCGTCACGAAGTGCCTGAGCTACATCCACCTTAAACATTTGATCGAGGTAAACTTTATACCCTTTAGACATTCAATTCTTTAATCTCTATATGATCGATTGAGGCCCTGGCATAATCTAAAGCAGCATGTATATCTTCTCGGGTCAACTCAGGATAGCCGGAAAGAATTTCATCCCAGGAATCCCCCTCTGCTAATTGCTCAAGAATTACAGAAATAGGAATTCTCGTTCCCTTTATTATTGGCTTTCCATTGAGACTCGGGGATTAAGCTCAATTCTATCTAAAAAAGTCATAATTTTTATTCCTCCAAGGATAACTTTTTTAGTTTCAATTTAATATAATTCAATGTATTCTGCAAAACAAATGAAGGACCGTTTCTTAAACTCTTCAAATTTCATTTGAATCTTCCCAATTCCCGGCCAAGGACTATATATGTAGATAATATCTTTTCTCCTGTCCACACCGACGATAACTATAAAATGGTGGTTATAGTTTTCTGTTTTGATAATATAAAATTATCACTTTTCTTCCTCAAACATCAAATTCAGGCCATACCGGAGCTGGGCTTTTGTAAATGGTTTGGTCATATAATAATTAGCTCCCATATCATATCCCTTAAACATCTCTGTATCCTCACCCTTTGCAGTAAGGACAATAACCGGCATCTCTGTGGTTTTTGGATTTGACCTGACCTCTTTTAGAACTTCCCAGCCATCTTTATTTGGCATAACGATGTCACAAATGAGAAGATCAAAATCTTCACTCTTTAACTGGTTTATCGCCTCCAATCCATCCGGAGCCTCTTTGACATCATAGCCCCAACTTTCAAGATTGATTCTTAAGAATTTGCGAATCACATCTTCATCATCTACGATTAATACCTTCCTCTTCATTGCTGATCCTCCTTATTGGAAATCTAACCCTAAATGTTGTGCCTATTCCTTCTTTACTTTCAACATCGATTTTCCCCTCATATCTGGTTACAATACGATAAACAATATTTAACCCTAAGCCCTTCCCTTCACCTGGTTTTTTCGTTGTAAAAAATGGATCGAAGATATGATGGAGATATTTCTGAGGTATCCCAATTCCATTATCACTTACCTTAACCTCAATAGCATCCTTTAGCATTCGTGTCGAAATACTCAATCTTCCTTTCTTTCCATTCATGGCCTGAAATGCATTGGTGATTAAATTTGTAAAGACATGCTGAATCTCTCCAACATTTGCCTCTATCCTTTCTAAGGGCTGTAATTGTTCCTCTATCTCCACTTCGCCTGTTTTAGTGGCCAATCTTACCATCTTGAGAGAGTCCCTTAAGACCTCATTAATGTCTATAAGAGCGTTTTCCTCCTTTTTTGCAGTCTTATAATAGGATCTCAATCCCTTTACGATTTCATTTATCCTTTGACCACATTGGAGAATATCCATTAAATAGGATTTAGTTTTTATGTCCCCATTCTCACTTAATGCAATCTCTGCCATTCCAATGATCCCGCTTAAAGGGTTGTTTATCTCATGGGCAACCCCTGAGGCCATAATACCAATTCCTGCCAATTTTTCTGATTGAATAAGCTGTTCTTGAAGTCTCTGCTCCTCTGTTATATCCCTTACATATTCAATAACTGAATTAAGATTTCCCCTCTCGTCCAAAATTGGATATGAAAATACCTTCAGGATAGTCTCTCCCTCTGAGAGAGTGATTGTAGAAGAATTTGGCTGTTTTTTTTCAATTGTTAAAGAAGCTGGGCAATCATCACATGGAGAAGTACGACCATAATATATAGTATAGCAATTTTCTCCGATCAAATCCTGATAATCCTTCTTATGAAAATCCACCGAAGCCTTATTGACACGGAGAATTTTATAATCAGGTGATATGATTGTGATTTGATCCCTAATACCATTGAATATGGCTTCGAGATTCATTTTACTATCTCTGATATTTTTTTCCAGTTTCTTCTGCTCTGTCAAATCTCTAAAGATTGCCTGATAGAAGGATTCATCCCCTAAATCAATCCTATTGATAGAAAGATCCACTTCCAATGGCATCCCATTCAATTTTAATAAAGAAAGGCTATCCGTCCTTGACTCACCTTTATTCATAACCTCATCCAAAAAGACCTCTCCCCTTTCCCTATCCTCTTTCCAGAAGAGGTTTATGAATTCCATTCCAAGAATTTCCTCCCTTTTATACCCTATTAAATGCTCAACCTTCTTATTTAAATCTTCAATTTTGAACTTGGGACCTTTTAAAATAATAATGCCATCGTTTGCATTCTCAAATAGTCCTCGATATCTGTCTTCAGATAGAGCAAGCTGTTCTTTTGCCTCCTTCGTAAAACTATGAATGATATATCCATAAAATACTGCTATAATAAAAATGAACGGGATTCGCAAAGTATAGCTGATACTTTCCTCTGAAGTAAGTAGTCCCCATGCATATAGAAGAAATCCATAGATGAGCGAAGTTGTAGCAGCAACTGCGACCAATAACTTGAAGTTACGGCTTATGGAAGCGAAGATGATAACAAGAAAAAAGATTACATAAAAATCGGTTGTTATTGCCTCTGAGAGGTACATACCAAAAGAGAGAAGACCTGTATCGATCAATAATAGGGAGTAGAAAAATCTTGGATTTGAAAACCAGCCTCGTGGGAAAAAGGTTAGGATAATATTAGAGACAATATATCCCAAAATAAAGAGATAACCTAAATATTGATTTGAAATTCTACCATTACTAAAAATGATTAGATAAGATATTACTATAATTGAAGTCCATCTAAGTAAAAGTACAATCCTTTTTATATATAGGTCCTTCATATGAAACTATTTTCAGCAAAAATTATACCAAATTGAAGATGAATAGAAATAATTAAATAAAAAATTGTAAATATAAGATTTTTTTATATTTATTTTATCGAAATATATTATCAATTATTTCTATTTTATTCAAATAATTTTGAATTTTATTAAATTTCTTGACATTTTGTCCCAAAAATGCGCAAAAAATGACAAATATTGTATCATCTAAATGGATTTTATTCTGGTAATCAATAGGAGTTAAATAATTAATTAGGCGAAATGAAAAGGGCATATGGCCCAATTTAAAGAGATAGAAAAAGGGGATAAATTTTTCCTCCTCAACTATTCTTCCTTCTCCTTACCCTTTGGAGAGACCTTCTTGAGGATCTCTTTTGCCTTTTTTAAAGGGGATTTCTTCGCCTGTTCAGTGGATTGGTAGGTTGTAAGCTCAACGAGGCAGAGAGGAGCTCCATCTCCTTTCCGCCATCCCATCTTATATATACGGGTATAACCTCCTTCACGATCCTTCATCTTTGGGGCTATTTCATCAAAGAGTTTCTTTACCACACTTCTATTTCTAAGAAGTGAAAAGGCCTGCCTACGTGCATGGAGAGTGGCCTGTTTTCCAAGCCCTATGATCTTATCTGCCCAACCTCTAAGTTCCTTTCCCTTTGCCAGGGTTGTTTTTATCCTCTCATGTATGATTAAAGATACGAGCATGTTTCGAAACATCAACTCTCGATGTTGAGTATGCCTGCTCAATTTTCTTCCAGCAACACGATGCCTCATCCATACCTCCCCTATCCAGTACTTCCAGATTCCATCGTCTTTTCAATCTTTTTAGGAGGCCAGTTCTCCAATTTCATACCCAGGCTTAGTCCCATCCCTGCAAGGATCTCCTTGATCTCATTGAGGGACTTCTTACCAAAATTCTTTGTGGCCAAGATCTCGGCTTCTGTCTTTTGAACCAGATCACCAATAAGCTTGATATTTGCATGCTTAAGACAATTGGCAGAACGGACCGAGAGTTCCAATTCATCCACACTCCTAAAGAGATTTTCATTTAGCTTCTCATCCTCCTTTTGTAATGAGGAGGTCTCTTCCTCTTCTTCCTCTCCTCCTTCTGCGAGGTTTACGAAAATGGAGAGCTGGTCCTGCATGATTTTAGCGGCACTGGTAATGGCCTCTTCTGGGGCAAGACTCCCATCCGTCCATACCTCTAAGGTCAATCTATCATAATCAGTTATCTGTCCCACCCTTGCATTCGTTACTGTATAGTTTACCTTTTTGATAGGAGAGAATATTGCATCAATAGGAATAGTTCCTATTGGTTGGTTCTCTTCCTTATTTCGCTCTGCAGGAACGTAACCCCTTCCCATCTTAACCGTCATCTCCATTGAGAGTTTGGCATCTCTCGAAAGGGTTGCAATATGATGTTCTGGGTTAAGGATTTCAACAGCATCCCCTGTGATGATATCTCCAGCAGTCAGTTCTTTCTGGCCTTCTGCCTTTATACGAATTATCTTTGGACCTTCGGTATGAAGTTTCAATCTCACCTCTTTTAGATTCAGTATTATCTCTGTCACATCTTCCTTAACACCTGGTATCGTGGAGAACTCATGGAGAACTCCATCTATCTTCACAGAAGTGATTGCCGCACCTTGTAAGGAAGAAAGGAGGATTCGACGAAGTGAATTTCCGAGCGTGATACCAAAACCCCTTTCAAGGGGTTCAGCAACAAACTTTCCGTAAAAAGGTGTTAATGTCTCCTTTTCCACCTCTAACCTTTTTGGTTGAATAAGATCTTTCCAATTTTTTTGAACCATATTGCCTCCCCCAAAAAAGGGTTAAAAGACTACTTAGAATACAACTCCACAATAAGCTTCTCCTGAATTGGAATGGTAATGTCAGAACGTGTTGGAATGCCTTTTACAACCCCTTTCATTTGATCCTTATCCAGTTCGAGCCATTGAGGAATACCTCTTCTCGCAACCCCTTCCATGGCCTCCAATATACGCACTACCTTTTTACTCTTCTCCCTAACCTCAATCACATCCCCTAACTTTACAAGATAAGATGGGATATTGACCTTCTTCTGATTGACCATGAAATGATTGTGGCGAACAAGCTGTCTTGCCTCGCTTCTGGTGCTGGCAAAGCCAAGTCGATAGATTGTATTATCCAACCTCCGCTCCAATAACGAAAGTAGGTTTTCTCCTGTAATCCCTTTCTGCCGATCTGCCTCCTTAAAAATATTACGGAATTGGGTTTCGAGAATACCATACATCCTCTTGACCTTCTGTTTCTCTCTTAATTGTGCTCCATAATCAGAGAACTTCTTACGATTCTGTCCATGCTGGCCAGGAGGATAATTTCTTCTTTCAAAAGCACACTTCTCTGTATAGCATCTTTCTCCCTTGAGAAAAAGCTTGAGGTTCTCCCTACGGCACAACCTACATACTGATTCTGTATATCTTGCCAATCTATC
This sequence comes from Deltaproteobacteria bacterium, assembly GCA_037440525.1. Classification (GTDB taxonomy): domain Bacteria; phylum Desulfobacterota; class BSN033; order BSN033; family UBA1163; genus JBBITW01. Next base: position 7,241 of record JBBITW010000049.1, read on the forward strand.
CCTCCTTATACCCTTCTACGTTTTGGAGGACGACATCCATTATGGGGAATGGGTGTAACATCCTTTATTAAATGAACCCTGAGACCTGCTGCCTGAAGGGATCGAAGTGCTGATTCTCTTCCGGCACCAGGGCCTTTCACATAGACATCAATAGTTCGAACTCCATGTTCCATGGCCTTTTTTGCTGCATCCTCTGCAGCCATTTGTGCAGCAAAAGGAGTGCTCTTACGAGAGCCTTTGAAGCCTTGAGTGCCAGCACTCGACCATGTAATTACATTTCCTTCCATATCTGTAATCGTGATAATAGTATTATTAAATGTTGCCTGGATATGGGCAATGCCTGTTTGAATATTCTTTTTTACCCTCTTCTTCTTTACCCCTGGGCCTGTGGCCATATCCCCTCCTTCTATTAAACCTTGGTTTTCAATTTCAAAAAATATCTATCAAAATCTTTTTCAGCCCATTTAGAAACAAAATCTTCAAAACTTACTTTTCATTCACTTTCCTTCTTCTTCCCAATAATAGCACGGCGAGGTCCTTTTCTTGTCCTTGCATTTGTATGAGTTCTCTGGCCTCGCACAGGAAGGGATTTACGGTGGCGAAGCCCCCTATAGGAACCTATATCCATCAATCGTTTAATATTTGTTGCCACCTCTCTTCGGAGATCTCCTTCCACTTTATACTCTTGCTCTATAATATCTCGTATACGGACTACCTCTGCCTCTGTAAGTTTGTTGACGCGGGTGTCCTTGTTAACATTTGCCTTTTCGAGAATTTTATTGGCAGAAGGTCTCCCGATCCCATATATGTATGTGAGGGCAACCTCCACACGTTTATCCTTTGGAAGATCGACCCCTGCAATTCTTGCCATAGCTTACTCCTTATTGAGTGATGGTGATTAGTGATAGTGATTGATCATGAAAATATTAACCCTGTCGCTGTTTATGTTTTGGATTCTCACAGATTACGCGTATTACCCCTTTTCTTTTTACAATTTTACACTTATCACAAATCTTTTTGACCGAAGCTCGAACTTTCACGCTCTATTTCTCCCTAAAAATGATCCTTCCCCGGCTAAGATCATAAGGAGATAATTCAACCGTCACCTTGTCGCCTGGAAGAATCTTTATATAATGCATCCTCATCTTCCCGGAGATATGTGCCAAGACCTTGTGGCCATTTTCCAATTCAACCCTGAACATGGCATTAGGAAGGGTCTCCAGAATTTTCCCTTCGACGACGATTGCATCCTCCTTGGGCATAAGTTCTACCTTCCTTATCCCTTTGAACCTAACTGAGTATCTAAGACCTTTATGATTCTCTCAAAAATCTCATCCTCTGAACCCAATCCATCAATACGACGCAACAACCCCTTCTGCTTATAATACTCAATGAGAGGTAGAGTCCGCCTCTCGTATTCCCTCAATCTTGTTCTGATGGTCTCCTCTCTGTCGTCATCTCGCTGAAAAAGTACCCCTCCACACCGATCACAAATCCCTTCTTTTGCAGGCGGATGAAATAAGATATGAAACATCATCCCACAATCCCTACATGTCCTTCGTCCGGTTAGGCGGCGTACCAACTCTTCGCTGTCAACATCTATATTAAGGACGTGGTCAATTGATCTCCCGCCCCTGAGAAGAATCTCTTCAAGTGCCTCCGCTTGGGAAGCGGTTCTTGGAAACCCATCAAGGATGAATCCAGAATTGCAATCCTTGGCCTTCAATCTCTCTTCGATTATTCCGATAACCACCTCATCAGGAACGAGTTCTCCCTTTTCCATAAAGGATCTGGCCTCCTTACCAAGAGGGGTCCCTTCCTTTACCGCCTGCCTCAAGATATCTCCTGTTGAGATCTGCGGAATGCCAAATCTTTCAATGATCTTTTGAGCTTGAGTCCCTTTTCCTGCCCCTGGAGGGCCCAAAAGTATAAGATTCATTTTTATTAACCTCGCCTTCCCTTCAATCTACCCTTCCTCATCAAACCTTCGTAATGTCTCGTTAGCATATGAGCCTCAATCTGTTGAACCGTATCCAATGCCACACCTACAACAATAAGCAAGGCTGTCCCACCGAAATAGAATGGGACATTGAACTTCCTGATGAGAATTGTAGGTAGAACACATATTGCAGAGACATAAATGGCCCCTCCGAGGGTTATACGAGTAAGAACCTTATCAATATATTCTGCAGTCTTCTGCCCTGGTCGTATACCAGGTATGTAGCCTCCAAACTTCTTCATATTTTCAGCCACATCATTCGGGTTGAAGGTCACGGCTGTATAAAAATAACAGAAGAAGATGATGAATCCTACATAGAGAAGATTATAAAGAAGTGCCCCTGGTCCAAGACTATGGAGGATTGACTGTATCCATGGATGCTCATCCAACCATGGCTTTGGCATAAAATTGGCAATCGTTAAGGGGAACATCAGAATCGAGGAAGCGAATATAGGGGGAATAACACCCGAGGTGTTAAGTTTTAGCGGCAGATGGGTGCTTTGCCCTCCATAGACCTTCCTCCCAACAATACGTTTGGCATATTGAACAGGAAGTCTTCGCTGGCCCGTCTCAACAAATATAATCACTGCCACAACCAGAACCATGATCACAATGAGTACCAGCAAGGTAATGATATTGATCTGACCTACCCTGAAGAATTCATAAGTGCTCGCAATGGCATTTGGCATCCTCGCAACGATTCCCGCAAAGATAATGAGAGAAATCCCATTTCCAATACCCCTTTCTGTAATCTGTTCTCCTAACCACATGATAAATGCTGTCCCGGCAGTGAGTGTAATCACTGTCATGAAACGAAACGACCAACCTGGGGAAAGGACAATCATCTCACCTGCTGCTCCTCGCATATTCTCTAAACCAACAGCAATACCAAATCCCTGAATCATACTCAAGATAACGGTCCCATAGCGAGTATATTGAATAATCTTCTTACGACCCATCTCACCTTCCTTTTGGAGCTGTGCAAGATAAGGGATTACAACCGTAAGAAGCTGAAGGATGATCGATGCACTTATGTATGGCATTATACCAAGTGCAAAGACAGAGAGCCTTTCTAAGGCCCCACCCGAAAACATATCGATTAGACTGAACAGTGTCCCCCTCGCCTGGGCAAAGAAGGAAGCAAGGGCATCTCCATTGACCCCAGGTGTTGGAATATGGACACCTATTCGATAAACAGCTAAGAAGAAAAGGGTGAAGAGTATCCTTCTCTTCAGTTCTGGTATTTTAAAAATATTCTGTGCCCCTGAAATCATAGGCTGATGACCTCCACCCTTCCCGATGCCTTCTCTATCTTTTGAAGGGCAGTTTTGCTTGCCTTATGAACACGAATGGTCAGGGGATGTTCAAGTTCTCCATCGGATAGAAGTTTAATAATCTCCCCCCTTTTACAAAGACCTGATTTCTGAAGCAGGTCAGGGTCAATCAAACTATCCCTTGGAAAACGATTTAGGTCTCCAATATGAATGATGGAGACCTTCTGCTTAAATGGATTTTTAAATCCCCTCTTGGGAAGACGTCTCTGCATGGGCATCTGGCCTCCCTCGAAACCTGCCTTCGTTCCCCTTCCTGAACGGGCATTCTGACCCTTTGACCCTTTAGATGAGGTCTTACCATGACCTGAGCCAATTCCCCTTCCCACACGTTTTCTCTTCTTCCTTGCTCCCTTTGGAGGCCTCAGTTGATCAAGTATCATCCTCTCTACCTCTTTATATCATTCTATTTCATCACTTCAACCAGATGTATGACGTGGCTAATCATTCCCCGAATCTCAGGCCGATCGCGTAGGACAAGGGTTTGATTCAATCTCTTAAACCCGAGAGACCTGATGATCCTTCTTTGGGCTTCGGGACGTCCTATTATACTTCTGACCCATTTAACAGTAATGGTCTTCTCCCCATTTCCACCCATTTCTTTCTAATTCTCCTCTTCTTTTTGACGCCTTTTCAAAAGCACTTCTTCAGGATTCTTAAGCTGACTCATAGCTTGAAAAGTAGCCTTGATCAGATTATATGGGTTATTCGACCCCAATGATTTTGTTAGAATATTTTCAATGCCTGCTGATTCTGCAATTGCCCTCACCGTAGCACCTGCAATCACACCTGTTCCTTCAGATGCTGGTTTGAGCAAAACCTTTGTTGCTCCAAATTTACCCATCACTTCATGAGGAATCGTTTTATTGATAATGGGAACCTTGATGAGGTTACGTTTTGCATGTTCTATCCCTTTTCTGATTGCCTCCGGAACCTCATTAGCCTTTCCTAAACCACTTCCTACATATCCCTTACCATCTCCCACAACCACCAGGGCACTGAAGCTAAAACGTCTCCCTCCTTTGACCACTTTAGCCACGCGGTTTATATGAACCACACGGTCAGTCAGTTCTAATGTGCTCGGATCAATCTTTGGCAATTTCCTCTCCTCCTCTGTGGTCTTTAAACTAAAAAACCAAACCTCCAGCCCTTGAAGCTTCAGCCAGCGCCTTCACCCTACCATGATAAAGATAACCATTTCGATCAAAAACCACTTTCTTTACTCCCTTCTCAAGACATTTTTTTGCAATCAGTTCCCCTACCTTCTTGGCCGCTTCTATATTCCCTGTATGTGGGAGGATTCCTCTAAGCTCTGGGCTCAGGGTAGATGCACTTGCAATTGTATTACCTGTAATATCAACGATTACTTGAGCATAAATATGTTTCAAACTTCTAAATACATTAAGCCTGGGCCGATCCTCTGTTCCCTTTATCCGGCTTCTAACCCTTCTCTTTCTTTTCATCCTTAGAAAGATCTTCTTATTCCTCAAATGTTACCTCCCTTTGTGCCTCTAATAGAGCTACCTATATGGAAAGACCTCAAAAATATCATCAACCATAGTTATGCCTTGGTCTTTCCAACCTTCTTACGAATCCTTTCTCCAAAATAGCGTATCCCTTTCCCTTTATATGGTTCGGGAGACTTGATGGAGCGAAGTTTAGCAGCCACACTTCCTACCAACTGTTTATCAATCCCTTTAACAGTGAGGAGTGTCTGTTTCTCTACCTCAACCCTGATCCCTTCAGGAAGAGGAAAAATGACTGGATGAGAGAATCCCAAAGAGAGTTTAAGATCCCTACCCTGGGAATCTGCCCGAAATCCCACTCCTACTATCTCAAGCCTTTTTTCAAAACCCTGTGTAACACCTGTAACCATATTTGCAATCAAACTTCGAGTCAGTCCATGAAGTGCTTTCAAACTACGTTCATCATCATTTCGGTGGACAAATATCTTTTCATTATCCACTGAGATGGATATACCCTGTGGCAATTGATGTGTGAGCTGTCCTTTGGGACCACTAATCTCCACCTTTTTCCCATCAAAATTAACCTTAACCTCTTTGGGCAAGGATATTGGCATCTTTCCAATACGTGACATCTTATCCCTCAATTAAAAGATTCTGAATTCAAATCCTTAACACTCCCAATCGGATATTTGACCCCTCTGCTCAGATTCAATCTTATTTTACCAAACATAACAGAGAACCTCTCCTCCTACATTGGCCTTACGTGCTGTCTTATCCGTGAGAATACCTTTTGATGTAGATAGGATTGAAATACCCAAACCATTCATGACCGTTGGTATCTTATCGACTCCAACATAAACTCTTCGGCCAGGTTTGCTAATCCTCCTTATATGAATGAGCTCTTTTCTATCATTATCATATTTGAGAAGTATCCTGAGCATGTCGTGATCGTTTTCATCTTTGATGGGTTTAAAATCTTTTATAAAACCCTCCTCTTTTAAAATCTTTACAATCTCAATTTTCAACTTTGAGAAGGGAATATCCACCTTCTCAAATTTTGCCTTAGATGCATTTCGAATGAGCGTAAACATATCTGCCAATGGGTCGGTCATACTCATATTGGACTCCATACCTTTGAATTACCAACTGGCTTTAATCACTCCAGGTATTTCGCCCCTGGAGGCATACTTTCTAAAACAGAGACGACACATACCAAATTTTCTAATAAAGGCCCTTGGCCTTCCACAGAGAGGACATCTATTGTATTGTCGAACCTTGAATTTCTGGGGCCTTTTTGCCTTTAACATCAATGAGAGCTTAGCCAAATTTCTCCTCCAGAATAGCACTGATTTATGCGAACATAGGATTTCTTAATTTCTAAAGGGCATGCCAAGGAGCCTGAGTAATTCCTTTCCTTCCTCATCTGTCTTTGCAGTCGTTGTAATTATGATGTTCATCCCCTTAACCTTATCAATCTTATCATAATGAATTTCAGGGAAGATCAACTGTTCCCTGATGCCCAGGGCATAATTCCCTCTCCCATCGAAGGACTTTCCAGAGAGACCTTTAAAGTCCCTGACCCTTGGAAGAGCAACATTAACAAGACGATTAAAGAATTCATACATCCTATCTTTCCGAAGAGTAACCATGACCCCGATTGGCATCCCAGCCCTTAATTTAAACTGTGCAATCGATTTTCTTGCCTTTGTGATAACAGGCTTCTGCCCTGTAATAAGGCTCAATTCCTGCACTGCTGAATCGAGAATTTTGATATTCTGTATAGCCTCCCCCAAACCCATATTGATTACAATCTTTTCCAATTTTGGTACTTGCATTCTATTGCGGTAATTGAACCTCTTCATCAAAGCAGGAACCACCTTTTCTTCATAGACCTCCTTCAGTTTTGCCATAGCCTCATCACCTATTTATCAAAGATTTCTCCACACCTTCGGCAGAACCTTGCCTTCTTACCGCCCTCTAAGATCCGATGCCCTATCCGGACAGGCTTATTGCACTTTTCACAGAGAAGCATTACATTTGATATGTGAAGGGGGGCCTCCTTTTCAATAATACCTCCTCTTCGCTGCTGACCATGAGGTCGGGAGTGTCGCTTGACAAAGTTTATCTTTTCAACGATCACCCTCTCTTTTTCTGGAATAACCCTCAAGACCCTACCACTTTTACCTTTTTCCTTTCCACTCGTTACCATAACCAGATCATTCTTTTTTATATGAAATCTTTTAGCTAACATTTAAAAATCCTTTTTAAAGCTATAGCACCTCAGGAGCCAAAGAGACAATCTTCATAAATCTTTTTGCTCTAAGTTCTCTTGCCACTGGACCAAAGATTCTTGTCCCTATTGGTTCGCCCTGTGGGTTTATAAGGACAGCTGAATTGTCATCAAACTTAATATAGGAACCATCAGGACGCTTCACCTCTTTTTTCGTCCTCACAACCACTGCCCGTGCAACATCTCCCTTTTTAATTTTGGAGTTAGGCAGGGCATCTTTTACCGAAACAACAATAACATCACCCAAGGTAGCATATTTACGCCGAGTCCCTCCGAGAACCTTGATACACCCCAATTTTTTCGCTCCCGAATTATCTGCTACTTCGAGAATACTCCGCATCTGTATCATCATCCACTCCTGTGTGGAAAATAGAGATATGATTAAGCGGCCCGTTCTATGATCTCTTTGACCCGCCATCGTTTATCCCGGCTCAATGGCCGGGTTTCGATGAGTAAAACCTTATCTCCGATATGACACTCGTTTTTTTCATCGTGGGCCTTCACCTTCTTCCTTTTACGAATATATTTTTTGTAAACAGGATGAAGGACCAGGCGATTAACCTCTACAACTAAAGTTTTATCCATCTTATCACTTGTAACGACGCCTATTAATGTTTTCCTCTTCCCCTTTTCACTCATCCCTTCATTTTCCTCTATTCTGTATCCTTTCTCGCAGGATAGTCTTAATTCTTGCAATATCCCTTTTGACCTGAGGAATTCGCATCACATTTTCCAATTGCCCTGTAGCATGTTGAAAACGGAGATTGAAGAGTTCCTCTTTTAGTGATTTCTCCTTCTCAAGCAGTTCCCCTTCGCTTAGGAGTCGAAGATCCTTTGCCTTCATGTATAACTCCTTCTTATTACAAACCTTGTTGCAATGGGCAATTTGTGTGATGCCAGAAGAAAGGCCTCCCTTGCCCTTTCCTCAGGGACACCTTCCATCTCATAAAGAATTCTTCCGGGCCTGATGACAGCTACCCAATCCTCTGGTGGACCCTTTCCTTTCCCCATACGGGTCTCTGCTGGTTTCTTAGTAATTGGTTTGTCAGGGAAAATCCGTATCCAGATTCTACCTGTCCGCTTAATAAATCGGGTCATAGCAATACGTGCCGCTTCAATCTGACGTGAAGTCAACCATCCACACTCTATGGCCTGAAGGCCGAAATCTCCAAAGTTAAGTCTGTTACCACGAGAGGCTTTGCCCTTCATTCTCCCCTTCTGCTGTTTTCTATATTTTGTCTTCTTCGGCATTAACATAAGCGGTCACCTTAAATAAATTTACAGATAAACACAAACCAATAAGGTTAAGGCTGAGATTAATGTTTAGGAATAATTGACAAATCCCTAAACCTTAGCCTCAACCTTAACCTTCGCTACGAAGCCCGTTCCTCTCCTTCCTTCGTAGGGAAAACCTCCCCTTTAAAAATCCATACCTTTACACCAATCACTCCATAGGTTGTCTTTGCCTCAGCAAAACCATAGTCTATATCTGCACGGAGTGTATGGAGTGGAACTCTACCTTCACGATACCATTCCCTTCGAGCCATCTCGGCTCCTCCCAATCTTCCAGCTACAGCTATCTTGATCCCTTTTGCCCCAAGCTTCATTGCTGTGCTTACAGCCTTCTTCATAGCCCTTCGAAATCCTACTCGACGTTCCAGTTGCAAAGCCACATTTTCAGCCACCAACTGAGAATCCAGTTCAGCCCTCTTGACCTCCTGAATATTTATGAGTATCTCCTTCTGGGTCATCTTCTGAAGTTCCTTCTTTAGACTTTCAACCTCAGCACCTTTCTTCCCAATTATAATACCGGGGCGAGCAGTAAAGATGGTTATCTTTCCTTTCTTAACCTTACTCGCAGCCCTTTCGATCTCTATCTTTGAAACTCCTGCATGGGAAAGATTCTCCTTCAGATACTGCCTAATCCTTAAATCCTCGATCAGGAGCTGGGGATAATCTTTCTCTGCAAACCATCTTGAATCCCACTTCTTAATAAATCCCAATCGAAAACCGATTGGATGTACCTTTTGGCCCAAGACTACCTCCTTTTATCTTTCATCTAAGACAATGGTGATATGACTCGTCCTTTTCCTGATCATTGTAGCTCGGCCCATGGCACGAGGAGTATAGCGCTTCCAAGTAGGCCCTTGATCAACAGTGATCTTCTTTACATAGAGGCGATCGATATCGGTGGTCTTCTTCTGGGTAGCATTCGAAATTGCTGATTTCAATAATTTCAGGATTACTCGTGCTGCCGCCTTTTTTGTAAAAGAGAGGATATTAAGGGCCTCCTCTGATCCTTTACCCCTAATCAAATCGGCCACCAATCGGGCCTTTCTGGGTGACAAACGAACAAATCTCAATTTTGCCCTGATTTCCATCTAATGACCTGCCATCTCAAGCTGTCTTACCTTTAACTTTTGTCTTTCTATCTCCAGAATGTCCATGAAATGTTCGAGTAGGAGAGAATTCTCCAAGTTTATGACCTACCATCTCCTCAGTAATAAAAACAGGTATAAATTTCTTTCCATTGTGGACGGCAAATGTTAAACCCACCATTTCTGGTATAATGGTTGAACGTCTTGACCAGGTTTTAATAACCCTGGCCTCCTTCAATCTTCTGGCCTCTTCAACCTTCTTCATCAAATGACCATCTACAAATGGTCCTTTCTTGATTGAACGGGGCATCAATCTCTCCTCTTAAGAATGTATTTATCAGTGGTCTTATTTTTCCTTGTCTTCTTTTCGAGGACCCCCCATGGAGTGCATGGATGGCGGCCTCCAGAACTTTTACCCTCCCCTCCACCAAGAGGATGATCAATTGGATTCATTGCCACACCTCGGGTCACTGGTCTCCATCCCAACCACCTGCTTCTCCCTGCCTTCCCAAGTGATATATTTTCGTGCTCAATATTGCTCAATTGCCCTATGGTTGCATAGCAATCCTGAAGAATTAATCTTACCTCACCGGAGGGCAATTTTACATGAGCATACCTGCCTTCCTTAGCCATCAACTGACCATAACTACCAGCGCTCCGAATGATCTGCCCCCCCTTACCAACCTTCAACTCAACATTATGAATAAGTGTTCCTGTCGGGATATTTCTGAGAGGTAGGGCATTGCCAGGCTTGATATCAGCATTTGGACTCGCAATCACATAATCGCCAACCTTCAACTGATCAGGAGCGAGTATATAGCGTTTTTCTCCATCAACATAGTGAAGCAAAGCAATTCGAGCGGATCGATTTGGGTCATATTCTATAGAGGCAACCTTTGCAGGTATTTCTCTTTTGTCCCTTTTAAAATCGATTATCCTGTACATTCTTTTATGTCCCCCACCTCTATGCCAGGCAGTTATTCTTCCATAACAATTTCGGCCCCCGCTCTTCTTTAGAGGAATGAGTAGCCCTTTTTCAGGGGTTATAGATGTGATCTCCTCAAAGTTTGAAACTGTCTGAAATCGCCTGCCAGGAGATGTTGGTCTAAATTTTTTGATACCCATCTTTTAACCTCATAAAATTCAAATTTCTAAATCCTAAAACCGAAACAGATTCAAATAACCAAAATTCTAAACTAAAAAAGACTGTTTTTGAGAATCCTTTATTTGAATTTTTATACCGTTTCGAAATTCTTATTTGGTATTTAGAATTTCCTCTCGAATTTTTATTAGAAAGGAGGATTAGGCTCCTTCGAAGAACTCTATACGATCACCCTCTCTAAGGGTGACAATAGCCTTTTTCCAATCAGGCCTCCTCCCAAATCTTCTTCCCAAACGTTTCACTTTGCCCAGAACATTTATAGTTCGGACATTGGTTACCCTTACCTTAAAAAGATATTCAACGGCCTTCTTAATCTCTATTTTATTAGCTCTTCTTTCAACCTCAAAGACATACTGATGATCCTTTTCTTTAAGGATTGTACTCTTCTCAGTTATTAAAGGCCTTATGATAATCTTTTGTGGTTCTATCATGATGAAACCGTCCCTTGAATCTTCTGTAATGCTTCAGTCAGAATAATTAAATAATCATATTTTAAGATATCATAAACATTAAGATTATTATAACGAAGAACCTTAATACCCGGGATGTTTCGTACGGATCTCTCTAATTGAAGATTACCATCTCCTATAACAATTAGCCCATCTTCCACATCAAATCTATTCAGGACATTCATTACTCCTTTTGTTTTAAACCCATCCAGAGGAAAATCATCAAGTATGATCAATCTTCCTTCACGGAGTTTATGGCTCAAGGCTGCCCAGAGAGCCTTCCTTATAACCTTTTTTGGAAGGGATAAGGAGTAATCCCTCGGCATGGGTCCAAATATCGTCCCTCCCCCTCTCCAAAGGGGTGACCTTCGGGAGCCTGCTCTTGCCCTTCCTGTCCCTTTCTGCCTCCAGGGTTTTGCTCCTCCCCCCCGAACAAGGGCCCTATTCTTTGTGGCTGAAGTGCCTCTCCTTTGAGAAGATAGTTGTCTTCTCACTGCATCATAAAAAAGCGAAGGCTTAATTTCGGCATTGAAGATACGATCATCAATATCTATATCCCTCACCTTTTGGCGATTTATGTCATAGACAGAAACTGTGCTCATATTGCTTTCCTTGAAAAACTGCTTTATGTTGTCTTCCTTTTTATGGCACTCCTAATTATAATCAATCCATTGCGACTTCCAGGGATCCCACCTTTTAAAAGTATGAGGTTCTGATCCCCCCTTACATCTAAGACCTTAATATTCTGGATAGTGGTTCTCTGATTTCCATGATGCCCTGGCATTCTTTTGCCTTTAAATACATGGTGGGGATAAGTGGCTGACCCAACCGACCCTCCGTGACGAAAATATTCATGTGTTCCATGAGAACCAGGTGCACCATGAAATCCATGTCGCTTCATCACACCTGTAAATCCTCTACCCTTGCTCATCCCGGTAACATCCACTATATCACCAGGTTTAAAAATTTCGGTTGTGATCACCTGGCCCACCTCATATCTGGCCGTATCCTTTACCCTAAACTCTTTTAGATGATAAACAGGTGAAACCCCAGCCTTCTTAAAATGTCCTTCAAGAGGTTTTTTCACCCTTTTACTACCCTTCGGGAGAAAACCTAATTGTATGGCTTCATAACCATCCTTTGACTCTGTCTTTTTCTGTATCACCCAGCAAGGACCGGCTTCTACCAGGGTAGCCGGAGTAACAGAACCATCATCCTGAAAGATCTGAGTCATCCCTATCTTTTTCCCTATAATCCCTACTTCTTCTCTCATATGCCTTTTTTCTACTCCTTTCCCTTTTATTTCAAATAGGAAAAGGGCTATAGCTTAATCTCCACATCTATTCCTGCTGCCAGATCGAGTTTCATAAGGGCATCAACGGTCTGTTGTGTCGGTTCAATAATATCAATTAGGCGTTTATGGGTTCTGATTTCGAACTGTTCTCTTGACTTCTTATCAACATGAGGCGATCTCAAAACAGTAAATCGACTGATCTTTGTGGGAAGAGGAATGGGACCTGCTATGTTCGCACCCGTCCGTTTGACCGTATCAACGATCTCAGCTACAGATTTATCCAAAAGTTTATGATCATAAGATTTAAGGCAAACCCTTATTTTCTGAGCAGTCATTTAATTGACACCTTCCTTTATTCGAGGACATCGCTGATGACACCTGCGCCTACAGTCCTCCCTCCCTCACGAATGGCAAACCTCAACT
>JBBITW010000050.1:0-19751 GCA_037440525.1 Deltaproteobacteria bacterium
GGACGGGATAAATATCTTTTTTGAGGACATCTAAATGCATCGAACAACTCACTCCAGTGGATGGCTTTCAGCCACCGCTGACTTCATTCGTTAGGGGAAAAAGAAAAGGATTCAGATATGCTAACTAATCTTACTTTCTCTGTACACTGGAATGATCTCCTCCCATATCGAAACATATTTCGAGAACGAATCCCCAAGGGAAGCACGGTCTATGTAATAGTTGTAGAAAATGACGCAGGTTTGGGTCTTGCCCGTATTCGGGGCAACCAAAGACTTAAGACAGCGCATGGTGAATTACAAAATTCTTAACTATGTCCCATCGACCCAAATTTCCTATTTTATTGTAGATAAAACAATTTCGGATTCTCTCAAGCAGATCATATTTAAATATTATAGCGAAACTCCAGTTGAGAAATGGAATCCTTATCTTCGACAACAATCTATCGATAATTGTGTTGCGAGTGAACTTCAGAGTATTGAGTATAAAGTCGAAAGAATTCTTATTGAAGAATATAGGCATCGACAAGGAGGGCTTCCACCAGGGAATCCAAGAAGAGGTTCTAATCGAGAGTTTGTTCAAGGAATCCAAGTGTTAGAAACCAGTTCTCTAAAAGTAATGGAGTTGAAACCTTGTATCCCGAATCCAATTACGCTTAACAGAGAACAGATTCTTGAATTACTTAAATAGAGAGCGCGAACAAGTTGGGAGCGGATACTGAAGAAGTATTCAGAGTCCATCGGTGTTGGCAGGGGAATTCATAATCATATTCAAAAGTGTGCAAGATCATGTTAGTGGCGTGATCAAGGAGATTGATGAGGCCTTTCTTGTATTGGAGAACAAGGATGGAAGCGGGCTCACAGCTATTGTAGAATTGGAAAGTGTTGCTGGTTTCAGAACTCAATGATTGGCAAGGCTTAAGAGGTTCTATGATCGAGTACCAGTTTTCAGAGCATGCTTATGACATGCTAAGGGAGCGCAACATCTCAGAAACGTGGGTGAAGTTGGCAATGGAGGACCCTGAAAGACAGGAAATGATGGAAGATGGCACTGTTCACTATATTCGAGCCATTGAAGAGTATGGCGGGCAATATTTACGGGTTGTGGTGAATCCTGATGTCAAACCCTAGAGGATCGTAACCGTCTTCTTTGACCGCAGAATTAGGAGGTCAGTATGAAACTGAAGGTGGATTATAAAAATGATGCTTTATACTTTAGGCTGGATGAATCGGCGATTGTCGAGTCCGAGGAGATTAAACCAGGTGTGATTCTTGACTATGATGCAAACGACAACATTATTGGAATTGAGATCCTTGGTTTGAGCAAGCGCGTCCCTATCGAAATGCTTAAGAGTTTGCAATTCGAGACAGCATAAGATTGATGAAACCTTATGCCTAACAACTCGCTGGAGTGGATGCGCAAAAAGCCGAGCGCCGCTCAGCTCGATGAAGTTAGGTCCATAACGAATTAAAGATCCCTTACCCCAATCAATTCCATGACTCAAATCAGTTCTATCTTTCAGGGAAGGAACTTGGAATGCTATCAGAGGCTTTTATGAAGCCGCTAAGAGAGGTGATCTTATGTTGTTAAATAGAAGGCAATTCATTTTCACCCTTTCCCCAATTCCTTTTCTCAAAATGACATTTGCTAATGCTCAATCGAAATATCCTGACACGATCTCTGGCCTACAGAAGGGCCTATGGCCATGAAATCCAAGCTTATATGAATTACAATGCGTATGCCACGCCCTTCAGGTTCGCAATGATTGATAACTATCTGCCCAGAGCGGATCCGCCTTTGGCGGAAAGGCTTTTAGTAAAAAATCGCTCAATTTAGGTGATAATTATTTTCACATGCTATTATTTCACCCTTCATCATTGAATACCCAACCCCAGAAACGCTGATCCCAAATCTCCTGGCTAATTCTGTCAACGTAATCCAAACTTTCTCACCAGCCTGGAAAATAACTTTAATAATAAAATCTGATTCACCAAATATCCGCTCGTCACTCTTGTTATATTTATATAAACTGAAATTTTTAATGGCGTCCCCATTAACATTACTAATCTCACTGTGGGCACCAATAAATACATATTCAGAGGGTGATACTTCAATGAGGATGAGATAATATTAATCCGAGAGATCTTAGAGGCCCGTTACTCAAAGGTAGAAATGTAATCTCGAGGATAATCTTTGAGATTCTCGATTGAGGCCAGCCAAATGGGAGGCTAAAGACCCTCTCTCCCTTCTTGCCGCCTCCTTCTTAAGCGATTTGTTAGGCGATTTCTTTTATGCTAAATCCACATAATATCCACTAATTGCTCCACTTTTTTAAATTCTGGATCACCAGTTACTATCGTCGCTTTATGCTCTATAGCAGAAGCAAGAACAAAACAATCAGCATAGGAGATGCTATACTGGGCTTTATATTCCGAAGCCTGGAAAACTAAGTCCTTGGGAATTTCCAAAATAGTAAAGCCTAACCTTTCAATATTTGCGAGCACCTCTAACTTCTTCTGATCACCAAAATCCCTTTTTGTCGAATAGATGATCTCTCCGAGATTAATTACATTTAGATACTTAGTTGTTCCCGTTTTTCTTATTTCTTCCAGAAGATGGACTACCTTTTCATACCCCTTCTCTTTCTGGAAGAGTTTTAACAAAGCATGACTGTCAAAGATAAAAGGACCTTTCGGCATTATCTGAACTCTTTTTTTCTTTCTTTGAGTAGTTTTTCTGCAAGGGAAGGCTTAGGGGGTAATAAACCACAAGCTGCCTTAATAGGGTTTTCCACTGGCGGTATCAGATAGATGATGCCACCATATTCCATGATCTGCATCTCCGTTCCGGGCTTGATATGGTATCGCTTCCTAATAGCGGCGGGTATGACAATTTGCCCCTTGGACAATGTTTTAATAGTAGCCATAAATGTCTAACCTCCTAAATAATGGTTATACGATTTAAATATATCGTATAACTTATTTGAGATCTTGTCAACGTCTTTCTCTAATCATTCATGGGGGTGAGGGCTTTCAATATCACTTTTGGTGCTCCTCCTCTATCCTCCTAACGGCTCTGCTTTTCCCTTTATCTGTCATCAAGGAATATTTCCTGTTTTACATCCTCTCTGGATGATATGGGATAAACTGCTCACTTTTAATCTCACCACCACTTGAAATTCTATCCTTAATGGTCTTGCAATGCCAGAGTATTGCACACCACTTATTATATTGCAAGCCCTGCCCCCATTTTGTATAGAAGAAAAGAAGAAGAAACCCCAGGAGAAATACGACCCGGACTATCCCTATACCATCTTTTTTTAAATCCCTTTAAATATCATCCAAAACCTATTGCCTTCTTAATCAAAAAAGAGTACCCTCCTGTAGGGAAAAGAGTATTAGAATAAAATTTTTGAAATTGTAATATCTTTTTATTATCATCACGCAATTTAAAATGGTCGATTCTATCTTTTCAAGGTTGGGTGATAATAAATTAGGATATTCCGATACGCCTCTTAATATCCTCTCGCAGGGCCTTTTTATCTGCTTTGCCAATCTTAGTGAGTGGTATATCATCAATAAGCTCAATTCTCTCTGGGAGTTGAAGTACAGAGGCACCTTTAGCCTTCAAAAAAGAGACAATATCTTCAAGTGTAGGCCTTGCCAATGCTTTTGGTTTAATATAAGCACAAACCCTTTCTCCTAATTCTCTATCGGGTAAACCAATCACTGCAACATCCTCAACATCTGGATGGCTTCTAATCAATGATTCAATCTCCACAGGGCTAATATTTTCACCCCCTCTAATGATGATATCCTTGATCCTTCCGGTTATCTTTATATATCCCATATCGTCAATAACTGCCAGATCACCTGTTCTAAAAAACCCATCTTTAGTAAAGGCTTTCTTATTCTCCTCAGGGTTTTTTAAATAACCAGAAAATATTCCTGGCCCCTTGGCTACCAACTCCCCCTCCGTATTTGGAGGTAATTCTCTTTCATCTTGATCTATCACTTTATATTGCTCATAAGGACAAGAGGGTTTCCCAACGGTATTTATGATGATATCTATAGAATCATCTAATCTCGTTGAACATTGAGGTCCTTCAGCCATACCAAATGCAATGATACATGTGCAGCCAAGTTTTTCAAAAATGCCTCTGATCACCTCAGGAGGGGTTTTTTCACCACCTACATATAACTTCTTCAATGAACTCATATCATACTCTTTTAGGTTATCAAGGTTGACGATTCTCATGGCTAAGGTAGGGACTATAGGTCCACAGGTTACCTTCTCTTTCTCAACCGCTACGCAGAAGTCTTCTATCTTTGTAGAGTCTAATAAGACTAATTTACCAAAGTTAAAGATGGTGCCATTCATTGCCGCCAATCCAAGATTATGTTCAAGGGGGATCGCAATTAAACATATATCATTGCTGGTCTGTTCCCGAGCCCTCGATTTATATTCTGCCTCACAAATAGAGTCATTATGGGTCCGAGGAACAGCCTTAGGTAAACTTGTAGTACCGCCAGTGGAAAATATATAGGCTACCTCCGTAGGCTCAGGTCTTCTGCCCTCGAGTTCTCGAAGATTAGCACTATTCAACTCAGCATCCCCTATCAGCCTCTCGAGGCTGACAAATCGTTGGCTGCCTTCTGCCCTCACGATAATAATATGCTTTAATTGTGGATTTGACTTTAAAACATTCTCTATAATGGGCAGATAGTCAATTTTTCGATATCTCTCCGGCACGATCCAGGCTTTTGGCTTTACTATGTCACAAAAATGGTTAACTTCTATTTGGGTATGTCGGGGCAGCAATAGAACACCAATTGCTCCAATTTTGTGGAGAGCGAAATATGAGTATACAAACTCGCTCCAATTAGGGAGTTGTAGGAGAATGGTGTCACCTTTGTCAATACCGAGCTTAATAAAAGCTATAGCCAGCCTATCAACTTTTTCCCTAAGCTGTGAATATGTTAATCGACTTCTACCATCAACCAGTGCTTCTTTATTTGGATACAAGTCTGATGCTTTATCCAACATATCACCGAGAGTGATCCCCAGCCACCACCTGAACTTAGTATATTTTTCTGCATCTTCCTTCCTATAAGGAATAAACCCTTCTATAGGCATGATTTTCCCCCACTCCGTTTATTTAATAATTGACATGATGAAAACTATTCTGTTTTTTCTCCATCGTTACCAATAAATTCTACATTCTTTGCGGTTTTGAGGATTTCAACCGGTTCTTTAACTCCTTTTAAAGTCTTTCTATATCGATATTCCCAGAGAAGTAATAGCAAACTGATTAATAATCCTATCACATCCGTCATAAATTCAGGGATTATTAGTAAAAATCCAGCCAGACCAAACCCTATTCTCTTCAACACATTCAACTTGTAAAACAAGTAGCCTTCTAAGGCTATTGCTAATGCCATGACTCCGAGTGTCACTGAGGCAGTAAGCAAGATAATATCCTCTAATGTTCCTCTCAGCAGGAGAGCCGGGTTATAGCAAAAGACAAAAGGTACAATATATGCGACTATGCCTAAACGGACTCCTATAAGCCCGACCTGCATGGGCTTGGCATGAGCTATACCTGCTGCTACATAAGCAGCTATGGCAACTGGTGGAGTTACGAAAGACATTGCACCAAAATACATAAGAAAGAGATGAGCAGCAAGAGGGAGTATACCCAATTGAATTAGAGCTGGAGCGATTAGAAGAACAAGCAATATATAGCATGCTGTTATAGGCATTCCCATGCCAAGAATAATACTGCATATTGCCGCCAAAAAAAGTAATAGGAAAGCATTTCCACCAGAAATGACTACGAGGGTATTGGAAAGAGAAAGTCCTAAACCAGTAAGCGAAACAACGCCCACAATATACCCGGCTACCCCACAGATAATGCCAACCTCTAACAGAGCATGTCCAGTCTTTTCCATTATCGATAATATTCTCCTGAGCTCTCTTCTAGTTTCTTTTCTGAATAAGCCAATCAAAATAGTAGCTCCTACACCTCCAATAGCAGCGGTCTGGGGCTCAAGGTAAAGCACAAACAAACAGTATACAAGGACTAATGGTGGAATGATGAAGGGCCAGCCTTTCTTTATCACCCTTTTAATCGAGGGTAATTCCTGAGGTGGTAAACCTGTGAGCCCCTCCTTTATTGCCTCGGCATGGACTTGGGCAAAGACGGCAGCATAATACAAGATTGCTGGTATAAACGCAGAAATCGCTATCTTAGCATAGGGTATCTCTAAGAATTCGGCCATAATAAATGCTGTTGCTGCCATGACTGGCGGCATAATCAATCCCCCGGTTGAGGCTACTGCTTCTACTGCCCCGGCAAATTCAGGCCTATAGCCTATTCTTTTCATCATGGGGATAGTGATTATGCCGGTGGTGGCAACATTCGCTGAAGCACTTCCTGATATTGTACCGAATAAAGCACTTGCTACCACTGCCACCTTAGCTGGACCTCCCCTGTATTTCCCCATTAAGGCTAAAGCAATGTCGGTTAGAAATTGCCCCCCACCTGTGGCAAAAAGTATCTGTCCAAAAAAGATAAATCCAAGAACAATAATAGCAGCAACAGCCAAAGGAATACCGAGGAGCGCATCCGGAGATAAATAAAGTGATGTCAGAATTCGTCCCCAGGGAATCTTTCGCGTATGAAGAATACCAGGAAAGAGATAGGCATATGGAGCGTAGATGATAAAGATTAAACCAATTATTACCACTGGCCAGCCAAATAGACGTCTGGAGGCTTCAAGAACAAGCACCATTGTGATGGCGCTCAATATCATATTAGTGAGGGTGATATAACCCATCCTCGGTATGAGGTAAGGAAAACGGATAGTAATATAACTACCTACTACCACGCTGAGGAGGGCAAATACGATATCATAAAATGGTAGATTTTCTTTCAAGCCCTTCTTATTGGCCGGAGTAAGAATAAAGGTTGAGCTTAGGATAAAGGTTAAAAATAGACCTAAATATTGTTCCTTATAAAAAACTACTCCCAAATATGAAGGAATATTAATGGCCCAAACAGTCCCTATAATCGGGACAAGGGCAAGCCAAAGCTTAATTACTTTGCCGGTTACTCCGTTGAATTGTCTGAACCTTGACTGCTCTTCCGAACTATTAATATTAAAGTCCATATCTAAATCTTTTCTAAGGATTTCTTAAGGAAACCATATTGGGTGTTTTATCTAACTAAATTGAGCGATTTTTTACCAAAAGCCTTTCCGCCAAAGGCGGAAGCCGCCTTGAGCGGATATTTATCAGCCATTGTGAGCACCCCGCACTTGATGCGGGGGACGTAGAAATCTAATAGATTCCTCGTTTCGCTCGGAATGACAATTTGTTAGAGATTGCTTTGGCTTCGCCTCGCAATGACAATTGTGAATCGTTCAATTAAGAATCTATCTCATTTATTTCTTATCTTTTAATTGTTAGAAGTTTAGTCTGATGCTCCTCTAATTCATTTGTCCAGACACCTTTCTCTTTATATAGCTTGATAGCGCCTGAGTGATAAGGTATAATTGCACGTGTTGAAGCGAATCTATCGGGTGTCCAAAGCTTGAGCCTTGGATGGATAGGTCCTAATTCCTTATAGTTCTCCCATATAGCTTTAGTTATTTCATAGACTACATCTTCCCCTAGTTTCTCATATGCCCAAAGGGTTATATCTTTTCCCAAGCCCCATATTTCCTCGGTTATACCTGCTGGTCCTGGTGCAATCTTGATGGGATAATAACCTGCAAATACTTTCTGCATCCTTCTTACAGCATCTGGGGATGGGTCTATTGTAATACCACGGGCTCCTTTGGCTGCTTTTAATTCCTCAACCACAGCGCCCCCAACGGCCATAAGCGCACAATCAGCCCTCCCTTCTATTATAGCTTTAATCCCTGCCTCTACAGAGGGAACTGACAACCCCTTAACATCAGCTGGAGTTAGCCCAGCATTAGCTAATAGAGCACGGCAAGAGAGGGTGCTAGTAAAGAAAGCCCCATACTCAACTGGCACTCTCTTACCTTTAACTTCTGGAATTCTCTTTATATCCGAATCACCAGGTACGAAAAAGACTACCTGAATAGGGGTACCAAGCATAATAGTTCTTATCTTATAACCCTTACCCTTAGTTGGATCTTTATATATCTCTGTACCCAAATAGGCAGCTATTGCATCATCAGGAACATTTATCCCAAAATGGACCTCATTGGTTTCAAACATAGGCCACCATACCGTAGCCCCTTGTGGGAAGATATCAACCTTCATAGGAGTATGAGAACTAATGACCTTAGAAAATCCAACCCCCATTGCATAGAATAAAGTCCCTACCGGGTTAGCACCCAAAACAATAGATTTTGGCAAAGGGGCTTTTGCTGGCTTAGCATAAGATATGCCTATTAGAACAAAAAGAATAGGAAGGAATAATAATAAAAAGTTCTTTTTATAAAGGGTTTTCATCTTTTTTAACCTCCTTTCTATAGTATTTTAACTTTTCCAAATATTTTATTGTATCTTTAAAAAGTATAATATCTCTTCCCCAATTAAAGACCTTAAATTTGCTTAAACATACATTAAATTGGTAAGCGAAATAACTTTTTTGCATTATATGCAAAAATCTTTTCTTTATCTATTATGGGGACATCCATCTTTTCTATTGCAGCTATAGTTTCACGGATGTAGAGGCTCCCCCCTTGACTGTCATGTGGCATGTCTGTGGCGAATAAGATATGCTCTCCCCCAAAAAAGGCATAACCACACATCAGCCCAGGAGTATGACCATATATTGCTGTATCTCCATAAAACATTCTTAGATAATCCTTAATGGGCCTTTTGAGATGTCTGGTATACTTTGTCTTAAAAAAGATTTCAGCGTAATCATAACAACCAGCAATTCGTTCAGAGAAGAACGGGATCATCGCACCACAATGATGGATGATAAATTTGATTTCAGGGTAACGATCGAAGACACCACTGAATACCAATCGAATCATTGCCACCGACGTTTCATATGGCCATCCTAATATTTGCCAAATCCAGTATCGAGAATGACCTTCATTTGGATAATCTGCAAAACTTCTCTCTCTGATTGGATGGATCAAAATTGGAAGATTATATTGATTCATCATCTCATAGAATTGTAAAAATTCTTCAGAGTCTAAAGGTTTACCTCTTACCGAACTATGGATCTGTACTCCTCTCAATCCTAAATCCTCAATAGCTCTTTGAACCTCCTTAAGGCCAGCATCTATGTTATGCATGGGGAGCGTAGCCACAGCCCCCACGATTCGATCTGGATACTTGACAATAAGCTCTGACATCTCATCATTAACAAGCTTAGCCAACTCTATCCCATCTTGAGGGGATACAACAGCGTCTAAGGGGGGACCTGCCAAACTCAAAATTTGAAATAAGCCATCGTATCTATCCAAAATACGGAGACGCGCCTCAATATCGTTAATAGCAGGGGTTACCCTTAGGGGCATGTCTAAATAAAAATTAGAACCTGCTTTTTTTGTCAATGCATTAAGATATTTTGGGGGGACAAAATGGTTAAAGACATCTATCTTCATGGACGATCTCCACCTGGAATGATAATATACTTAAAAGAATTGATCTAAGTCAATAAATAATAGTTTGATTACAAATCAGATATGGAACCCAATGTCTCTCCATGTGGGCTACCATGAATATAATCACCTGCTTCTTCAATAATTTTTATCGCCCATGGCCTTTGATATAAGGTTCCAATCCATGATCTGACCCATAGGATATCGGCTTCTGGGAACTCTTCAGGATTACGAGAGAGTATAGCCTTTACAACCTTAGCATTATATTTTTTTCTCCCTGGTGAAAGGTCCCTAATTGTAACAATCGTCTCTTTTCCCTCAATAAGATCTTCAATACCAGGAACAAAGATAAGCCATTCTTTTCCCATTTACCCCCTCCATTTGTTATTAATAGTAAATCCGGATAATAACTGAAAAAAGTTCATCCTTTTCTTTGGATAACATAATTTGTTGATTTTTAAAAACCATAAGACTTCCATTTCTCGATCACTTTTTGCTTTATCTCTTCTGGGTAAATCTCATTAAAAGAAGACTTTATTGGTATGTGGGTTTCCTTTGGCCATTCAGGAGGCCAAGTACAGTCAAAGGCTACAACTGGAGCCATATAAGCCCTTCTCTCTTCAGGAGTTAGACATGGAGTGAGGGGATTACCTTTACCCTTCTCAACATCTTTAATAATGATTCCTCTCCTTGGATGACATTTTGTAGAAAGGGCATGAATCACTTGTGCCATATCAAAAACATCTACATCTTGATCTACAACGATAATCTTACTCCAGTCAGATCTGCGAGTAGTAAGAATGTCTAAGATCTGTCTCACAATTGCGTTACCCCCGCTCTTTACCCCAATAATTACAGTATGGATGACTGCTTCTGGGGGAGTGTAGACATCGGTTACTGGAATACCACTTGCTTTAAGACGTTCTTTTACAGCGATAGCCGATGTGATAGGAGTAGCTACAGAATTATCATCTGGAGGAATCCCCAAGCTGATCATGGTAAGAATGGGATTATCTCTGAAAGTGATCGCATTGATCCGTGCGAGCACTCCCATCCTCACACCTTCAGTTCGATATCCAGGGTATTCTCCAAACGGACCTTCCTGGGCTGTGGCATCGGGTAAAATCTCTCCCTCAATTACAATCTCTGCATGAGCTGGAACCATAAGGTCATTTGTCTCACACTTAACTAACTCAATAGCTTCTCTGTTAACAGCCCCTGAAACTTCAGCTTCATTTATACCCTTACGAATGCTTGCTGAAGCAATGAGATGAGAAATGGGATCTGCGCCCAGAACCAAGGCAATAGGCATCGGTTTATTCTTGGGTTTATATTTTTGGTGAAGGAGAAGGCCCAGATGGCTATGCAATCTCGGAAAGCCCACTATATATCGCTCATTGTGTATCATAAATCTATACATCCCCCAGTTCTGCCACTTAGTATCTGGATCCATGCATACTACTATATCCCATGTGCCTATATACCGTCCTCCATCCCCTTCATGAATATAAGGGGCTGGAAAGTGATTGACATCCACATCGCTTCCTCTTATTATATTTTCCTTACAAGGACCTTTCTCTAAAATTTTAGGAGGAATTAGATGTTCCTTTCGTTTTTCATACTCTCGGTAAAGTTCTCGAACCGACGTTTCAGGAGGTAATCCAAAGGCAATAGCTACTCTGCGGAAGGTGCCAAGTGATCCATTCAATATGCTATACCCTGATGGGTAGTCCTTGATTTTTTCAAATAGAATTGCTGGCCCACTTAATTCATAATTACGCCTCGAAACCGCCCCAACTTCGAGTTCCCAATCCACCTCTTCCTTAACAAACTTTATATCGCCTGTTTCCTTAAGTCTTGAGATAAATTCACGTAAGTCTTTGAATGACATAATTGCCCCCTTTCCAACAATTACTCAATTAAAGAATAGATCACATTTTCATTTAATGATATTCCATTTTTTGTAATGAATAATACTAAGAAAGTATATTATTGTCAACTTTTTCAAAATAGAGATTTCTTAAAAAGTATTAAAAACGAATTTTTGGAGTGGGAAGGTGGGTTGGAAAAGCCTTCTAAGGGTTTAGAACCCTACCTCCTGCGATAGTTACGAGAAATTTAAGTGAAAGGGATAAATTAAGGAAGGAGATAGAAGAAGTAGTAGAAGTAATTAGGAGAAATATATCAATAGTCAAAACTAACCCCTCCAATTACATTGAAGAACTTTGCTCTGGTCCACTAGCTCACATGAATCCGGGAAGCCAGTTCACCAGCATGGGAAAAATCAAAATTAAAGCCAAGACGACTAAACCTGCGAAGACAAAGGGGAAACCAGAGCGATATACCTCTCCCATAGTTATATCCGCGGGCACGAAACCTTTTACCACAAAGAAGGACATTCCAAAAGGGGGAGTAATCATGCCCAATTCAATGGTAAGGAGTAGGCATATTCCAACCAATACAAGTTAAATTTCTAAGGACTTGGCAATAGGGAAGAATATAGTAACAGCAATCATTATCATATATATTTGATCTATCAGGGTGCCTAAAAACATTAGGATAGAAATCATTGCCACAAGGATGAAAATAGGAGCTACCGGCAGAGCAGTTGCTAATTCGCATAAGGCGCGAGTAGATCCGGAGAAAGCCAAAACCTGGCTAAAGGCGATAGAGCCAGTTACAATTATAAGTATCATCACTGTGGTTTTAACACAACCCTTAACCGATGCTTTGATGAGTCCCCAATTCAGTCTTTTATAAATGGCGGCTAGTATATAACAGCCCAAAGCACCCAGAGCAGATGCCTCAGTTGGGGTGCAAACGCCAGCGAAAATAGTTCCCAGAACAAGGAAAATAATTATTGCTGCCGGCAATAGACCCCGGGCACTGCTTAGCAGTTTCCTGGACAAAGGCATGGGTGGGGTTTCGATGCGAGGCGCAAGAGAAGGGTTGTAAAGGCAAGCGCCAACGATGTAACATGAGAAAAAGAAAGATAGTAGCAATCCGGGAATAATGCCTGCAATCAACAGTTTTCCTACGTCGATGCCACCAATACTAGCGAAAACAACAGCTAGGACGCTGGGAGGAATAATTACAGCGAGCATACCACCACCCATAATAGGACCCAGTATCATACGGATATTATAACCACGCCTCATCATTTCTGGCACTAGTAAGGAACTCAGCATAGCCGTGGTACCTAGAGCCGAGCCACTCAAGGCAGCAAATAAAGTACCTGAACCCACCGCTACTAAGCTTAACCTGCCCGGTAGCCGTGCCAGCCACATATCAAAAATATCAAGGATACGGCTCGCAATTCCGGAAAGGAATAATACTTCACCCATGAGGATAAATAGGGGTATTGGAATTAGAGTAAATATGCCTACTGAGCTACGCAGGCTATGAATAAGGCTATAGAAACCAGCAGTGCCGCCCATGAAGAAATACATACCAAGGATGCCAACTAATATAAAAGCGAAGGCTACTGGTATCCCCGAAAGTAATGCCACCATCAGTACCGCACAAAAACCTAAAAAAATTACCCACCATTCCATATTTCTTTGCTATCCAATTAGGGGTCAAGACAATTCAATTACCACAGTCCTTTATCCTTTCCTGTTAATTGCATGTATCCACGAGCCCTTTTGATAGATTGAATAAAGAGGAAGAAGCTACTAATAGGAATAATAATGACGAGAATCCATAAAGGAACTGTAAATTGATATACACGGGCGGCACCCCTTATCACCACATCATGGGTTACTATCCCACCCCACACGGTAAGGAACAAGCAAATAGCTGCCATAATATAGGAAGTAGCTGCATTGAGCAACGCCTGACTTCTTGGCTTTAATGAAGTAAGCAAAACATCTACCTTTACATGCCCCTCTTGTTTTAGCACCCAGGCCGCTCCAAGGAAGGTAATCCATATCATAAAGTATTCGGAAATTTCTATCGACCCTTTAATTGGCATAAATAGAAATTTCCTCATGAGAACATCAGCCGAAGTGAGCAACATTATGCACACAATAAGAACCCCGGCTAAGGCGGCTCCAGAGTTAATACATCGGTAATAAATACAATCTAAAATTGAAAGTGTCTTCCTTACTTTTTTCATTCCAACCCATTTAAAGATAAATAACTTTAATAAAGTTGTTAGACACGCAAAGACCAGGAGTAAGTAGTCCTAAACTCTACTTTCTCCTGTATCTTGCCTCTGTTTGGCGACCATGGAGGTGATAAGATAGCTCACTTTGACATTAGTGGTCTTAGTTCAGCCGCCGCTGGCGCCTTCCCTATGAAATATTTCCAGCTCTCGTCATAAGATATCTTAATATACTTTGCTTCTTCCTCTGGTGTGAAGCGAATTTCCTTCAGCCCATAGGCCAAAAGGGCTTTGCGATCAGCAAATCTAAACCCCTCCCAATAAGCCGCCATCTCATGCTCAAGCTCCTTGCCCACAGCCTCAAGCAAAGCCTGCTGATCTTTGTGAAGGGCATTCCAGGTCTTCAGGTTGATTATGAAAATAGTCTCCATTGAAAAGAATGGGGGACCCCAGATATACTTGACGAACTTATGCCAGCCATAGTCAGCAATCCCCACGTTTGGCCACGTAAGCCCCTGAACCATACCCCTTTCTAAGGCGGTGTAAACCTCGCCAGCCGGTATAACAACCACTTTGCCGCCTAAGGCTTCAATGAAACCGATATACTGGGCAGATCCACGAATAACCAAGCCTTTTAAATCGGGCTTCTCCCGCAAAGGAATGAGATAATTTTGGAATTCTATTGGGTAGCCTACCCACGCCAAGTATTTGAAGCCCTTTTTTGTCATGAATTTATCCAGTGCGGCAACGATTCCCCTCTCTCGGGACTCCCACGGGCTATACATGTTAACATTCATGGTTAGCGCTTCTGGCACTACCCCGGCAAAATAAGCTGGAGGCATATAAGCAACATCAAATACCCCCTTTATAAGTGACTCAATTCCCTCAAAAGGGGGAAATGCCTCCGGTCCCCCAATATACTTGATGCTAAGCTTAACATCTTTGCCTTTCTCATTCACTTTCTTTATGAATGGGTCAACGGGCTGGCACGGGAAAACCGCTTTGGGCCAGGCTGTCCACAGTTTAAGATCTACCGCCTTGGGTGGTTGCGCTGATGCTGGAGAAGGTAATGTCGTTAATGCTAAGATTAAACAGGTGCCAACTAATAGTGCTAATAACTTTGTCCTTTGTCGAGTAAACATCTTTTTAACCTCCTTTCCGTTAATTAATGGCCCTTATAAAACCGTGCTTGGAGATTTCCACCAAATGACTCTTCAGTAGTGCATCATCAAAGACTTATAGATTATCTTCTTTTCCTTCCTTATTTCATGGTTCAATCGTTTCGTTTTCATTAGGGCTCGATAGCTCCTGCTTCCCAAACGACACAACCAGTTACCCAATTGCATATGGGATTAAGTGTTAGGCTGATGGCTAACCTTTGCCTAAATAAGACTTGTACCTACAAGACCTCATACTATTTAGTTTCAGTCTTTTAAAACATATTCACCTCCTTTCGTCACAAGTCTGACACAGATTCTGTCAGTGCTAAATTGCTCTAATTCCCTGCCGGCTCTTTTATCTCTGTGAGTGATTTTATAATAGCAAAACGTCTATTTACTAATTGCTGAAGCTCCTTAAGACCTTCTTCATCTACGTGAGAGAATTTCCCTATAAATTTAATATATTCAGTAATGGGCTTTGGCCTCTCTACAATATGAGTAAGACGGTATTTCCCCCTCTCGTACTCCCACAATGGGAAGTAATTTGTTTCAACAGCTGCCCGACATATATCAATAGCTGAGTCGATACTTGACCGCCACCCAGTGGGACAAGGGCTGAAGAGGTGAATATATGACATACCCTCTTTGACCGCCATAGCCTTAGTTAATTTCTTAGCATAATCCTCTGGATAGCCAATGGTGGCTGTGGCTACATAGGGGATTTGGTGAGCAGCCATAATCAAGGGCACATTCTTGGGTGGCATCTGCTTTCCCCTTTGCGTTATGCCGACCGGGGTAGTAGTGGTCCAACCCATGTAGGGTGTGCTGCCACTTCTCTGGATACCAGTATTCATGTAGCCTTCATTATCATAGCATATACAAATAATATTTTCGCCCCTCTCGGCAGCACCTGAAAGTGGTTGAAAGCCAACGTCAACAAAACAACCATCACCAGCAAAGCAGACACACCTGATATCCTTTCCCATTTTTCTGTAATATCTCTTAACACCTGCCGCTGTAGAAGGTAGGTTTGTCATATTCGACATATGACATGTGCCAAGGTAAAATGTTCCTGTTCCCATCCCACAAATCAAAAGTGCTACACAACCAGGTGCTCCAAATAGGAAAGTATCCTTGCCCATTACTTTTATAGTAAATCTCAGGGCAAGCTCAGCCGGACAACCCAAACACAAAGGAGTACCCATCCTGAATAGGTCCTCATGCAGATATTGTAATACCGGGCGGCTCCTAATAAAAGAAATAATACCATGGGGGCAAGAACCAACGCACTGAGGATCACCATTACACAAATCGCATTTAAATACCCTTTTTACGTTGGCAGCATAATGTATACCACCATAGGAGCAAGCCAGAGCACACAAGCCGCAACCCAGGCATTTTGCTTCATTAATCCTAACTATGCCATCAACCGAACTCTTGGTAATAGCCCCCGTAGGACAGACCTCTTCACAAGCTGGTTCCCCGCACTGGTTGCAGGTTACGGCAGTGTGAAAGTTTACCTCAGGGAGGTGAATAGCCTTGATACCACTACATTCTGCCGGTATATCCTGCTTTACCTCCAAACACTTCTCTTGGCAAATTAAACAATCAGCTGGACAACTGGCTTCTTCAATTTTTATGGTGTCGTAAAAAGTGCTCATGGTGAATCTTTCATTTAGGCTTCTAAGGATATAGTTTCTTTCCTTTCTGTCTCAAGCATAAGCCATAAACTAGTTTCTTTTGGCAATTTTATTAATAACTCCTTATACATACCTATTTCAACCCTTTTCTCTATCAGATACCGGAAGACCCCAGCATCAATATCAGTATCAAGAAATGTAGCGCCCAAAAGCCTATCATCTCGACAAATGAGCTTTTTATAATGTGGTTTGTTATACTCCTTTTCAAAAAGTACTTCATCACCCTGGGAGGGCATGAACTTACCTATCGAGATAGCTAGATGACCAAAGAAGTTAAACGTATTCATAGGTAACCAGCCTTCATATTCAACCTCTTGTCCTGCCATATTACTACCAGCAATTTTGCCCTGCTTAACCGCACTGGGTAAAATAGGGTTTAAACCATTCCTACCGGAGAAGAAATTAGGCGCCTCAGCTACATCTCCAGCAGCGTAAATGCCTTTAACATTTGTCATCATTCTTCGATCGACTAAAATACCATTGTTTATAGCAATGCCGGCGTCTTTAATAAAAGTTGTTCTTGGTTTAACACTTACGCAAGTAACTAGAACATCAACATTAACAGGGTCACCATTGGAGAAACTTATTTCTACTTTCCCTTTCTTTCGGTTAACCTCACTTATTTCTTTACCTGTTAGAATGCGAATGCCCTGACTCAGAAAAATGTCTCTAATCAAGGACGCTGCCTCTTCGTCAAAGTATAAGGGCAAGAGTCTTGGTTCCTTCTCCATGATGGTAACCTGGTAGCCTCTCTCCGCAAGGGCAATGGCTACCTCCATGCCCACAAGACCGGCCCCTAATACGCCAACACTCGTTTTCCCTTCCAGTTCCTTAAGGAGTTTTTTGCAATCCTCAATGGTGTGAAACCCAAGAAAGCCGGACTCGTCCAATCCCCTGATAGCGGGCCTGATTGGCTCTGAGCCAGTAGCAATCAGGAGGGTGTCATAAATATCACTCTCCCCATTATCATAATTTATCTCCTTCCTTTTGGTATCTATACTATCGACTCGTTTGCCCTTAATCAGAAGGGCCTTCATCTTATCAAGGTAGTCATCACCTATCATCTGGATATCCGACTCCTTTATCCTCCCTGAGATTAGATAGGGGAGGGACATAGGTGAATAGGGTGGGTAATCCTCCATAGTTACTAGTTTTATTTCGTCCTCAGAGGTTACCTTCCTTATTTGGTTTAAAGCGCTAAGCGCCGCTGAGCCACAGCCAATAATAAGATGTTTGTGCTTTCCCATGGCTTACTTATCTTCTTTTCATTCCAATGATAGCCAAGTCACCGTCTGGTATGGCTTGCCCTGAGCTGCAGCGAAAGTCGCATCTATAACTCTCTCAACAAGTTGTGGGGTAATATCCGAACCACCCAGGCCAGCAATGAAATCGAGCAATAAAGGTGCTGGAGCTTGTATATCGCTCAACAGAGCTTTTAGTTCTATAAAGTTATGACCACAATTCCAGCCGAAACAAACACTCCGGTCAATAACACCGATAGCCTGTTTCCCGCTTAGGGCCTTAATTAATCTCTCATTGGGACATGGCCGGAACATCCTAATCTTTACAAGCCCAACCTTTAACCCCTCAGTTCGTTTTTTGTCAATCACACCTTTTGCCGTTCCCGAGCTGCACCCCATGGTCACTATTACTACATCGGCATCAGATATCTCATATTCTTCAATTTGCCCGCCATAGCCCCGACCGAAAATTATGCTAAATTCCCTGTCTATTTGGTCTAACTTACCTTTTGCTCTCTGATGGGCAGCGCAGTGTTTAAAACGGTACTCTGTGTAAAGTTCTCCAGGGACAGTATAACTAGAGAAAGTCATTGGTTCTTCAAGGCAAAACCTGAGACGTCTACTGTTTTGTAACGGAGCTAGAAAACGGTCCACATCCTCTTGTTCTGGAATCACTACTCTTTGTGAGTGGTGGGAAAGATAAAAGCCCTCATAACATACATTAACTGGCAGTAGAATTTCTGGATCCTCAGCCAGCCGGTAAGCCATTATAATTGAGTCCAGGATTTCTTGACAAGATTCGGTATATATTTGGATCCATCCCCCATCCTTAACCAAAACAGCGTCTTGCTGACCGGCAATAACACCGTGAGGACTAACCTGCTCTCTCATGGCAATGACCATCACTATTGGGAGTCTATTACCAGATGCGAAAAGGTAAGCGTCATACATAAATGATAGCCCTTGGGAAGAAGTAGCTGTGAAAGTTCGGCCACCGGCTGCAGAAGCGCCTATTAAAATACTAAGCGCCGAATTTTCTCCCTCAGGCTCTACCATTTCCGCATCCAGTAATCCGTCAGCCTTGAAACGGTAAAGAGTCTCTAACAATGGTGTTTGAGGGGTGATAGGAAAACTAGCGACCACGTCTGGCCGGGATAAGAAAACACCCCAAGCTGCTGCCCTATTTCCATCTAGTATTTTAACCTGTCTCTTTAATCTTGTTTCTCCCATTATTCTTCTTCTTCTCGTATAATTTTAATTGCCTTTCCCGGACATATCCTAGCGCATATCCCACATCCCTTACAGAAATCGAGATTTGCGGTAAAATAAGTCCCTTTCTCCTCAATACAGCCTGTAGGGCAAAAAATGTAGCACCAGCCACATTGACGGCATTTATCAACCTTGGTTACAGGTCTCTGAAATCTCCACTCCCCGGTTTTAATAACAAACATTAGTTCCGGGGTTGCCCACGGCCCTTCAAACTTACTTCTAAATTGCATAATTTATTATTCTGCAAATAGATTAATTACTTTCACACTTTCATACCCGCATCGAGCTGAGTTAGCATTTCTCTCTAATGTTTCCCCCGAGAAATACATCTCCAGGCTGGAGATTACTGAATCAAGGCTTACCCAGCCGGTAACTCTAGCGAAGGCAACCATCAAACAGGTGTTACTTATTGGCCGCTTAATTTCCTTCAGAGCTATAGCTGTAGCATCTACTATCCCGACTTTTTTCAGATTCTCATGGGAGATTGACAGTGATTGCTTGGAGGTATTCACTATCACAATCCCGCCACCTATTAAACCACTAAGGACAGTGGGTAATTTTGCCTCAAAAGGGTCAAGTATTATCACGCAGTCCGGATTATATATCTGATGGGTATCGCGTATCGGTTTATCGTCAAAACGGAGGAAGGATGAAATTGGAGATCCCCTTCTCTCGGGACCGA
>JBBITW010000051.1:0-19634 GCA_037440525.1 Deltaproteobacteria bacterium
TTCAACGGTCTTCGGTAAACTTGTTCGTGAAATTGGAGCTAAATTTTTACTTCACGGCACAATTCTTACAGACATAGAAGAGACTGTTTCGGGGATCAAGCGGCAACATAATATCCTAACCCAGATTGGTATCGATCCTGAGAAGGAGTTTGGCTACCAGGTTCTCGAACCACTGAAAACACTTAGAAAGGATGGTGTTAGGGAAGTGGCAAAACTACTGAACCTCCCCCGTTCCATCACGGAAAGGATTCCATTCCCGGGGCCTGCCCTGGCAACCCGAATTGTTGGGGAGGTTACAGAGGAAAGACTTGAGACTGTGCGTGAAGCAACTGCTATTGTGGAAGAAGAGCTTTCTGATTCCGATGCGTTTCAATACATGGCAGTACTCCTAAGTGACAGGGCCACTGGAATTATTAATGGAAGGAGGCAGTTCGGACAGATCATTGTTGTTCGTTGTATCCATAGTTTGGACGCAAGAACAGCAACGCCTGTAGAACTTCCATGGGAGAAATTAAAACGTCTATGCGGGCGGATTACATCTATAAAGGGAGTAAATCGTTGTCTCTATGATCTTACACCCAAACCCCCTGCTACTATTGAATATATTTGATTAGAAAAATATTTTCGATTTCTTTTGAGGGTCATAAAATGGAGGATATAAAAAGGCTATCGATTGTGATTGACCACTGGATAGAACATAACCAGAGTCATATTGAGGAATACAAAAAATGGGCCAAAATGGCAGAATCGATGGGACTTGCTTCTGTAATGGAAGAGATCAAAAATGCAATTGAAAAACTTAAACAATGTAATAATTGCCTCGAAATGGCCCTAAAGGCTCTAAAATAACCTATTCATCTCCTGGAGGCTGCCAGATCCTGAACTCCGGCAGCGAATTATATCGCCTGGCCATATGTGTTAAAAACCATTCTGGAATTATACCTTCTCTGGTGTATACTACACAGACAGGATTAAAATTGATTCTCTGCCCATCAAATAAGGTGAGAGGTTTAGACTCCCTCGGATCAGGCCATTTCCAGAGTAGCCCCTGGCTTCGGCTGAATACTAAAAAACTTCTATAAGGGGTGTGGCAAACCGTATAATCCCGGTCAATAAAATGCTCGTGTCTCTCTCCAAGCTTCCAAAGAGGTTTAAGCTCTTTCAGAGATACATCTGGTGGGACTTCTATGGAGAGCAATGTGAATGGATTTCGTTCGAGATAATTTTTTAGAACCGATACCCAATATTTTTTGGCTCTCAACATATCTTTTGTGAATCTAAGCGTGAGTGCATAGGCCATATTACTCTCATCCTTATTCAATTTTTCTATATCTTCAGGTGTTGAGAGGTTAAGAAAATTTATTAAACCCGAGGGGAGATGAAAATCCCCTATAGAGGGATTTAAGGCAGGGGGCATCTCAATTGGGGAAACCTCCTCTCCCATAATTTCCTCATAATATCTGAATGCCTCCCTCATCTCATTTGCCTCCATATTTTCGTTTCTTGTCAGGAGGTAAGGAGGATGTGGCATACTATGGAGGGAAAATTCTTTCTTTCGTTGATAGAGCTCTGTGGAAGGAATCAGGCTTAAGGGATAAAGCATCAGAAAATCAAAAGCCTCTTCTTCCATGACCCAATTTATCCCCTTACAGATATCAGCAAGGCTATCACCAGGCAAACCTGCCATCAAATCAACCATCACCTTTATTCCATTCCTCTGCATGGTCCTTATCCCACGTAATAAAAGGGTTTTATCAAATGTGCGATGTATGATCTTAAGTGTATTTCTATTCAGGCTCTGAATGCCTACCTCTATATGCTCAATACCTGCCTGGCTCATCAAATCCGAAATCTCAGAATCAACATCTTCTGCCCTTCCCTCGATATGGAATTTAATCTTTTTACCTCTATTCAATTCTTTTATCCCATTGAGCAACTCTTTTAATTGAGGATGGGATGTAAAACAGGGATCTAAAAAGACTATCTCTTCAATACCAATCTTTTGAGCCCGATTTACCTCCAATAAAATCCTTTTTAAAGGAAATAATCTCAGTCGGGGAAATTTCTTGTGGTAGAAACAGTAAGCACAACGGTTCACACAGCCTCTTAAGCTTTCAAGCCATAAGACATTCTTAAGCTGGGAATCGAGATCCCCTCTGAGAAAAGGAGAAGGTAAGAATTGAAGATCTGAAAGATTCCCTCTATTTCCGTTAAAATGCCAGCTACCATCCTTATCCTTAAGTATAATCCCAGGATACTGAGGTATTCTGGGAAAGGATTTAAGTATAATCCTCCATATCCCCTCTCCTTCTCCAACTATTCCAGCATCAAAACCTCCTCTTTCGAGCAAAAAATCGTTTTCAGGTGTAACTTCAGGCCCACCTATAACTATGAGACACGAAGGATATATCTCCTTTATCTTTTTAGAAAGAAATAGACTCCTTTCGACATTCCATTCATAACAGCTCATACCAATTATATCAGGTCTCTCATTGATAATATATTTCAAGATTGCCTGGTCACTTCCATAGCTCATCAATTGCGAAGGGAGTATTTCTGCCTCTATACCCTCTTCCTTGGCAATTGTTCGCAAATAAGCAGAGGCGATGGGTATGTTCTCATTGCTGTAAAAAAAATCATGTCCCTGAAGTGGAAGTTGTATTAAAATGACCTTCAATCTATTTCCCCTGACCATTATTTTTAGATCCAATTCAGACAATAGACCG
The DNA here is from genome assembly GCA_037440525.1 of Deltaproteobacteria bacterium. GTDB lineage: Bacteria > Desulfobacterota > BSN033 > BSN033 > UBA1163 > JBBITW01. The sequence goes on from JBBITW010000051.1 coordinate 2,727, forward strand.
AAGATAACAGACCTCTCTTAATTGAGACCTCTGAAAAAGTATTCAAAACTATTTTTATAGACTGGGGAGGTGGAGAGGCATTCGAAGGGTTTGGAACCCTATCTCCCCAGTCATTCCAAGATTTTTTCAGAGTTCATTATCAAATTGACAGTTTATCAAAAACCATTTATATTTTACAATGTTTGAAAAAAAATATTCTCAACTAACCAATCTCATATGCCTTCAAATATTCTCGAGTTAATCGAAGAGATCAATATCCTCTGGGAACCTGTATTTCCATATCTTTCCAGACAGATTCTTGAAATCTATGGCAGAAATGATGGGAATATACTTGATATAGGTCCTTTCTCCGGTGTCATATTCTTTCTGGAGAAAGAGAATATAGGTAACTCCTTTTCCATTGCCACCTTTCCCCCAGGGATGGGTAACTTTTTTATCAATGAAATAAAGAAGCGGAATCTTGAGGATAAGATAAGGGTGATTGAAACCGAACCTTCCCTCAAAGGGATTGAAGACGAAAGTATCGATCTGGCCATATTTCGAGGGGCCTTCTTCTTTCCCTCACTGTTCAAAGTGGATTTAAAGGCAATCTATCGGATATTGAGGAAAGATGGAGTGGCCTTTGTGGGTGGAGGGTTTGGTAAATTTACTCCCCATGATGTAATAAAGGCTATAGGAGAAAAATCAAGGGACCTTAATTTCCGTATCGGTAAGGTAGAAATAGGTGAAGATGATTTAAATAAAGAGATTCTAAAAAGCAATATCAAGGGAGAGATAAAAAAGATCTCTGAAGGAGGCCTCTGGATAGCTATGAGGAGGCAGTCTACCCCTTAGAAACCAAACTTCTTCCTAAATCATAAGCCCTCTTCTTAACTCCCTCATTCTCTGCAATCTCCCCCTTCTCTGTTGCTGAGGCTGAGACAACACCAATCCATTTAAGTCCACTGAAATTACATGTGTTCTTGAAACTATAAATTATTGGCTCAGCGATTGAAACATCTGGATCACCACAGACAGTTATTAAACCAATCTTCTTCCCCTTCATCTTCGAGGCATAGGCCTTGTGCCAGTTCCAATCCCCATCAAAAAAGGCACACCAGCGATCTAAATAGGCCTTCATCTGCGATGTCATAGACCAGAAATAGACAGGAACACTATGGATGATTCCATATGCCTCTAATATCTTATTATGAATCTCCTGCATATCATCTTTTATGGCACATATTCCTGTCTCATTACATTTTTTACAATCCTGGCATCCTGAAATCCTCTTCTGGCTAAGGATAATCTTTTCAATCTCTGCACCTTCGTCTTTTGCCCCTGCTAAGGCCTGATCCAGAAGAATATCACTATTTCCACCCACCCTCGGACTTCCAAGAATACCCAGCACTTTCATCCCCATCACCTCTTGATCAAATTACTTAAAAACTTATAAATTACCAAAACCATAAAGTCAACCAAATTTTCTCATTATTGACATGCCATCTCATATTTATTAAACTGATATAGAAGAAAGAAATTTAAGCAAGCAGGTAATTATTATTGAGAATCACTCAATTCAGGATTAAACTTTTTCCCACAGGAAATAAATGAAAGATATTAAGAAAAAGAGAGAAAAGATAAAGGAAGAGGCCAGCAATCAAAATCATACCCCATCCGTATGTTTATTCAGTTGGGAAAAACTGGTCGAGATGAGGGATAATAAAACTCAGTTTTTTGCTGGAGATGGATTTAAACGCATTCGAATCTTGGATATAGATGAAAAGACAAAAAGGCTCCATATGATTTGTGACCTCGGTAAAAAGACCTGGCCTTTAAAGTTTGATAAATTAGAAGAATTACATAAAAAGGTCCATAGTGGTGAAGTAGCCCTTATCCCATATGAAATTGACAAACTTATGCCTACATGGGGAAACTTTGTAACAGGGCTCTTCAGATTTCTTGGCTGCAAGAAAGGGGAGGAATGATCTTTCAAGTTATTTAACCCAACATTAATCTTTAAACGTCAAATTACATTTTAATAATCTTAAGCCCTCTCTGATTTAAAAAACCCTAAAATTTTATAGAAGCCCTCTAACTCTGTAGGGTCATTTTCCATTCCAAAAAGATGACTCCTGCATGAGCAATCAGAAGATCCAAATTTAGGTATATTCCATTGAGAAATCCCTGATAAGGCCTTTGCAATCCTGCATTCAACTCGAATTGAAGAGGGAATAGGAATAATCGCATGAAACCTGGTCCTAGCCCTCAGATAATCTATATGCCAGTGAAAGTTTTTTTTTAATCTGCGATGGCGCTTTATTCTTCTGGTAAGGTTTCTCATTGCTGATCCAACATAGATATAAAAACCTTTTGGGAAATAGATTTCACCCAATCCTCCAATCTCAATCCTTTTACTCCCATTTAGATACAAAATCAAAAGGTAGCTACCTCTGTCCTTTTCTTTGTTATCAGGATAATTTTGTAAAAATCGATTGGGTCTCTGAATGAAATGTTCGTTCATGATTCTTTTATCAAAAAATGATAACTTTCCTTTTTGAACCTTCATATCTATTTTCCCCGGTTTTAGAGGTCTCTGAAAAAGTTTTTATATTATGAAGGTTTGATGGAAAACCCTCGCCTGCCCTTCGGCAGAAGTTTATACCCCTCACCTTAATCCTCTCCCCAAGGGGTGAGGGGGAAATTTCAGGACTTTTTCAGAAACCTCTTTTACATCTCTTGACAGCATAATAATATTTGGAAGAAAAAATCAAATTGAAATTAGAGAAAGAAGATAATAAAATTGACACATGATTCGAGCACCAAAGGTAATCTTAGAGGGTATCAAGATTCCAAGGATAATCTTTTCCATCGCACCCTCAATTAAAATGGAGACCCAGGAGATCTTCTTTCTTATGAAAAAGATTTATGAAATGGGTATCTGGTGTTTCGACCTGCCCAGCAACAACCACCTCGAAACCTTTAAAAGATTGAGAGACCTTATAGGAGATGAAACAATGATAGGGATTGCCCATATAGGAAACGGGACAGGTTTTTCCTTTACAGGCAAACCCCTTCATCAATTCGAAACAAAAATCATCTCTACTATTATAAAGAATATTGTTCCCCAAAACTTAGTAAAAAAGATATATCCCACACATCATCCTAAAGATATCTTTACCCAAAAAGAGATAGATCGAATTAGCTTTGATAATGCTTTGTTCGAGAAATCTCTCTCAAACCTGAATCCAAAAGAGTTCCCTATTATTCTCGTAGGAGAAAAATATAATGACTGGTTGGTGGGATTGGGAAGAATCGATCTCCTAAGAGAAATGACCTCTGCTGTAAGGAGAAAAGGATTTATTCCAATCTTCTCAGCAAAATGGCCATCATACGTTTTGCCAAAGGTAAAATCACTCGATGCCTCTGCATATGCCATTCCAATAAATAAAAGAGAAGGCCTTTTTGATCACTCCAAATCATGCGATATAATTAAAAAATTTGAAAAGCCCATCATAAGCCTCGATCCATTAGCAAATGGCAGACTTCTCAAAAGATCAGAAAGCGCATTCTCATTTCTTTTTAATGAATTGAAGATATACGCTGCAATCTCTGAAATCTCATCTAAAGAAGAGGCCTTAAGTATATTAGAGGTATTAAAAAAAATACCTTCCCTCATACCCTTAAGAAAAACATTATAGAACCCGAAACGAGTGGTATAGATAGATTGTCATCCAATGGTATGGGTAAAACCTCAATCAATGTAGCTCCAAGCGCTGCGAATGTCCCTGAAAACCGATCAATGCCTGGATAGCTCCACACAATGAGTAGAGAAGTTAAAAGGAAGGCCAGGGTCCCTTCAAGTGTCTTTTTAAATAAATGGATTCTTCCAATCCCTTTGCCAACCAATCCTGATGCAGTATCGGATATAGTAAGGATGAGCAGACTTACAATGGCAATAGATTTTGGGAAAAGCAATATACTCATTATAGTCGAGAAGAGAAAATATGTGGAGCCCATCAGATTAAGTCTTTCATTTTCCCTGAGAACCTTCCCAAAGAAGTATCTCTGGAATATTGAGGCAAACTTGGGATGTAAATGGCGGAGGATATCTACAGAGAGATAACATAAAAAGAAAGGTATAAGGAAGCTGAGGACAATCTCTTTCGAGAGGATTGCGTATCCAAATGGAATTATCAGTGTAGAGAGATGAACAATTTTCCTTCTGATATCCAGACCTGTAATCATATTCAATGCTCTGCCCTTATCGGGTTTATTTCGTGATTTTTAAACCCTCCTCCTTTAGCCTCATCATCTCCGATGGCTGAAGATAACGGAATTGCCCGGGCATGAGATTCCCTAAATGGATCGGTCCGAATTTAATCCGTTTCAATTTTAATACAGGGTGGCCAATAACATCGAATATTCTCTTTATGAGACGATTCCTACCTTCTCTGACCTCAACCTTTAACCAACTATTTCTTTCTCTCCTATTTAGAACCTGAATGGATACCACTTTTGCCTTCCCATCATCAAGCATTATCCCCTTTTTAAGGGACTTCAGTTTTCTTTCTTCAGGAATCCCTTTAACTTTAACAAGATATGTTCGAGGTATCTCAAATTTTGGATGAGTAAGTCTATATGCAAGTTCTCCATCATTTGTGAGAAGCATAAGCCCCTCTGAATCGAAATCGAGGCGACCCACAGGATAGACCCTCCACTTCACATTTCTAAGTAAATCCATTACTGTGGGCCTTCCTAAGGGATCCTTCACTGTAGAAAGATATCCTAAGGGTTTGTTTAGAATAATTGCTACCTTAGGTTCATAATCACTCAATCTCTTTCCATCCACCCTGATATGATCTTTTGATGGATCTACCTTCAGCCCCATAGAATTTAAAACCTTTCCATTAACAGTAACCCTTCCCTCAAGTATCATTCTCTCAGCCTCTCTCCTTGAGGAGATACCTGCCTTTGCCAAAACCTTCTGTATTCTTTCCTCCATCTATTGATCCTCTATCTTTTCTTCTCCGTCTGCTCTGATTTGAGATGAAATCTCATTTGGCTCTTGGCCCCCAATATCGACTTTAATAGACTCATCTTTTTTTAATTCTTCAGGCATCGGGGGAGGCTTAATCTCTTTTAGAGAAGGAAGGTCAGAAAGACTATTTAGGCCGAATAGTTCAAGAAAGGCCTGCGTTGTTCCATATACAACTGGACGACCTGGTATATCCTTCCTCCCTAAAATTCTAACCAGCCCCCTCTCTAAAAGTGTCCTCAGCACCCATCCAGAATCTACCCCACGAATCTCATCTATCGCAGGCTTTATAATGGGCTGTCGATAGGCGACGATGGCTAAAGTCTCCAATGCTGATTGACTCAATTTAACAGGTTTTCTCCTCCTAAGGCGATTCACCCATCCTGCAAGTTTTGGCTTTGTTCTAAAAATATAACCACCAGCAACCTCTACCAGCTCCAGACCCATTTGATCCTCCGCAAATTCACTTTTAATCCTTTGAATTCCATTCAAGATAGTCTCCTTATCAAATTCGGGCAATATCTCCAAAAGACTATCAAGCCGAACCGGAGAATCTGAAACAAATATGATACCTTCAAGGATAGGTTTAATATCAAAAACCTCCATAATTGACTCCTCTTTACTGCTCGTTGAAGAACCTGAATGTAGTTCTTACAACTCACTTGGTTTCAAGAAATTCTATTTTTACAGATGTTGTAATAGAGGAAATTGCGTGTTTATAGATCAATTGGTCTGCCTCTCCCCTGAGAATGAGAGAGAAGTTATCAAAGCTTAAAATGATCCCCTCTATCTTTTTACCATTGGTTAATTCTATAACCACATGATTACGATCTTTCCTCACACGATTTAGAAATTGATCCTGGATATTAATCTGACCTTTCATCATGACTGACTCCCCTCCTCTTTTAAAAAGGACCTGATCTCCTGAAATATCCTCTTACGGTCCAATGATTCATCCCGCCAGTATATTTCGGGATCGGCCTTAAACCATATCCATTGTCTTTTGGCATAATGGCGTGTATCCCTCTTCATCTCCCTCAAGGCCTCATTCCAACCGACCTCTTTATTAAGAAATTTGATCATATGTTTATAACCTAAACTCTGCATCGGCTTCAATCCACTACCATAACCCATATCCAACAATCTTTTGACCTCATTGAGAAATCCTAATTCTATCATATGATCAACTCGACGATCAATCCTGCTATAAAGCCTCTCTCTATCCATTATCAGTCCTATCTTTAAATAATCAAAAGGACGCTCCCCAAAACGATGTTGCCCATGAAAGAAAGAGATTGGTATGCCTGTTGAATCATAAATTTCCAGGGCCCTGATGATTCGCATGAGGTCATGTGGATGAAGCCTCCTTGCTGTCTCAGGATCGACATTCTGAAGACGCTTATAAAGAAAGTCACTGCCTTTCCTTTCCGCCTCTTCCTTTAACCTTTCCCTTATAAAATGATCAATCTTTGGCAGGCTACATAGTCCCTGAGTGAGTGCCTTTATATATAGTCCTGTTCCACCAACGACCAAAATGGGAATTCTATTTTTATATAATTCCTCGATAACCATTCTACCGAGGTTGCGATAAAGCCCTGCATGAAAGGGCTGATCAGGGTTTACTATATCGATTAAATGGTGTTTAACCCTTTGACGTTCCTCTAAAGTCGGTTTCCCTGTTCCAATATCCATATAGCGATAGACCTGCATGGAATCGGCACTTACAATCTCACAACCAAACTCTTCTCCAATTTCCAGTGCCAGACGAGATTTCCCTACTCCTGTAGGACCGATAATGATCACAACCTTTGGCCTCTCCATTTTAATCCCTTTTACCCTCCGAAAGGAATTTTAATAAATCCAGAAATTCAGTTCAAGGATAAAAAAAGGCTATAGATGTAATGCATCACTGAAGCGGAGAATTTAGTGATCTGGCAGGGATGTCTGAGAAAATCTTATAGCGGTAACCTTATCATGCCCCTTAAAATTTTTCTTGAAATTTAGAATCAATCTATTGTAGATTAACATGTAAAAGTTCTCACCAATTTTTCTCAGATAACCTTTTTCTCAATTTAAAAGGAGTAAATCATGAATCCGAAATCAATCCATGATCAAGATAACCCTGAGTTGATCACCCTATATGAAATTATCAACCTTCCAAAGTCTCATACAAATCTCCAGGACTATTTTAATGATGTGATGACAATTCTTTCCGATCACTTCTCTTTTAAATATTCGGCCATCATATCTAATGATCTGGATAATAATTCCCTCCATTTAGAAGCCATTTATGGGATAAGGAAAGAGGCTCATCCCCAGAGCTCTCCACTAAGAAAAGGAGTAATCCTTAATGTCATCGAATCCTGCGAACCCTCGGTTATTCTGAATCTGGAAGAGGAACCATTTTACGAGGATTTCTTAAAGGGGTCAAAAAGATTTGAAAGGATTGAAACCCCACTGCTCTGTATACCTTTGATATCAGAAAATGAATCAATCGGAGTTATTAATATCCAACCAATCTATGGATCGAAGAACGAATTTATTTCGGATTTCCAGTTCCTCACCATTCTTTCAGCAATTATCTCTCCTGTAATCAAAGGTTTTAAGATAAAAAGAAGAGAATCAATTTCAAGTAGTCCAAAAGCAAAGTCAAAAGCATTTGTATTGGAAGAGGTCCTGGAGGAGAGACTCACAGAGGTCTTAAACAGGATAGACCCCTATGTGGAAGTAAAGGGCAAGATGGGACTTCTCGATGATATCATCTCTGTTGTTGAAAAGATCCTTATAAAGACAGCCCTGAAAAAGGTAGATTATGTTCAGACCTCTGCCTCCCTGCTTCTTGGAATTAACAGAAATACCCTCAGAAAAAAGATGAAGGAGTTAAAGATTAAGTGCCGATAATTATTTTATGAAGCTCTGAAATTGGGAAGGTTAAAAATTTATGTCTGATCACCAAAATAAAGAGAGGCTAAAGGAGATTTCATTTAGTTTTGGAGGATCTCTCTTTGGGGTTGCAGACCTCAATTTATTAAAGATGGAAGAATGCCTTCTTCCATCCCATCTATTTCATCAATTCTCATCTGCTATCTCCATTGGATATCATCTCTCTGATGCCATTTTGGAAGAGATTGAAAATCAACCAACCACCCTATATTTTCATCATTATCAGAGGACAAATATCCTTCTTGACAATATTGGTCTGATAATAACCTCCACTATTCAGGCTCTCGGATATAGGGCAATACCCATTCCTGCCTCTCAGATAGTGGACTGGAAGACCCAAAGGGGACATCTTTCACATAAACATGTTGCAAACCTTGCAGGACTTGGCTGGATCGGACGTAATAACCTCCTTGTAAATGAAGACTTTGGAGCAAGGATTCGTTTAGTTACCATCCTTACAGACCTTCCTCTTGAAGTCGATTCCCCCTCTCAAGGAAATTGTGGCTCCTGCCACGCTTGCATCCCTGTATGCCCGGTTGGTGCTATTAAGGAAAAACCTAAAGACTTCGATCATCTTCGCTGTTATGAACAATTGAGAACCTTTGCTAAAACACTCCATTTGAGCCATAATATCTGTGGGATATGTGTAAAGGCATGTAGGGGCAAACAAAAATAGAATTTGACCAAGATATCTCTTCTACATTACTGATAAGCAGGAAACAATCTTAAAAGAATTGCCCTGTTTAGATTATGGTTCATATGTCTGATGATTTGATTCTCTCTTCAAAAAAATATGATGTTATTGTCGCTGGTGGAGGTCATGCTGGGGTGGAGGCAGCACTGGCCTCTTCGAGGATGGGACACCCAACCCTTCTAATCACCCAGAATGTTGACCAGATAGGTTATATGTCCTGTAACCCGGCAATCGGTGGATTGGGAAAGGGCCATCTCGTTAAAGAGATAGATGCCTTGGGTGGAGAGATGGCCAGGGCAACAGATGAAACAGGAATCCAATTTCGTCAACTCAATACAGGAAAAGGACCTGCAGTCCGTTCCTCAAGGGCGCAGGTTGATCGTCAGGCTTATCGACTCAGAATGAAAAGGGCAATTGAGGAACAAAAAAATCTTCTGATGAAACAGGCAACCGTTGAGGAAATCCTTGTTGAAGACAATCGAATCATAGGAGTGAAAACCCATCTCGGGGAGACAATCCTGACAAGGACATTGATCCTCGCCCCGGGGACATTTCTAAATGGCCTCATCCATATTGGCCTGACCCACTTTCCATCAGGAAGAATGGGAGATCCTCCATCCACAGGCCTTCCAGAATCTCTAAGGAGATTGGGACTGAGGATGGGAAGACTAAAGACAGGCACAACGCCAAGACTTGACGGCAAAAGCATCGACTTCTCGAGGCTTACCCCTCAGTATGGTGACGACCCACCACTTCCATTCTCATTTTTAACAAAACGGATAGAGAGAGCGCAGGTGCCCTGCTATATAACATATACAAACCCTAAAACCCACGAAATTATAAAAAGCGGTCTTGATAGATCACCCCTCTATTGTGGGATCATCAAAGGGATAGGTCCAAGATATTGTCCATCGATTGAAGACAAGGTTGTCCGCTTCCCGGACAGAAAAAGGCATCAGATATTTTTAGAACCTGAAGGAATCAATACAAATGAGGTCTATCCAAATGGAATCCCCACGAGCCTTCCTCTTGATATACAGATAAAGATGCTTCATTCCATTGAAGGACTCGAAGAGGCAGAGATAATAAGACCAGGTTATGCAGTTGAATATGACTTTGTGGATCCTACAGAGCTTAAGCCAACACTTGAGACAAAAAAGATACATGGACTATTCCACGCAGGTCAGATCAACGGAACTTCAGGCTACGAAGAGGCCGCAGCCCAGGGGCTGATAGCAGGTATCAATGCAGCACTTCTGATTCAGGGGAGGGAACCTTTTATTTTAAAAAGATCAGATGCATATATTGGTGTTTTGATCGATGACCTTGTTACTAAAGGGACTTCCGAACCTTATCGGATGTTTACATCGCGTGCTGAATATCGCCTCCATTTAAGGGAGGACAATGCTGATTTGAGGCTTACAGAGAAGGGACATGAGATAGGTTTGGTGAAAGAGGATCAATATAAAGCCTTCTTAGAGAAAAAAAGGGGGATAGAAAAAACAATCCTGAGAATCTCGGAGACAAAGATAAATCCAACAAAAGAGGTCAATGAAATACTTTGCAAATGGGGGAGCACCTCTTTAAAGAAGGATATATCACTTCGAGAATTACTGAAGAGGCCTGAGATCCATTTTTCCCATCTTCTGGATCTCGATAAATCACTCAATGGTATCCCGAAGGATGTCTATGAACAGGTTGAAATTCAGGTAAAATATGATGGCTATATCAAAAGGCAGTTGGAGCAGATTGAACGTTTTAAAAGATTAGAGGATGTGGCCTTTCCTGAAGGCTTTGACTTTCACTCTTTAATTGGTCTTTCAAAAGAAGTTATGGAAAAGCTCGCAAAAATCAGACCATATTCCCTGGGCCAGGCCTCAAGGATTTCGGGCATTACCCCTGCCGCGATCTCTATACTTATGATCAATCTCAAAAAACAGGGATATATATAATCTGAGCTGAGGGATTTTCATCAGTGATCTGGCAGGGATGTCTGAGAAAATCTTATAGCGGTAACCTTATCATGTCCATTAAACTAAGAAAAGATGAAAGAAAGGAATAAAGGATAGCTATATCAGTCACTTGGTTACCCTTAACAAAAAAATTTAAATCGTCCGCTTGATAAGATTTTCGAGGATATTCCTGACAGACCTTTTAACTTAGCCCCATTTAAGTGACGGGGTACTACACCTCAATACTTTCTCTTGACATATGGCATGGTTTCCCGTAAAGTTTTTTTTAAAAATAAGGCTTTTATCGCTGGAGGAGATATGGAGATAATCGATTTTCATACCCATTATGTAAAAAAAGAGATGCTAAACCCAACATGGCTCAATTTCTTACAGGCCATCAATCCTGAGTTCTATGAAAAGGCAGATGATTACAGCAATAAACCAGAGCTCTTTGTATCTTATTTAAAGAGCCAGGGCGTAAAATATGCAGTTGTTCTTCCAGAGTGTGCCCCTGCAACAAGTGGTTTTGTTCCCACAGAGGATGTCATCCAGTTCTGCCTTGGACAGGAGATGCTAATACCATTCACATCCCTAAACCCAAATTTCCATCCCGAGCCAGCAGAAAAACTTGAATTCTATGTCAGGGAGAATGGTATAAGAGGACTTAAGCTTCACCCTTCATATCAATTCTTTTACCCTAATGAGGCAAGACTCTATCCCATCTACGAGAAGGCTCAAACCCTGAGGATACCCATCATCTTCCATATTGGCTCATCAATATTCAAGGGGACAAGATTAAAGTATTGTGATCCTATCTACCTCGACGATGTTGCAGTTGATTTCCCTGAACTAAAAATCATAATGGCTCACAGCGGTAGAGGCTTCTGGTATAGTGACTGTTTTGCCCTATCACGGCTTCATAAAAATATATATATGGATATAACAGGTCTCCCACCCCAGAATCTTCTCTCTTACTTCCCTGAGCTCGAAAAGAATAGTGAGAAGGTGATCTTTGGATCTGATTGGCCAACCATGCCAGGAGGAATCATGAAGAATGTGGAGGCAATAAAATCCTTACCGCTTAAAGAAAAAACGATAGAGGCCATCCTTTTCAAAAATGCCTATAAAATTCTCTTTGAATAATAAAAAATAAGGTTTATATCTTAATTGTGGTTTCATATTTCCATATCTTTAAAATTGGAAGTGAACAGGGACATCTCTCAGGTTAGTAATATCCTCTTTTTTCATATCGCTGGCTAAATATATCAATTCAGCTCTAAATATCTTTTCATTATATCTATTTGATAGTAGCTTAAAATAAGGTTCAACAGAATAATGATAACGAAAATCTCTCCCTTTTGTATAACCGCCTTTTCCACTTTTAAAAATACCTTTCCCATAATGTTCAGAAAGTTGACCATTAGGAACACAAACTAATTTGAGTGCTTTAATATTTGGTTTTGCATGTTCGTGGACTATTTGAATAATATATGTCAGACATGGTTTCTCCATTTCTGGAGAAATTTTATAATATTGAGGTAAATTAGGTATAAATATTTTATTAACCACATAAGAAGTTTGATTGATTGCTATATTGATTTTCCCTTTATAATCTGCTGGATTATCTAAAAGGGCAGTTTTAACCTCAATATGCATGAAGGCATCCGGGAGTTCAAACATTAAATCCGAACCAATAGGAGAAGAATTGGGAAATCTTAAAATCGAGGCAAAGTAGTGATGGAAAATTCTCTCTGCTCCAGTATCTAAATCAGATGCTTTATAGCCTTTTCTTGCAGTCTTTATAAAATTATAATACCAATCGTTCAGAATTTTTATTCTTGAGTTTAATCCACCAATTAAGGTATTTAAATCTTGCTTTAAGTGGATTAAAATTAGATCAAAATATTGTTTTTCTATCTTTTCTAAATCAAAATCATTTAACATAAATTATCTCTCTAATATCTTTACATCTTTTTTTAATAATATCGAGATATTCAGGGACGAGTTCTATCAATATGGCATTTCTCCCCAAATCATAAGCGACTTTACCTACTGTTCCTGAACCAGCAAAAGGATCCAATACAACCCCACCTTCAGGACAACCAGCTTCAACACATCTTTTCACAAGTTCTTCAGGAAAGGTTGCAAAATGTGCCTCAGAAAATGGCTGAAGTTTTATACTCCAAACATCACCAGGATTTTTACCTTTTGGATGTGGTTTTACTGTCTGAAGCACTAAATGTGTTTCAGTAACCCATCTATCATAGATATCATCAAATTTAAGTATCTCTTTCAGCCTAAACCAATCATCTGGTAATGGAATAGAACCACCTCTCCCCCAGCTACCAGTATCCTTCCTAAACCAATGACCTGCTGTATCTTTATAGCCCAATAATTTATCAATTTCTTTTGTTGTAATATTTCTATTTTTACGCCAAAATTTAAGATATTCAGCAATTATTGGTTGAAAAATTTCATATCTTCTTTGTAGCACCAAATATTCTCCAAAAAGGGATTTTCTTGCTCCAGGAGAAGCACCTCTATTATCTGGGCTCAATTTAAACTTACCTTTATAAATCCGCTTCCCACTCTGCAAAAATATAGAACCAGTAGAGGGAAATAGCATTGAAGACCTTAATTCTACTCGGTCATTAAAATCTGGTTTCGGAGGTAATATAGGTTTAGGAAATCCGTTACAAGCATAATGCGCATCTACATCTATCTCGAACTTTATAGATTCTCCACAACTATGACATACCAACTCAACTGGGAGCTGAGATTCTTTATCAAAATCCTGAACCATTTCAATCGTTCTCTTACCATCTTCCCAAAGGACCTCTGCAAGTATATCACCTTTGGAATTTTTGAAAACTTTTAGAACATTTCCTTTAATCTTGCTATCTTTTAATAGAGAGTTTTCCACTTCAAAACCTAAAATATCTTCAGGACTTTTATTGTTTGTAAAGTTACTAACTCGGAGTCTTAATTTATCTAACGATAAATAATAATTGTACTTGCTCTCTTCCTTTACAAATAAAAATACTGGTTCATATACGTTTGAGAATCGGCTATTTAATGAAGAAGGCATAGCATTGGGTTTGAACCATATAATCTTATTCAGGAGTGCCCAACCATCTTTTTGAAGTTCAACTGCTAACAATTCCGGTATAAGTAATAATTCCTTGTTTTGATATTTATACCCTATATTCAAGAAGAAAGTGCCCTTTGGTTTTAACACTCTTTTCATTTTGCTAAAGATATCAACAAGTCTTTTTATATATTCATGATAGGAGTTTTCTTGACCAATCTGTTGGGGGTTCCTGTAATCTCTTTGTTTCCAATAGGGTGGTGAAGTTATAACACAATCTACAATCCCTTCGGGCAATAGATGAATAGCCTTATCGATATCCCCTATATATACGCTAATATCTCTTTCTCCAAAGCCATGGCTTGTTCTATATGTTTCCAAAAAGGATAACTGCTCTTTAATATAATTTGAATCTGAAGAGATTATATCTCGTTCCTTAATTTCTTTATATCTTTTCTTCATAATTTACCTAACGAAAATGACTAATTCATTTGACTACTTCTTAATCGGTATCCCAACTTGGAGCTATATTACTTATACAAGTCCTCTTTGAACAATCTTTAAATCCTTTCCATTTTACTAGAGATCTCCTTTAAAAAGGTCTCCGATTGCATAACCCTTAAAAGAGGAGACAAACCACTCTTCTGGAAAAGCTCTATGCATAACCTGTGGGCCTCCACATTTCGAGATGCAGTACAATCCTCTAATACAATTGTATAGAAATCGTTACAGATTGCATCCATAACAGTTGCATAAACACAGACCTGGGTATTTATCCCTGTGACTGCAACTGTATCCACCTTAAGAAGACGAAGGGTCTGATCAAGGTCGGTCTTGAAGAAGGCACTAAAACGCCTTTTTGGAAGAATCTCATCCTTCCTTATTGGTTGAAATTCATCGATGACCTCTGCCCCTTCTGTTCCTCTAATTGAATAAGACTTATTCCCTCGGAAGATGAAATCATTCTCCAGAAAACTGTCACAGGCAAAAATAACAGGAATATCAAGCTCCCTTGCCTTCACGAGAAGCCTTTTAATATTGGGGACAATCTTTAAATACTCCTGAGTTGAAGGAAGGTCCCTTCTTTTGAAAGCATCCTTTAGCATATCTACTACTATGATAGCTGGTTTCATTTTTACCCTTCCCTATGAATTTAAAATGTGTTATTTTAAATCTCAAAACCCGTAATTAAAAATTTATTCATTACACCATATATTATGCCTAAAAAAATTCTTTACTACAACCCGTGCAATGATATATTATTTAATAAATCTTTTTATTGAAAGGAGGAGAAGAAAACCATGTTACCGGGTGCCAATCCATTTCCAGAGGAGTTCGTTCAGCTATATTACCAGAATAAGTGGTGGTCAGGAATCACACTGGGAGAGATGCTGGATAGAACTTCAGAAATTTATCCCCATAAAGAGGCCTTTGTGGGAGATGGATTAAGATTAACATACAGAGAGCTGAGGGAATGGACGGACCGTGCGGCTATTGCCTTTCTTGAACTGGGCATTGGTAAGCTTGATCGTGTATTGCTTCAGATCCCAAACTGGCCTGAATTCGTTTTTAGTTATTATGGACTCCATAAGATAGGTGCAATACCAGTGATGTGTCTGCCGCGATTTTCGCAAAGGGAGATTGAGCACTTTTGTGAAATAACAGAGGCCAAGGCGTGGATTGTCCCCCTCCAGTTTGAAAAGATTGACTATCGCCAGATGATTGAGGCAGTTAGATCTTCCAAATCACTTTTAAAACATATTCTTATAATTGAACATATGGATAAAATAAATGAATCTTTACCGCATGGAACACTATCTTTTAATGGTCTTCTAAAAGGGGTTGATCTAAAGAGATATCCAAAAGATCATCTTAAATCCTTCAGACCCGACCCTGAAGAGATCTGCCACCTGATGCCTACAGGAGGAACTACAGGTCTACCAAAGCTCGTTGCAAGAACACACAATGACTTCCTCTGTAATGTTGATTTTAGGGCAAAGGCATGGGAACGAAGCCCCCATGACATAACCCTTATCGCTACCCCCTTAACCCACAATATGGCGATTGAGGTCTCCATGAACCCAACATTTCTAACAGGAGGAAAGGTTGTGATTATTTCTTCCACCCGACCGAAGGATATCTTGGAGGCTATCGAGAGAGAAAAGGTAACTACAATGATCCTTGCTGTAGCACAAATTCAACAGATTGTAGACCTGCCGGAACTTGAAAGATATGATCTCTCCTCACTGAAGGTTATAGGCTCTGGAGGATCTTATATGCCACCTGAAACAATCCTCAAGGTTTATGAAAGAATTAAATGTAAGTTTTACAATGTATTTGGAATGTCTGAGGGACCATGTACCCAGACTCGATATCAGGATCCAGAGGAGGCTGTATTATATACTGTGGGATGGCCAATATGTCCTTATGATGAATTCAAGGTAATCGATGCGAACGGGAAAGAACTCCCTCAGGGGAAAGAAGGGGAACTTGTGGCAAGAGGTCCTTGCATCTTTAGAGGATATTATAAAGGAGAGGCTGATAATAGAGAAGCCTTTACATCTGATGGGTTTTTCCGCACAGGTGATATTGCCAAGTTTGATGAAAATGGTCGGCTTTTAATTACAGGAAGGAAAAAGGATATTATCATTCGTGGAGGAGAGAATATAAGTGCAAGAGAGGTGGAAGATCTGATCCGCAAATATCCAAAGGTTTCGGAGGTAGCCGCTGTTGGAATGCCTGATCCGATCCTCGGAGAAAGGGTTTGTGCATTTATCAAACCCAAAAAAGGAGAGATAATCACATTTGAAGAGATCATCTCTTATCTCAAGGAACAAAAGACATCTGTTCTTTATCTCCCCGAAAGGATAGAAGTGATTGAAGAAATGCCTTTTACAAATGTTGGTAAGGTGGATAAAAAGAGGCTCAAAGAAGAGATCAGGGTTAAGCTTAAGCAAGAGGGGAAGATTTGATTAAAAATTTTACTGATCTTGAAATTTTATTTTAAAAAGGCTATTAAACATTAAAATTTGTAAACCTTGTTAGAAATTCTATGACTTTTAAGCAGGACGATATATTGATGAACTAATCCCTGTTTGCTTTTGAAAGGAATCTTATCTTTAACAACGCTCAAAAAAGCGGGTTTCAAAACGGGGAAAAGGAGGTCGGGATGCGACTTTTGGATTTTGAATATTTTGAACCGAAAACGCTTAGG
>JBBITW010000052.1:0-19607 GCA_037440525.1 Deltaproteobacteria bacterium
ATTTCCTTCACCCATTCACTTTGCCTAAACAGGCTTCCTAACCTTCGCCTTAACCACTTCCCCAGTCTATAAGAAAAGTTTTTAATAATTTTTCAAAGCTCTATTAATCACTTAAAAATTCAACCTCACCTCCCTCTCCTTTCTCTCCTTTCAAAATAATCCTTCTATTGAAAAAGTTTTTAACTACCCATATGTTTGTCAGGAGGTGATCTGTAATTTTTGTTGTGCTAAATGATGGTTTATCCTTGGTTAAAGCCATAAATGGAACAATCTGGTCTGAAAGATGGGGATCGAGGCATTCTTTCCTCTGTATATAATCCTTCAATTGTTTATACGCTTCATCTGAAACCCTTTCAGCGGGCATCCCCTTTTTACCCAATGAGGAGAACCCAGCATTCACTCCTTCTGTTTCTACCACCAGGAAAAAGAAAGAGCCAGGCCCGCTTGACGGGGCATCATAAATCACCTCTATATCTGCCTCCATTTTTAATTCCTTTTCAATCTTTTTAAGTGCATAATCCCTCTGCCTTTCTCCAACATGACGCGGAAGATTGGATATGGCAGAAAGTCCCCGAATCTTCTTTATTCTTCCACGATGAATCAATGAAACAGGCTTTATTTCTGAGACTGGTTCAATCTCTATATGAACCAATCCCTCGCCCCTCGGATACCATCCCCATCTCTCAATGACTGCATTTATAGAAATCCCCATAGATTTAAGGATTGGGAAAAGAATCTCATTAAAATAATGAAATGGAGGACTCCAGGGAACATGTGTCCCACCTATAAGTGTGAGACGTGACTTATCTGAGGCCAGAGAGAGGGGAAGCAGAAGTGTCTGGAGAAGAAGTGTAACAGAACCTGCTGTTTTAATATCAAACCTGTAATTGCCAGGTGTAATCTTACCTGGAATGAAGGTGATCTCCTCTGAACCGATTCTTACCCCTTCTGTTCTTGCACCCGTAATAACCGATAATGCCTCTACCCCTGTAAGGTGTTGGGGCTGAAGCCCTGGAATCTTCCTCCCGGCCCTTATATGGTGAATTTTGATCGGAATTCCCATTATGGAGGAGATCGAAAGTGCAGTCCTCAACACCTGCCCCCCTCCCTCCCCATAAGAACCATCAATTATTATCTCTTTATCAAAATCTCTTCCCATTTCTAAGATTAATATAATAGAAGTTCATTAATGAGTTCAACTATCCCCCTCACCTCGGTTGCGAGTCGTACCGACCTTCCCTCTCCCCACGCAAGAGACTGTGTCGTAATTCGACATAAGAAATGAAACCAAATACGACAAGGGACAAGCCCTTGCCCTACGTTTGTGATTCATTTAATTTCTCGTAGGCTTGCCGAACCCTCGTTGCGACACAGCCTCAAATCAACGATTCTTCTTTTCTATAAAATTTCACCCTATTCCAATTGGTTTAAATTTATGTTAATTTTTACTTAAATTGAGCGGTTCTTTTAAGAGAGACTGTAGTCGCAGGCTTTAGCCTGCGTCAAAAAAACATATTGAGTGAAAATCAAGCCGTTTACGGCGGTAGGCCGAAAACCTCGCACCCTGAAGGGTGCGGCTACATTATAAAAGAATATCGTTAAATTCTGGTTTTATTAAATTGAGTCGAAAGTGGGAAAATGGCTGAACTAATCGTCCTCGGTTCTGGAACAGGGATTCCTTCTCTAAGAAGGGCACCCCCAGGTCTCCTTCTTAGGACAGAAAGCTCTAATATCTTAATAGATAGCGGTTCCGGGATATTAAGAAGGATTCTTGAAGTTGGAATTACATACAGGGATATTGATTTAATTCTATTCACACATACACATCCTGATCATGTCTCAGAACTCGTCCCAATCCTTTTTGCATGTAAATATTCAGAGTTTCCGAGGGAAAAAGAACTTCTCTGTCTTGGTGGTCCTGGGTTTAAGAGTTTTTTTAAAGGACTTCAAAAGGTCTACGGCCAATGGATCAATCCCCAGACCTATAATCTAACTATTAAAGAGATATCTAAGGGGCCTCTCCTTTTTCGAGAGATTGAGATACTTTCTAAACCAATGGCCCATCTTCGAGAAAGTGTAGGTTATAGGATCCAATTGAGTGGTAAAAAATCCATTACCATATCAGGGGACACGGATTACTGTTTAAATATTGTTGATCTGGCAATGGAGACCGATCTTCTTGTTCTCGAATGCTCATTTCCTGACGAGAAGAAGGTTGAGGGTCATTTAACGCCATCTCTTGCAGGGAGGATAGCCTTGGAATCCAGATGTAAGCGGCTACTTCTTACACATCTTTATCCAATCTGTGAGCAATATGAGATACTGGAGCAGTGTAAAAGAATATTCCCTGGAGAAGTAATTCTTGGAGAAGATTTATTGAAACTTAAAATTTGACAATACCTCTTTTTTAATATAATTTATAATAAGGAGGAATTAAATCTTGAAAAAATATAAGCTATTCATATTTGCAATAATCCTACCCATCTTCACCATGATAGGGATTTTTGGACAATCCGAAGAGAAGGCTCCGGTATTCTACATCGAGGTGGATGGAATTATAAATCCTGCCACAGCAAAATTTATTACAGAATCGATTGATCAGGCCTCGGAGAAGGGTGGTCAATGTCTAATCATCCAGTTAGACACACCTGGTGGTTTAATGGAATCGATGAGGATGATTGTAAAAAAGATCCTTACCTCCAATATACCAGTAATTGTCTATGTTGGGCCAAGGGGTGCAAGGGCAGCCTCTGCAGGCGTTTTTATCACTCTTGCTGCTCACATTTCAGCCATGGCTCCAAGCACACATATTGGGGCAGCACATCCTGTGGCATTAGGAGAGGGAAAAGAGAGCAAAACCATGTCTGAAAAGATTGTCAACGACACTGTCTCCTATATTAAGACAATTGCAAAGACAAGAGGGAAGAATGTTGATTGGGCTGAAAAGGCTGTTCGAAAGAGTGTTTCTATAACAGAAGAAGAAGCGTTAAAACTTAATGTGATAGATCTAATAAGCCCTGATCTTCATGACCTCCTATCAAAGATTGATGGAAAGGTAATAAAGTTTGACGGTGTGACACGAACTCTTATGACAAAAGGAATCCAGCCCCGTTCAATGCAGATGAGCTGGCGTTATCGTTTTCTGGATATAATCTCAAACCCAACCATTGCCTACATTCTTTTGATGTTGGGTATCTATGGTGTATTCTTTGAGCTTTCAAACCCTGGAGCCATACTACCTGGAGTTGTTGGTGGAATCTTTCTTATCCTCGCATTTTACTCCCTCCAGATGCTCCCAATAAATTTTGCTGGTCTGGCATTGATCCTGTTTGCTATCATCCTTTTTATTGCTGAGATTAAGGTTGTGAGTCATGGATTACTCTCTGTTGGGGGTGTAATCTCCCTTTTTCTTGGCTCCCTGATGTTAATCGAAAGCCCTACTGAATATATGAGGATATCTTTAAGTGTTATTATACCTGCAGTTGCAGTAAGCGCAGCATTTTTTGCCTTTGCGATCACCAAAGCCGTAAAGGCACGCCTCGCCAAACCTACCACGGGAATAGAAGGAATGATAGGGGAAACTGGTATAGCTGTGACATCCATTGCACCTGAAGGTAAAGTCTCTATACATGGGGAATTCTGGAATGTTATATCAGATCAGAACATTGAAAAAGGGGATAAGGTCAAGGTAATAGGGGTTGAAAATTTAAAACTGAAGGTGAAAAAAATCGAATAAGGAGGTAATGAAATGGGCGTGACAGGTCTACCATCGGGTTTATTCTTTTTAATCATCTTTTTAATAATCTTAGCTGCCTCAGCCATAAAGATTTTAAGGGAATATGAAAGGGGGGTTATATTCCGTCTGGGAAGGCTTATTGGAGCAAAGGGTCCGGGGCTTATCTTCATTATCCCAGGGGTGGATAAATTGCTGAGAATCAGCCTTAGAACAGTGACGATGGATATCCCACCTCAGGATGTTATCACCCGTGACAATGTCTCCATTAAGGTAAATGCTGTTGTATATTTCCGTGTATTAGATCCCAATAAGGCTGTTGTAGAGGTAGAAAATTACCTCTATGCCACATCCCAGTTGGCACAGACAACCCTTAGAAGTGTTGTAGGCCAGGCAGAACTTGATGAGCTTCTATCTCAGAGGGAAAAGATCAATATGACACTTCAGGATATCTTGGATAAGCATACAGAACCATGGGGAATAAAGGTTTCTCTGGTCGAGACCAAACAGGTAGATCTACCGGAAGAGATGCGAAGGGCCATTGCCCGTCAGGCAGAGGCAGAAAGGGAAAGAAGGGCAAAGATTATTCATGCAGATGGTGAGTTTCAGGCTGCTGAAAAGCTTGCTCAGGCTGCAAATGTTATAAGTGCTAACCCGGCAGCCCTGCAGTTAAGATTCCTTCAGACTTTGACCGAGGTGGCTACGGAGAAGAACTCAACCACTATCTTTCCTGTTCCAATAGACCTTCTCAGACCCTTCTTGGAGAAGAAGGCATAATCATTTTAATACGGGGTTTGAGTCCATAGGGTAATTAATCCTCTGGCCTCAAACCTCAATCCTTAATGGTTCTTCTTATAAACCAATCGATCTTACTCCATATCCCCTGGAGGATTTGTACATCCCTTTCCTCGAGCATGCTTCTTCCGAAAAGTCTCCTTAGCGTCCTCATGATCCTTTTTGGGTTTTTGGGGTCCAGAAATCCTATATCTGTGAGTGTCCTCTCCATATGTTTGAGCATCTTCTCAATATGCTCTGATTCAGCAAGTAAGGGAGGGATTTCTTTAATCAAATTTGAGGTCTGATAAATCTCATAGCAAATGACCATTACAGCCTGAGCCAGGTTGATGGATGGAAAATCATCCGATGCTGGTATCTTCACATAAATATGGCATAGCGATAGCTCATCATTTGTAAGACCTTCCCTTTCCGAACCAAAGACAATGCCAATGGGATTCCTTTCTGAAATGGGAATAAGTTTTTTTGCCAGTGTTTTTGGTGTAAGGAGGGCTTTCCTCTCCTTTCCCAATCTTGAAGTGGTTCCAACAACACACCTCATTCTATGAATCGCTTCTTCAAGGGTTTCAAATTCCATAGCCCTTTCCAGTATATCTTCTGCGCCTGATGCAAGTTTTAAAGCCCTTATGTCAAGAGGTGAAGCTCCATCTACAACTATCAATCTTTTAATCCCCATGTTTTTCATTGCCCTTGCAACCGAACCAATATTCTCATGAAATCTGGGCCTGACAAGAATTATATTGATCGAATCGAGATTAATCCTTCCAATCATAAATTTAATTATACCATTTTTTTGAGAACTCTGAAAAAACGCACAAATTTCCCTTCACCTCGGTTGCGAGTCGTACCGACCCTTCCCCCTCCCTAATTCGAGACTGTGTCGCAATGAGGTGTTTGCCATGTTTATCATTCCAAATCTCCTTTTTCTGTCATTCCGTGTCTCCTTTTTGTGTCATTCCGAGCGAAGCGAGGAATCTTAGAAAGATTTCTCGGCTAACGCCTCGAAATGACAACAGAGTGGTGTCATTCCGAGCCTCCTTTCTCTGTCATTCCGAGCGAAGCGAGGAATCTATAGAACTCAAACCCTTATAAAACATAGATTCTTCGGCTAAAGCCTCAAAATGACATTACGACACAGTCCCCAAGGGGAGAGGATTAAGGTGAGGGGGATGAACTCATAGCGGCAGGCAAGGGCTTTTCCACCCCACCTCCCCAGTCTATATGACTCTTTTTAAATACCTTTTCAGTACTCTCCTTTATTTTCTTGACTAATACCTTTTTTTATCTTATTTTGAAATCCATAGTTTTTTCAATAGGTAGAAATAATAGGAGAGATATAAGAGATGCAAATTCCATTCTTTGATTTAAAGAAACAATTTACCCTGTTAGAAAAAGAGATTAAATCTGCACTGGATGAAGTCTTTAAAACACAGCAATTCATACTCGGACCAAATGTAGATGCCCTGGAAAAAACTATAGCCTCTTATTGTCGAACAAAGTATGCTATTGGTGTTGCCTCAGGATCCGATGCACTGCTCCTATCACTTATGTCTCTGGGTATTGGGACTGGAGATGAGGTAATAATCCCCCCTTTTACCTTTTTTGCTACTGCAGGCTCTGTCTCGCGGCTTGGGGCAATCCCTGTATTTGTTGATATCGATCCTGATACCTATAATATTGACCCCTCAAAAATTGAGGAGAGGATCACTCCAAAAACAAAGGCAATTATTCCAGTTCATCTATTCGGACAGTGTGCGGATATGGCCCCAATTCTTCGGATTGCAAAGGAGAGAGAAATCTATGTAATTGAGGATGCAGCCCAGGCCTTAGGAGCTGAGTACAAACCTGATAAAAATTCATATCCTCGTAGAGCTGGTGAAATGGGAGATCTTGGTTGCTTATCATTTTATCCAACAAAAAATCTTGGTGCCTTTGGAGACGGAGGTATGGTCGTAACAAACAACCCTTCTCTGGCGGAGAGGATTCAACTTCTTAGGGCCCATGGTAGTAAACCTAAATATTTTCATAAATTGATTGGTATTAATAGTCGCCTCGATGCTATCCAAGCAGCAATACTTAATGTTAAATTTAAATATCTTGATAAGTGGACTGAAAAAAGACAGAAAAGGGCTGAAAGATACAATGAGCTTTTTCAGGAGCTAATATCCAGTGTAGAAGGATTTAAGATTCCAGTGATTCAATATGAGAATAGGCATATTTTTAATCAATATGTTATTCGTGTCCCGCAGAGGGATAGCCTTAAGAGGTTTCTCGAAAGTGAAGGAATTGGAACTGATATCTATTACCCACTTCCCCTACATATCCAGGAATGTTATTCTTTTTTAGGATATGGGCGAGGGGATCTTCCTGTATCTGAGAAGGCTTCAGAGGAGGTTTTGGCTCTTCCAATATATCCTGAACTTACTGATGAAGAACAAGTGATGATTGTTGATAAAATAAAGAAATTTTATAAAAAATAAAAATGATTAAAAGGGGTCAGTATGAAGGTTTTTGATCAACTCATTAAAAAGATAAACAAAAAAGAGGCAATCATTGGAGTTATTGGTCTCGGGTATGTGGGACTTCCACTGGTCTTAAGATTTTGTGAAGAAGATTTTAAGATACTGGGATTTGATGTGGATACAAAAAAAGTTGAAACCCTTAAAATGGGGAGAAGCTATTTGAAATCCATATCTCCTTCCCGTATCTCCAATTTTATAAGAAATGGATTACTTGAAGTAACAGACGATTTCTCGAGACTCAACGAACCAGACTGTATCCTTATATGTGTCCCAACCCCGCTCAATGAAAAGATGGAGCCAGATCTCCAGTATATTGAAAGAACAACAGATGCCATAAGATCAAAATTGAGAAAAGGCCAGCTCATTGTCCTCGAAAGCACAACCTATCCAGGAACGACTGAAGAACTGATTCTCCCTCGACTCCAGTCAAAGGATATGAAAGTAGGAGACGACTTTTTCCTTGCGTTTTCTCCAGAGAGGGAGGACCCTGGAAATAAAAAATTCACAACCTACCAGATTCCAAAGGTTGTCGCTGGAGTAACCCCTTCATGTAAAGATGTTGCTATTGCACTTTACAGCCAGATTATAAAACAGATTGTCCCTGTATCCTCAACAAGGGTGGCAGAGCTAACAAAACTCCTTGAAAATATCTACCGCAGTGTTAACATTGCCCTTGTGAATGAATTAAAGATGCTTGCCGACAGAATGGGCATTGATATCTGGGAAGTTATAGAGGCTGCGAGCACAAAGCCATTTGGTTTTTCCCCATTCTATCCCGGGCCTGGCATGGGTGGACACTGTATCCCTATTGACCCATTCTATCTATCCTGGAAGGCAAAAGAATACGACTTTACCACAAGATTCATCCAGCTTTCTGGAGAGATCAATGTCTCCATTCCCTACTTTGTGGTTTCAAAGATTGGCGATGCCCTTAACGAAAGGAAGAAGAGTCTAAAAGATTCGAGGATATTGATCATTGGAGTAGCGTATAAAAAGGATGTGGATGATGCAAGGGAATCTCCTGCACTTGCAATAATAGATATCCTTCAAAAGAAAGGGGCAAAAATATTATATCACGACCCCTTTATCCCTTCCCTTCCACATTTCCGTAAATACAATTTTAAGATGCGCTCTTCTCCCCTTACAAAATCTCTATTACAGAATGTTGATGCCGTGGTCATTGTAACCGATCACAGTAATATAGATTATAAGTGGTTGGTTAAAAATTCCCCTCTTATCATAGACACTCGAAATGTAACTAAGGGTATGGATCGCTGGAAGAAAAAGATTGTAAAGGCATGAAAGGGTTTATCCCTTACCAAATCATTTTTCGTAGGTTAAGGGTTTATCCCTTACCAAATTAAGAAAGAATTTTTCCCGTAGGGTAAGGGTTTATCCCTTACCAAATTAAGGGGGAAATTTGGAGAAGGCAAAAGATCAAAAGGATTCAATTACCCTCATGCTTCTTGGTGGTGGAGTGAGGTTCACTGCATTTATCGGTGCACTTTTTGCCCTGAAAGAGATGGATATTAATATAAAACAGATAGTAGGTGCATCGGCTGGAAGTATCGTCTCTTCGTTCTATGCCAGAGGAATATCCCTTGAGGAAATAAAAAGGATAGCACTAAATATTGATACTGAGAGATTTAAGGATTTCAGGATTTCGAGCCTCATAAAAAATAAAGGTTTTTATGAAGGCAGAATCCTTGAGCAATGGGTTGACATGATGCTCGAGGGGGCTCGATTTGGTGATGATTTCAAAATTCCACTCTCAATTATAGCAACAGATATCCTGAATCAGAAGCCTTTTGTCTTTGATCGTCTGAATTATCCTGATTTAAAGGTATCAAGGGCTATACGTTTCTCCATTGGCATCCCATGGGTATTTGCTTACGAACATTTCGAGGATCAAATGGGAAGATATGTTTTTATAGATGGAAATCTGATGACAGGTGCTGTAGAGGACAAATTCATGAAAGAGGGTAAAACCCTCATATTAAAGATAATCTCAAAGAGTTTATCAACCGAACCTATTGAGACAAATCTCACCCTGAAGAAATATCTCCACTCCTTACTCCTTATCATGTTAGATGCCCTTGAAAAAGAGAGGATAGAAACGGATAAATGGAGAAATACAATCATCATCTCCTGTGAGAATATACCGCCAACAAAATTTTCAATCTCCACTGAAGAGAAGGAATATCTTTTCGCGGAGGGCTATAACCAGGTTAAAAAGTATCTCCCATATAAATGGGGACTCTAATATAACCTCTTCCCTTTACATAAAGATATCATAATGTCATTCCCTTTCCCTCTCCCCAATGAGACTGTGTCTTAATTCGACATAAGAAACCAAATGCGGCAAGGGACAAGCCCTTGCCCTACGTTTGTTATTCATTTAATTTCTCGTAGGACAAGTCGAACCCTCATCAAGATGTCATTTATTTAATGCTCCAATTATTAAAAATAATACTGAATATAGGCGAAATAAAGATTATTCTCAAATTCAAACTCACTTCCCTTCTTTCTATTAAACCACTGCATCCCTCCAACCAATTCTAAGTTCTGTAATATTGAATATCGTAATTTTGGATGGAGAAAGAGCCCTTCATTTTTTACACCATATATGATATAAAGATCGGCCCTTAAAAGGGGTGTTATATCGTATCCTAAATTGATCCCGAAAAGATTTCTTGTAAGCGTATGGGTTCCCCTATCAACCAATTGCAAAAATTCATTTTCTCGAAGTGGCCCACTGTTATGGAAATATTCAACAAGGACATAGAAGGAATTTCTAAATGTATAATCATAATTCAGGATAAACTGATAATAATTTTTTCGATTTGGAACAAAATGTGTAAGAATCTCTCCCCTGAAACCTCCATCCATGATTGTAGTTGAAAAATCACCCCCGATAATTCTATCCCTCCCAGATTTCCCTCCAAGGATGGAAAAGTCCAGATCTTTGTATGTATTTTTAAATTTCAGGGCTCCCTTTGATCTTGAAGAAGAATCTTTTGGTGCATAGACAAGGTTAAAGGAGGTCATGGGTTTTAAGAAAAATTCCATATCAATAGAATCCACACCAATTCGCTCATCCCTTTCAATCTGAATTGGATTAAAGGGGTTAAAGATATCTGTTGGATTCCAGAATTTTCCGCTCCCCCAGGCAATCCTCTGTCTCCCTAAGGAGAGATTAAATTTCTCTGATTGAAAACGTAGATAAGCCCTGTAAAGGTAATGTCTCCAGTAAAAATCATCATTATCTGTAATCTCCCAATCGAGATTGATCAGATCATGCCTGTCATAAGACTTTATTCTACGAAATTCTTCAGAGCGGATATAATCCCCCAAGAGTGCCTCCTGGTCATAGACCAGCTTTAAAACGAGGCTATCCTTCCAGGTCCCTGTAAGGTCGAGACGAAAGCGATTTATATCGAGGAAGTATTTATCTTTATCTACTGTCTTTGAACCAATTGCAATATTTTTATAATAACCTTTTAAATCCAGCTTAAAATCTCCCTTAACCCATATCAGTTCTTTATCTTTCGAGGGCAAGGCTTGCTCTTTTGTAAGATCCTTCTCCGGGAATGAATCCTTATCCTTTGCCACTTGGTCCATTAAAGGTGCCTCTGTTTTTTTAGGTTCCTTTTCTTCTTTGGTTTCTATCTTCTCCATATCATTGCGAGCGACCGAAGGGAGCGTGGCAATCTCCCCCTCGAAGTCATTGCGAGCGACCGAAGGGAGCATGGCAATCTCTTTATTTTCAATTTCATTCTCATCCTGAGACTTTTTAGAAAAAATCTCTACTTCGTAATCATTTGAATCTTCTGAGTGCTTTAGATCCAATGTTTTGCCCTTAATTGCAATCACAGGGCTTTCTGACATCGGTGAATAGTCTCTCGTTGGAGAGAGAGAATTTCTCGATTTTAACCCCTTATCAATTTCAATAAATAGATTTGTCCCATTTTTTTTAATATTGTAGTGGGGTATTTCCTCAGATGAGATATCCAGAACAAGACGGACCTTATCAATATGATGTCCCAATCTTATCCGATAAACAGGAGGGATATCAAAAGAAGAAATGTTCTCCAGTAGCAGACCATTATATCTTGCCCCGAAAATATCAAGAACTATTCTTGCGGGGGATTTTAAGGTGAAGGCTTTATATTCTTTAAATCTTTTATTTGAATGAATCTCAATTTCAATCCTTTCGAGTTCATCTGTGATTTTAATATCTTTAATGGTTATGGATGAGCTTCTGACCTTCCCTTCCAAAGAGGGCAAGAAAGGATAAGAAAAGAGTGCAAAGATTATGATATTAACAATAACGATCTTCCTGTATCTTTCCATCCCTCAATATTATGAGCCTCCTCGCCTTCTTGATTACCATGGGATCATGGGAGGAAATGATAAATGTAATCCCCTTTGATTTATTAAAGGACTCCATCAATTCTATAAGGCTCTCCCCGGTTTTTGAATCGAGGTTTGCTGTGGGCTCATCTGCCAGTATCAGGCGCGGTTCTCCAACAACTGCCCTTGCTACAGCCACACGCTGTCTCTGACCTCCGCTCATCTGATAGGTCTTTCTATTGGCCAGGGCTTCAAGCCCGACAGCCCTGAGTATCTCAAGCGACTTCTCTCTTCTTGTCTTTGAATCAATCCCCTGAAGAAGCATCACATACTCCACATTCTCAAGGGCTGTAAGGACATCTATGAGATTATATGTTTGAAATACGAAACCGAGCTTCTTCAAACGCAGGTCTGCAAGCCTGTTTAAAGGGAGCTCGGTAACATCCTCGTCTTCCAGGTAGACCTTTCCGGAATCAGGCTTATCCAGTGTTCCAATAATATTTAAGAGGGTGGTCTTTCCAGAACCTGATGGACCTGCAAGCACAATAAACTCTCCTCTTTCCACCTTTAAAGAGATATCCGTAAGTGCAGATGTCTTAAAGTTCGACACCTGATAGGTCTTGAATACTTCCTTTAGATGAATGATTTCCATTCTTAAACCGACTGCAATGCCTTAACAGGTCTCAGTTTCGAGACCTTCCATGCTGGATAAAGGGAGATGAGGATACTCGATATCAAAACAACAAGGGCACTCGAGATTGCATGCTCTATTTCTATCGTTGGATAAATCACATCGCTCATGAAGAAAGATGCCATTGCCTCCTTAACCTTTGAACTTATTGGAATGCCCCATTGAGAAAAAATCCCGATCGATGAAAGACCAATGGCCATACCAACCACCATCCCCATAACCCCCAGTAAGAACGACTCAATTCCTACCATAAATGCCAGTTGATAGCCCTTTGTTCCAAGTGCCATCATCACTCCAAATTCACGAGTTCTTTCAAGCAGTGACATAAGGATTGTATTAAGTATACCGGCAACAATTATAATTAGCACAATAAGGAGAAATACATAGGCAAAGGCCTCATCAAAATCCATCCACTGCTGAAGGATTGGTGAAATCTCAGACCATGTCATGATCTCAAGCTCATCTGTGGAGAGATTTCTTTTAAGAAAAGCCTGCACCTTATCAATATTGTCAAATGAATCTATTCTAATGACAAAATCTGTTATTGCACTCTCGAGTATCAATATCCTCTGAAGATCCCTGAGCAGTGTGAAGGCAATACCCTTATCAATCTCCTCCACACCTGTCTTTATAATCCCGATAACCCTGAATGCCTCTGCCCCGAGGGTGCCATCTGTTGCCTGAGCCATTGCCACAACCTTATCACCTATTGTTGCATGCAAATTTTCTGCCAAAACATTTCCGAGGACAATCCCTCTGATATTTTCTGCCCCGAGAAATTGCCCTGAGATAACAGCCCCTCTTATTTTACTAACCTTTGCCTCATTAACTGGATCTATCCCTATTAACATACCTCCAACAGAGTTCTCAGTTGTTCCAAAGAGGGCAAATGTTCTAATTCTTTGCGAGTAGCTAAGGATTTCAGGCTTTTTTCTTAATATTTCCTCAACAGGGAGAGGATTCTTTATAACCTTGTTTATTGACATTGTCTTCTCAAAACCTTTTGCATGAATCTGAATATGTCCCATAAGGAGACCTGTAAAGTTTTCCTTCATCTGAAGGTGTGCACCATCAATATATCCCCAGACAAAGATCATTGCACCCAATCCAAATCCAATAGCGAAGATTGTTATTAAGGATCTTCGCCTGTTTCTCAAGATATTTCTCCATGCAATTGTTAGAAATGTCTTCACTTTAATTCAGACTCCAGAAACCAAATGCGGCAAGGGACAAGCCCTTGCCCTACGTTTGTTATTCATTTAATTTCTCGTAGGGCAAGCCCTTGTGGCTTGCCGAACCCTCATCAAGATGTCATTTATTTTATGCTCCTATTAATAACTCTGCTAATGATGCCATAGCAATATATAAGAATTGCAAGTATCAGCTCTTGCTCTTTCTTGTTGAATCTTCTATAATACTTGCTGGGACTGAAATTGCGGCCCTTCTCATCTGTGAAGTCTGATGTCTGAATCAACTCTTCACTTAGCGACCCTTTCTAAGGTTTCTCATGCTAAACAGGCTTTCATCAAATTTCTGATTAAACCTTATATTTTTTATAATGAGGAGGGTTTTGTGTCCCTGCTTTCCCACAGGAGTCATCTCGTATAGTGTGGGAATCTTCCTTCCGTCCATCGTCTTAACATCAGAGAGCTTCAATTCCTTTACGAGTTTACCCTTTTCATCAAAGAATTGCTCTTTAATGGGTATTAGTTCCACTGGATTTAGCCAGTAGAGAATCTTTCCCCAGACCACAGGTGCTTCAGGCTTTGGAAGAAGTTCAATCAGGAGGGCCTCTTGATTATCAACCTTATCCTTTCCAATAATTTTATGTGTATAATCGTGAATGAGGCTCGATTCCTTTACAAGATCATCATTATTGAAGTCGCTACCCATCCATGGTTGAAGCATCATCGAGGGTGGAATTTTAATAACCCTTTCGAGTGCTGGAAGAAACATCCAGAGATTATAGCCTATTCGCAAAAAGAGTGTGTCTTTATCCTTCGGAGGTGAAGTAATCTTAATAAATGCACGAGAATTTATCCGATCATCCCATGCCTCGAGTGAGAGAGACCTCTCCCAGTTCGGAGTATGAACAGTCATTGTATAGATTCCATAATTGTTTTTCCCTCTGAGATTTGATTCTGTCTTTTCTATTAGCTCTTTCGCGGAAAGGGATTTCTCAGAAGCAGTCTGACTGAATGATATTTGAGTAAAGATAAAAAATAATACGACAAACGAAATGAAAATTTTACTTATCAATATAATTTCTCCTTCAAGATTTCATTATTATAAATTGGAGATTTTCACGCCCCCAAGTCATTTCAAGCACCTGAAAGGTGCGTGCCAATCTAATTTTTATTAACCCCATAGCATGATCACTGCCTGAACTAAGGAAATTACATATCACATCTAAATCCAAAAAACAACTAATATTTTTTGGAGAGAGATTGCCAGGTCGTTTTACTCACAATCTGTCTTTATATGAAAGTTGAGTGCTAATCTCTCAGATTCCTCGCTTCGCTCGGAATGACACCACTTTGTTGTCATTTCCAGGCGGTAGCCGAGAAATCTCTCCTAAGATTCCTCGCTTTGCTCGGAATGACAGGGTGGGGTGATTCATCGGTTCGCTCGGAATGACAGGGTGGGGTGATTCATCGGTTCTCTCTGAATGACAAGGCAGGATGGTTTATCGGTTCACTCGGAATGAAAATTTGGTTTAGATTAATTTGCAATGGCAAAGAAGGGGATGTTATTGCGAGCGATCGAATGGAGCATGGCAGTCGCCTTATCAAGTCATCACAAGCGGACCGAAAGGTGCGTGGCAATCTCCCTCCCCAGGTCATTGCGAGCGACCAACGGGAGCGTGGCAATCTCTAAAAAATGAATTTATTTTATCACCATTTTACACCAATTGTCTCCATTTTACAACTATTTGAAAATATTAAATTTTTTTAAATTTTTCTCTTGACAAATATCTTTTTATATGGTAAAAAAAACCATCCTTTGAATTTGAATATGATAAAATTTCTAAAATCAAATCCATCGGAAATCAAAACTCTGGAAGGATAAAAAGGTCATTGCGAGTGACCGAAGAGGGTCATGTCCGAGTCAGGTTAGGAGTGGAGCAACGTGGATAATCTCGACTATATTGTCATTCCGAGCGAAGCGAGGAATCTTAGAGAGTGGCACTTCCATTTCATATGCAGGTATGCAAGGAGCGAAGCGATGTGGCAATCACCCTCACCGGTCGTTGGGAGGGACTGAATGGAGTGTAATTTATCACCATTTTACAGGATTTTACAGCAGTTTACAAATAATTAAAAATATTAAATTTTTTGAAATTTTTTTCTTGACAAGCACATTTTAATCTGGTATAAAGGAGGTGATGTGAAAAGGAAAATAAAAATTTAAAAAGAATGGAGGTGATGAAACTTTCAAAGACAAAGTAAAAACTAAACCATTTTAAAGAACAGAAAGGAGGGTTTTAATGAAAAGATTATTATTAGTATTGATGATGGTAATTGTTTTTGGTCTTGGAAGCACATTTGCTCATGCCAGTGCTATAATTTTTGATTTTATTGGCGCTGATCATGGCACGACTTATCAAATACCAAGTCAACCCGGTCAAGTTCTTCCTCAAGGGGGAGATGGAATATCTGATAGCTGGGGGATTGGTCAAGCAGTCTCTGTTTACACAACTAACCCATTTTCACCTATCTGGTCACCTGGGGGAACACCTCAGGGTTTACCTGGCGGGCCATTCGGATCTCTTGAATTCTACTTTGGTGGTCTTGATGATTGGTCAGTGACATGGACTGGCACAGAGTGGGAAGTGCTTTCAACAGGAGTACTTGAGGGAGCCAAGCTATATCTGTATGGTTCTCCAATGCAGAATATTAACTACGCCGCTGGACCAGGGACTCAAGACCCATTGGCACAACATCCCTTAGGACCGATCCCACCTGGGACGGGGCAATGGATGGTTGGTGATCCCAATGATGTTCTTCTTCTTGAATTACAATTTGTCCCTGGTGTGATTCCAGGAGATAATAAGACTGTCCTTGCTGCAACTTTCAATGCAGTTTGGGGCCATGGTGAAGGAAAAGGTTACTTACAGGTTGTGCAGGGTAGTACTGCCTTATGGAACTCCTTTTTCGACTTAAATGGATACCTTGGAGGGAATGCTGACTTCTATTTCGAGTACTCTGCAGATACTGATATGGGTTTTGGCTGGGTGCCTCCATGGACAGTGGAGTTTAATGGAACGGCAAATGCAGTTCCTGAGCCTACCACGCTGATTCTTCTTGGAACAGGACTTCTCGGGCTCGTTGGAATTGGAAGAAGAATGAGAAAGAGATAATCTTTCCGAAAAAAACCATCTAAAAAAGAAAAGGGCTTTAAAAGCCCTTTTCTTTTTTTATAAAACGATTTTCAACAGCATTGCAAGGCGAGAGGCAAGGGACAAAACAAGGGACAAGCCCTTGCCCTACGTTTATGATTCATTTAATTTCTCGTAGGCTTGCCGAACCCGGATAAATGATCTCTGGAAAATAGGCTTCCCATGGAACAGTTTGCGAAAAACTTCTAAAATTTCATACTTTTCAAATCTTTAATATTGGCTTATAATTATTAAATGAAGAATTGAAGAAATCTTATGAGATGGGGGTAAAGGATTTCATGAGCAAACTCTTTAAAATTCCCTTGGTTCTGGAACCTCAGAAAGAAGGGGGATGGACGGTAACAAGCCCTGTTCTTCCGGAATTGATCACGGAAATAGACGACCTACAACAGCTTGAAGAGGTCGTTCGTGATGCGATAAATGCAGTAATAGAACTCTATGAAGATACTGGAAAAGAATTCCCTTCCACCTTAATCGCCGAAGGCACAAAATCACCCGTTTGGTTTGAGTCTCTTATCATTGCAGGACAATGAACTATTAGGGATAGATATTAAGGTCTTTGGAAAAGCATAATTCTTGCCTGGTTAACTTATCTAAATATTCTTATTAATTTAATATTCAAAAAATCCATACGATGCCACTTGTCTTTCGCTGGCACTTAGAAGAAGGACCAGATTCGCAACTTTGGATCAGAACCTCGTAGATTTCTCGTTTCGCTCGAAATGACAATACGGTCGAGGTTGCTACGGCCTGCGGGCTCGCAACGACTTCGTATGATTGCCACGCTTCTCTAATTGTATAAATTGCAAAAGTTTTACACCAGCGAAAGTGAAAGAATGCTTCCCTGACGATAAGAAATGAAACCAAAAACGGCAGGGGACAAGCCCTTGCCCTACGTTTATGATTCATTTAATTTCTCGTAGGCTTGCCGAAACCTCATCAAGATGTTATTTATTTTATATTCCCATTAATAACACCTCCTCGAATATTAAATTTTTTTTCCCACTTCGTAGGTGGACCACCTTGTGATATTAAGATTTCTCGCTTCGCTCGGAATGAGATGATAGGGGGGTGTAAGACTTGAAGTTGATACCGTAAAGTGGTATTATATTTTAAAAATCATATGCGAGGTTTAATTAGGAATGAGGAAAAAACCTTTATTTATAAGAGCAGAATGGGATGAAGAGGCCATGGTATGGGTGGCTACAAGCGATGATGTCCCTGGTTTGGCCACAGAAGCAGATACTATGGAAAGATTGATAGAAAAACTAAGGGTAATGATTCCAGAACTTCTGGTGGTTAATAATGCCCCGATTGATGATGAAGTTCCGTTCGAGGTAATAACAAGGCGTTTTGAGGTTACGCGACAAGCATAAAGTTAATGTCTAATTATACTCCTAAATTGAAGAAGATCTTAAGTGATGCAGGATGTTATTTTGAACGTCGTGGCAAAGGAGATCATGAAATTTGGTTTAGCCCCATAACACGAATAAGGTTTGTGGTAGATAGTTCTATAAAATCCCGCCATACTGCTAATGCTGTTTTAAAACAAGCCGGTTTACCAAAACAATTTTAATAAAATGAATGGGGTCACCCATTTAAAAGGCACCTGTCAAGAGAAAAAAGTATTCTTATTGAATATTACTGGGGTTTCAGGACTTGAAATAAATAAAATGCCTTTCCGCCAAAGGCGGATCCGCTTTGGGCGGATAATAATTAGTCATTGCGAGCCCGCAGGGTGTGGCAATCCGACGAAGTCGTTGCGAGGACCCTGCACTTGATGCGGAGACGTGGCAATCTTATAGATTTAGATTCCTCGCTTCGCTCGGAATGACAGAGAGGGGGGCCCTCGCTTCGCTCGAAATGAAAGGGCGAGGAGCTAAGTAACTCAATTAACCCAAGCAACCCAACTAAATCAATCAACCAACCAACTAATCTTTTCCTGGCTTAAGTCTTGCAACCCCGGGGATACGATCAAAATGTTTGTCGAACGAGTAAATAGCCTGAGGACCTGTTCGGAGGGCGATTGCCGCTAAGAAAGCATCGGCGAAATCTAAGTTCTTGCGCTGATAAAGATTTAATGCCTCGATGGTAATATCCAGATCATCGACTTCGAGGCCATCGCAAAATAAAAATTGAACCATTGTTTCAGCGATCCTGTTTTTGGGGTAGCCATAAAATGATTCTAATACCCACACGATTTCTGCAACAGTCAGTGCTGTAATGAGAAGAGTAAATTTGCCCTTCTGGGCATCATCAAATGTTTGTCGAGCTGCTTCGGCCATCTCCGGAGGGTCTTTTGTCAGGTAGCGCAGGATGACATTGGAATCAATCAATGCTTTTCTCATACCATTCCTTTATGACGCAAATGTTTGGCAATCTTATGATGAACCTCTTTTCTAATTGCCTCAGAGCCAGGGTAAGGCCGGGTAGCCGGAAGGACTCCATAGAAGTCTCCTAATGATTTATTTTTTATAGGTTTTAGGACCGCATGATCTCCCTGTACTTCAAAAATAACAGTATCTCCCTCCTGGATCGTCAAGGCTTCCCGGACTTCCTTTGGGATGGTGACCTGTCCTTTAAAAGTAATCTTTGCCTTATTCATGGATTACCTCCTTTTGAATGCATTACAATTAAATATTAGCATTACTTTTTGAAATTGTCAATGCCATCCTCTCCTGACCGTCTATCACTTTTATCCCCTTATTAATTCAGAGGAGTTTCAATTGAAATAGAGGTCTCTGAAAAACTTATAATGAAACCAAATACGGCAAGGGACAAGCCCTTGCCCTACGTTTATGATTCATTTAATTTCTCGTAGGGCAAGCCCTTGTGACTTGCCGAAACCTCATCAAGATGTTATTTATTTTATATTCCCATTAATAACACCTCCTCGAATATTAAATTTTTTTTCCCACTTTGTAGGTGGACCACTTTGTGATATTAAGATTCCTCGCTTCGCTCGGAATGACAAACATGGCATATAACTCATTGCGACACAGCCTCGACGGGTAGAGTGGATGGTATACGATATAAATGAAGGTATTGAGGTGTTAAGATTTAGTTGATATTATTAAAAATTAGATGTAATAATAAGAAAAAAGGAATGAAATT
>JBBITW010000053.1:0-19454 GCA_037440525.1 Deltaproteobacteria bacterium
AAGATGATCCATAAAGTTTAATATGAATGAAGGTAACAAAGCCTCAGTTTTTCCTTTACGGAGTCTTCTCCATCTCTCAATATTTCTATGTTTAATTTTCACCTCCCACTCACCTTACCTAAATTCCCCCTCACCTCGGTTGCGAGTCGTACCGACCCAATCTTCTCCCTAGCGAGGTATAGGGAAATTCTCAAAATTATTTTTGTGAAGCCCTATTAACTTATAAATCTTAGTATAGAACAAAAGATATAAAACTGGCAACCTAATCCCATAATCTTTAATTTTTAATGATAAAGCTTCTATGCGGGGAAATAAATTCTCAGGGATCTGATTTGGGTGATTTTTATTGCTTCACTTCGTCCGGAATGAGCAAAAGATATTTAGTTTTTTATCAATTAATAAAAGAATCAGGCTGAGAGGAGCTCCTTAAGTTTTGCCGTCAAATTGGGCAACACCTCTTTAAAATCTCCAATAATACCAAAATGTGCTACATTGAATATATTAGCCTCAGGATCCTTATTTATAGCAACAATATATTTCGATCCCAGACAGCCAGCAATATGCGACATGGCACCAGAGAGAGCCACTGCAATATAAATTTTTGGACTTACAACCTTACCGCTCTGCCCTACCTGTCGTGTGGGAGGTACCCATCCCTCATCACATGCTGGACGAGATGCCCCAACAGCACCTCCCAAAACCCGAGCCAATTCCCACAGCATCTCAAAGTTTTGAGCACTGCCAATACCTCGGCCACCACTGACTACTATTTCAGCATCTTCCAACTTCACTCCCTCAACTTCCTCTTTTATCCTTTCAATAACTCTGACCTTCATTACCGAGGGATCAATCTTCTCTTCAACAGGAATGACCTCCCCTTTCCTCGATTCATCACGTTCTGCGGGAGGGAATGTCTTTGGTCTTATAGTAGCCATCTGGGGACGGGCAGTTCTTGAAACCACAGTTGCATGGGCATTACCTCCATATACAGGTCGGGTGAATATAAGGAGTTTGCTCGCAGGATCGATTGATAGTGCGAGGCAATCCATGCAAAGCCCACCCCCCAGTCTACCATTTAACCTCGGAGCTAAATCGCAACCTATATCAGTATGACCAATAAGCACTATCGAAGGGAGAATTTTTAGGCAAAGATTTGCCACAACGTGGGTGTAGGTATCAGAGTTATAGCTTTCAAGCAGAGGATCCTCCGATATATAGACCTTGTCCGCTCCATATGCAATTCCGTCCTGACCCAAATCACCTATTTTATTACCCATCAATAGAATAC
This sequence comes from Deltaproteobacteria bacterium, assembly GCA_037440525.1. GTDB lineage: Bacteria > Desulfobacterota > BSN033 > BSN033 > UBA1163 > JBBITW01. The sequence goes on from JBBITW010000053.1 coordinate 1,289, forward strand.
TCAATTCCTCTCCCAGCTCATCAGAAAGCCTTCTTCCAATTCCAAGCAGTTCTATGGTAACAGGTGCTAATTTACCTTCAGAAATTTCTCCTAAAATTAAAACGCCTTTATGAGTATCCATGGATTGTCCCTCCAATCTTTTTCTAACCGCATCATATCAGCTTAGCAATCTTCTCTGCCAGATTGACCGCTGCTTCACCAGGAGTGCCTGTAATGATCTCACATTCTCTCTTTCTTACAGGCACAGAAAGGCTTGTAACCTCGGTATGTGCCTTAGCCCTGTCCAGCTCGGATAAATCCGCACCAATATCCTTTGCCTTCCATATGGGAATCTGTTTGCGGCGAGCAAGCATTATATTCATTCCTGCAGGAAGACGGGGTAAACCAATCTCACTGCTCACAGTAACCAGACTCGGGATAGGAGCTTCAATTATTTCATATCCATCCCTCACTATCCTCTTTACACGAAACTTATTGTCTACCAACTCGATTCCAAAGGCAAGGGTAACAACGGGGATAGATAGTATTTCAGCGAGAATTGAGCCAACCTGACCATAGCCCCAGTCAGCGGATTGTCGCCCACACAAGATTAGATCATATCCACCTATCTTCTGGATAGCTTTTCCTAATACGTAAGCAGTTGCGAAGCTATCAAGATTTTCAAAGGCTTCATCTTCAAGGGCATATCCTTCGTCAGCCCCCATTGATATTGCGTGCCTTAAGACATCGGAAACCTTTCCTGAACCCATGCTTATAACCGTTATCTTTCCCTTATGCTTATCTTTGAGCCTGCATGCCGCCTCCAAAGCCCGTTCATCATACACGCTTATAACAGGTGGAACTCCAGGTGGAGGAATAACCTTTTTTGCTTCAGGATCAATCTTGAATTTGGCAGGTGGTATTTCTGGGTCAGGAACTTGCTTAACACAAACAATACTATGCATATGACTCTCTCCTCTCCTGATTAAGACTTCTTTAATGCCTCTTCAACCACTTCTATTATATCTCTTGCCTTTAACCTCTCCTTAATATTTTTATGCTCTATGCCTTCCTCAAACATCTGTAAACAGTAAGGACAGGAAGTTACGACAATCTCTGCCCCTGTCTTGATAACATCTTCAATACGCATCTGGTTGATCTTTGTTGTTCCGGGCATCTCCTCTATCCACATATGCCCGCCGCCACCCCCACAGCAGAAACTCAAATTTTTCGAACGATTCATTTCCCGAAGCCCTTTGCTTGAGATGGCATCAAGTATATGACGGGGCTCAATATATATACCATTATAACGGCCTAAATAACAAGGGTCCTGGTATGTAAATGTAGAATCTCTCCTATGGAACTCCAATTTACCCTGTCTTATAAAATCATAAATCAGTTCTGTATAGTGAATTACCTTAAAATCGCCACCAAAGCGAGTATACTCATTCTTAATGGTATTATAACAGTGAGGACATGTAGTTATAATCTCTTTAATGTTATGGCTTTTGAAGATCTCGATATTCTGTTCTGCCATAATCTGAAACTGAAATTCATAGCCTGCCCTTCTTGCAGGATCCCCACAGCATGTCTCTCTATTACCCAGGACTCCAAAATCCACTCCTGCCATTTTAAGAACTCTAATCATTGAAAGAGTGGCCTCAACATTACGCTCAGCAAGGGCACCTGTGCAACCAACCCAGAATAATGTATTAACACTATCGCCCTCCATTAGGATTTTTAGTTCCAATCCAGTTGTCCAGTCACCCCTCAATCTGAGTGATTGGATCCCAGCCCATGGGTGACCTCTCGACTGCATATTCCTGAGCATAACCTGGGCAGTCTCTGGCATTCTGCTTTGTGCAAGAACAAGGTGACGTCTCAGATCAATTATCTTTACAATATGCTCTACATAGACCGGACATATCTCCTGACAAGCAGCACATGTGGTGCATGACCATATCTCCTCTTCGCTTGGAGCCTCTCCAACCAGACCCTGAGCATTTTGAGTTTCATTTCCTCGTTTATTAGCCTCTTTTAGCATTTGAATCTTTAGATCCTGGATAACCTTTCTCGGTGATAGGGGCTTTCCTGTAGCCCATGCTGGACAGGTATCCTGACAGCGACCACAGTTTGTGCAGGCATCGAGGTCAAGAAGTTGCTTCCATGTAAAATCCCTGATATTTCCAACACCAAGGGCTTCTGGATTTTCAATATCAATTGGCGAAGGGACAGCAACTGGTCCAAGAGAACGAAAAAATATATTAAGGGGGGAAACAATAATATGCTGAAGTTTTGAAAAGACCAGCCCAACATAAACAAAGGCACCGATGGATAATAATGCATGAAACCACCACATAAATTTATGCCAGGATAAAAGGGATTCATGGTTCATGCCCGAGAAGGCCTTTGCCATGATTAATCCACCAGGAGACCACACTGCCCACTCAGGATGAGAATTGATTTCAGTAGCAGCCATCCTGAGTCCTTCAACCATGTAACCAGTAATAAGGATTAATGCCATTGATGATAGGACAATTCCATCATCAAATATGGTAACAAGCCCTTCTGGTCTCCATATGTAACGTCGGTATGCAGCCATTATTGTCCCGGCAAGGATTAGGAGGCCTCCAATATCAACAATCAGTGAAAACCACAGGTAGGGATTGCCTTTTAAATGTAGACCACTGTAGTAAGTAAATGCATCAATTGCAGAACCCAAAAGCAGTATAATAAAGCCCCAGAATATAATTAAGTGCATGATCCCTGAATAGGGATTTCTAAGAAAACGTCTGTGAGCTAAAACATCTACGATTATTGTGCGTATAAAAACCCATATCCTTTTTCCTATATCCTTTGTGCAATCATCTGGCTTTCCGATATGCCAGAGTTTGTATCGTTTGTAAAGAGTAGATAGCCAGAAAGCCACAGCAATTGCTGCCAGTAGATACATAAGCCCGCTGTATGTTATATTAAAGAATACCTCTCTCGATGCCAAAACTGCCTTCCTTCTCCTATTTTGATCTAATCCAGATCTACCTCTTTCTTAAAATTTAGGTCAGGCAAAAGATTATTTTAATCAACTATTGCTATCCTTCTTTCCCCTTTCTTGCAATAACTCTCTTCTCTTCAGGGACAGGAGGCGGAACAGGTTCACCAACAATCTTTTTCACTGCACTAAAGCGGGTTGGACAGACTTCGAGGCAGGTTCCGCATTTAATACATTTCTCCTGCTCAATAATATGAATCAAATTCTTACCGCTTAAAATGGCATCTGCTGGGCATCTCCTTGCACAGGTCATGCAGGCCTGGCACTTTTCAGGATCAATATAATATGAGGGGACTTCACGAAATAAGTTATCTATCTCCTCTTTTGTAAAGAGCCTGTTCCACTCTTCAGGGTCTTTTATACGTGTGGAGATCTTTTCTTTCTTTACTATTTTGATATATGGTATTAAATTTATTATTTCATTAAGCCTGGATCTCAATTCAATCTCATCTAACCCTTCCTGTTTGCCGAGAGGCCCCAGGGTTCTTATCTTCATGGTGAAATCGTTTACAGTCTCGGCAAAACGTCCCCCTTCGGCCGAAGACATAAATTCTATCCTTAATCTATCCGCGCTAAGCCCTATATGCTCCATCAATCTTTTACTCAAAAGAACCATATTCAGGGCATGATAATTTCCTTGTGTAATATATTTACATTCATCAAGACGACAACCTGCAATATATACACCATCCATTCCTTTAGAGAAGGCTCGAAATACAAATTTAAAGTCTACCCTTCCGCTACACATTACCCTTATAAGTCTTATTTCGTTAGAGTATTGTAGTCTGGAAACTCCAGCTATGTCAGCCGCTCCGTATCCTCACCAATTGCATACGAAGCCAATTATTCTTGGTTTAAATTTAACCGGTATTGCCATTCTCCTCTCACTTCCTTAATAAAATATATCGCTAAGCATTTGGTAATTCATTCGAATCTGAAACAACCGCATCAATCTGTGCCAGAAGTTCTTCGTCAGTATAGTGTTTCAATTGTATGGCACCTGTTGGACATTTTGCATTACAAAGGCCATCTCCCTTACATAGAATCGGATTTATCTTTACCTTTTTACCCTGCCTTGTTTCATAAAGTTCAAGTGCACCATATTTGCAGGCCTCAACACATGCTCCACATCCCATACACCTCTTTTCATCCACAATACAAACAGAACCTGAAGTTACAACCGTATCATGAGAGAGTAAGGTCAGAACCCTTCCCGCAGCTCCATATGCCTGGCTGATCGTTTCTGTTATATATTTTGGATAATGAGCCATTCCACATAGATAGACACCATCTTCACTAAAATCAACAGGTCTCAGTTTCACATGTGCCTCTTTGAAAAATCCATCCTCTCCCAGAAGGGCCTTGAATAATTGAGAAATCTCTCTATTTCCTTCAGGAGGAACTATACCAGCAGCAAGTGAAATCAAATCTGTATCAATTTCAAGTCTCTGACCTAATAGCTGATCTGTTACGGTAACCCTTAAAATACTTTTGTCGCCTTCATTCAGAATTTCCACCTGAGGCTTATCCTCCGCAACATAGCGGATGAACTTAACATCCCTGTTTGCCGCCTCCCTGTAATAATCCTCAATAAATCCATATGTTCTCATATCTCTGAAGAGTATATAGATATCCATATTGGGATTTAGCTCTTTTAGTTTCAGGGCATTCTTTACAGATTCCCCACAGCATATTCTCGAACAGTAATTTCTTTCCTCATTTCTACTCCCAACACACTGAATCATCACAAGACTCTGAGAGTTTATTATCCCCTCATCCCTCTCGGCAATCCTCTCCTCTAATTCGAGGTTTGTCATAATCCTTTTGTCTTTTCCATAGAGATATTCTGTCGGTTTATATTCATCTGCACCTACAGCAATTACAGTTGCCCCATGTCTAATCTCTTTGAGGGCTCCATCAGATTCAATTTTTGTTATGAAATTACCTACATAACCTGTGGCCTCTTTGATAATAGCATCAGTATATACATGTATGAGTGGGTGTTTGTAAACCTTTTTGATTAGCTCATCTAAATATGTCTGGACATCAAATCCTTCAATGGTATAATGTATTCTTCGAGCCATTCCACCAAGAGATTTCTCTCTCTCAACCAGATATACCTCATGGCCCTGGTTTGCTATACTCAAGGCACAGTTCATTCCAGCTATGCCCCCTCCCACCACCAGTGCAGATTTGTTTACAGGCAGCTCGAATTCCTGTAAGGCCTCCAAACAGAGGGTTCGGGCTAAAGAGATTTTGACCAGCTCCTTTGCCTTTTCCGTTGCCTCTTCTTTCTCCCGAGAATGAACCCAGGAGCAATGTTCTCTGATATTTGCCATGTCAAGTAAATATTGATTAATTCCTCCCTCTCGAAGCGAATCCCTGAATGTTGGCTCGTGAGTCTTTGGGGTACATGCAGCAACCACCACACGATTCAGTCCCTTTTCCCGGATAGCATCCATGATCTGCCTTGTTGATTCAGTAGAACATGAGAAGAGCTGCTTATCGACATGGACAACATGGGGTAACTTTGAAGCATATTCAACCACAGATGGAACATCGACAACCCTTCCGATATTTGCCCCGCAATAACATACAAATACACCGACTCTCGGCTCTTCCTGGGATACATCCCTCTCGAGAGGGTAAACCCTTTTTGTTGTCAGTTTATTTCGCCTGTAATCGAGTAGCTCGCCACACTGGGAAGCTACGGCACTTGCAGTGAAAACCGATTCCGGAATATCCATAGGTCCCTGAAATGCTCCGCTTACAAATATTCCAGACCTATTGGTTCTCATGGAATTAAAAGGGTTTATCTTACAGAACCCATGGGAATTGAGCTCTATTCCTAACCTTTTGGCCACCCCATTTATATCCGGAGGAGGATTTAATCCTACCGATAATACAACCATATCGAACTCTTCCTCTTTAACCCCATCCTCTGGATTCGAATACTTTATCGTAACATTTTTTGTTACTGGATCCTCCTTGCCTATGGATACATAACCTCTTATAAATCGAACCCCTGAAAGGGCCTCTGCCCTCTGGTAAAATCTCTCAAAGTCTTTTCCAAATGCACGTATATCATTATGAAACACCACACACTCTGCATCAGGATCGTGGTCTTTTGTTAAAATGACCTGCTTCTGGGTATATGTACAACATACACTTGAACAGTAACTATTTCCTCCCGGAAGGACCTGTCTTGAACCGACACATTGAATCCAGGCTATCTTCTTTGGATGCCTCAAATCAGAGGTCCGTCTTATCTCGCCCTCATATGGACCTGTGGAGCTAAGCATCCGCTCATAGTCCATGCTTGTCAATACATTCTGCATCTTTCCATAACCATATTCATCTCTTATCTTAGGATCAAATGGCTCAAAACCAAGAGCAAGAACGATCGCCCCTACATTTATCTCCACCTTCTCTGGAGTTTGAGAAAAATCTATAGCCTTCTTCTCACATACCACCTCACATATACGACATTTCTTCTCCTTTAAGTATATACAACTATTCTCATCTATATAGGTGATAAGTGGTATGGCTTGAGCAAAATATATATGGATGGCTTTATTTTTCGATATCTCCTGATTAAATGGGTCAGGAACCTTTATGGGGCAATATTCAACACATGTAGTACAACCTGTGCATTTTCCTTCAATGATATATCGGGGTTTTCTTATAAGTGTGACCCTGAAATCCCCTTCTTCCCCTTCTATCTCATCAACCTCTGTATAGCTCAGAACCTCTATGTTTGGATGACGGCCGACCTCGACCATTTTGGGCGAGAGTATTCAGATGGAACACTCATTTGTTGGAAAGGTCTTATCAAGCTGGGCCATATGCCCGCCAATGCTCGGGGCCTTATCAACCATATAGACCTTAAACCCTGCATTGGCAAGGTCGAGCGAAGCCTGAATACCGCTTATACCCCCACCTACAACCATTACATCACCAAAATTCTTTTTGACGAGACTTTTTATAAACTCTTCAATCCTCTCTCTTTCCACCTCTTATGCCCTCATCGGTTTATTTATTTCTAAATCACTTCCTGCACAACCTCAGTGATGTCTTTAATCTGAATGGCATCACTATCCTTCAAACTTAACCTGCTATCCTCAAAGGCGGTGATGCAATATGGACAGGAAGTTATTAGCACCTCAGCCCCAGCCTCGATTGCCTGCTCAAGCCTCAGGTTTGAGAATCTTTCATCCTTCGCAGTCTCCATCCAGATCCTTCCTCCGCCCATCCCGCAGCAAAGACTGTTCTCCCTTTTCTCATTCATCTCAATCAGTTCTAAGCCTGGAATCTTTCTTAAAACATTGCGTGGTTCATCATAAATACCATTATGTCTGCCGAGATAACAGGGATCATGATATGTAACCTTTTTTCTATACTCCCCGGTGAAACTGAGTCTTCCTTCATTTACAAGCTTAAAAAGAAATTGGGAGATATGGACTACCTCAAAGTTTGCCTTGAATTCAGAATATTCATTCTTGAAAGTATGGTAACAATGTGGGGAGGAGAGAATTATCTTCTTCACTCCATTTTCGATAAAGGTCTTTATATTTTCCCTTGCGAGGCGTTTGAATAATGTCTCATTTCCTGCCTTTCGAACACTCTCACCACAGCAATTCTCCTTGGATCCCAATATCCCGAAATCAACTCCTGCCCTGTTGAGAATGGTGGCTGTGGCTTGAGATACATTTCTAAGTCTTGGGTCATAGCTGGGATAACAGCATGGGAAATATAGAAACTCTGTTTCCTCAGTAAACTCTTTTACCTCAATACCCTTTGTCCAGTTTGATCTATCATTTGGATCCTGCCCCCATGGATTACCAACACTGGCAATGCTTGTCATCACACCCCGAAGATTTGGAATGCTTGTCGGAACAACACCGTCCGGAACCAGAATCCGACGAAGTGCCCTGAAGATCTCTATTGTCTCAACACCTCTTGGACACCTCGCCACACAACTACGGCAGGTAGCACAGAGCCAAAGGTCCTCTGATTCAAAAGGAACAAGACCCAGTTGTGTCTGATGGATAATACTACGAAGAAGGAATCTTCTTACGCGGTTCCATGGACAAACCGTCTCACATAATCCACATTGATAGCATAATTTAAAGGCCTCTCCACCTGACTCTTTGATACCATCGATAACCACTTTGAATGGTGCTATGGGTATTGTTTCCATTATCTATTCCGATCCTCTTCTCTTACTTTGTCTTTTCGGCTTTCTTTGAGATTGACATTCGAGCAACAGAGTCCATTATATTGTTTAATCCATATCTGTCAATCAATGACTCCAGCGCTATCTCCAATTCATCCCTCTTCACTTCTTCCTCCACCTCCTCTTCCCTCTCTTCATATGTTAAGGCATCAACCAGACACCACTTCACACACATCGGTTCTTCAAGAGGGGGATCATCTTCACACATATCACATTTTAGTGGAAGATGTGATTCGGGTTCTTTGAACAGGTCTCTTGAAGGGCACGATGCCCCACAAAAACTACAGACACTAATATTTTTCCCAAATTCACTCTGTGCCTTTTCATCCATCATATAGACATGCCTACCCGCACATTCTGCACTCGTATAAAAACTCGCCTTCACCGGGACAAAGACATTTTTCAATTCGTCTCTGAATATATGAATCCTTGACCTTGCAGGATTGACGCTACTATATTTTGGGTTTGAATGGAAGATGGCGCATGCCACCTCACATGCACGACAACCATTACATTTTTCAGGATCGATCTTTATTATCTTAACCTTCTTCTTCATAGGCCTCCCTCTTATTTATTCCAGATCCAGTATTCCTCTCTTCAGAAAATCTTCATACACGTAATCAAGACCAAGGTTCTCCAATGTTTCTTTGGTAGGAATACCGCGGCTGTCCCATCCCCTGTATTTGTAATATTCATCCAGTAACTTCTGTTCGTAATCAGGAAATCTCCTCTTCCAGTGGTCTTCTGGGGGTTTTTCATCATCTCTTCTCAGGCCCCTCCTTATATTGTTAGCCCTTACAAGGTTTCTCACCCTTGTAGCAATCTTCCATAGTCCACCTTCATCTATATCAAGCCCTGTTGCAGAAGAGACCAAAACTGGTAGATTGTGTATATGATATGGAGGCTTGATCGGGAATGAGGAGACTCCTGCACATATCCCGAGAGAGTCATCAATATAATGCATTATCTCCTGCCACTCAACCAGTTCACTTACAAGATCAGGAGGTGGCCAGAAAGGAAATACCTTCCCCTCTTCACCCCATTCGAGGATAAACTGTTTAAACCTCTCTTCCTTTCCAGTAGGAACCTGGATCCAATCCTTGACAAAATCCTCCCTAACCTCTTTCGATAGGGGCATCTGAGGAATCTGTCCTTCAATCTGTGTGATGTTTGCCTTCTCCCCTGTTGACCACATGATATAATAGATTGGGTTCAACATGCCCAATTTTATTGGAACCTGTTCATGTTTTTTAATTGTATTATGATCAAATGCCTCTGCTCCTCTGCCAATCTTTCGTGCCGCCCAATAGACCCCATCGGCCAATACATCCCCAATCCCCTCTCTCCTAACAATCTTGTCAAGCAGCCAGTAGAATCTTTCCTTTGGATCTTTTGGAAATCCTGGCATATCAGCGTCGGTGAGTATACCGTTTTCGTATAGTTCAACAGCAAAGGCCATAACCTGGGGGGCTGTAAAACCATCTATTCCATAATGCTGAGCCTTGGAGATTATTTGAAATCCAAAATCCAGGTCGTCTACCTGAGCGGCCATTACATAGGTAAGTTTCGTGAAACATTTCAGTATATATGTAGGATAACCTGGAACTTCAATGATTCCTGCGCATCTTACAGGGCAATTATAGCAGCTGATAAGACGCTTTCTAACCTTTTCCATGGTATCTGCCCACTGTTTTTCTACTTCTTTATTCCAGAAGCCCTTTCTTCTTGAACGGGCATGACCCCAGGCAAAACTATCAAGATGCCATTCCTCATCATGTAATGCCATCTCCTGGGGAGAACCTATATATGCCAATATAGGTGGCACCCCAGGTATTGGATTATTAAGTCTATACTGGATATACTCAAGTACCTTATTACATTGCTCTATAAATTCACTGGGCCTTGCAATATTTATATCCTTTGTCCCCCGAACTGCTATTGCCTTAAGTTTTTTATCACCCATCACTGCACCAAGGCCCAATCTACTTGCACTCCCTCTATAGGTCTCGATTGATGCAAAATAAACTCTATTCTCACCTGCAGGTCCAATGGAGATTACCTGTGCTCTTGGCTCGTTCGTCTCCTCTCTTATAATCTCCCCGGTTTCGTATGTGCTTCGACCCCGAAGGTGTCGGGCATCACGAATTTCAACCCTATCATTATCTATCCAAAGATAAACCCAATCAGAGGCCTTACCCCTGATAATGATTTTATCGTATCCTGCATATTTCAATTCTGGTGACCAGTATCCTCCCATAATGGAAAATCCAAAAAGGGAATTTTGAGGTGAAAGAGAGGTAATAATTGTTCGGTTTGAACTTGGTGCGGGTGTTCCTGATAGAAGTCCGGAACTGAATATGAGAAGGTTGTCAGGAGAAAAGGGCTCAATCTCAGGGGTAACCCTATCCCACAATATCTTGGCATTTGTGCCCAATCCCCCAAGATAAATATCGGTCAATCCAGAATCAGTCTCTACCTTTTCAATATTTCCTCGAGATAAATCAATCTCTAAGTTAAAACCTGTCTCTCCGTATCTCATTTTCTTCTCCTGAAAAATTACCTGTATATAAAAACTTCTATATAATTAATCCAGATGTTTTCTGAGGTTTATAAATGGAGAACGATCAAAACCAATAGCTTTAAAAAAGGATAGCATATCCCCTGCATCCCAGCGAACAGTGGTATGGATATCCCTTATTCCCTCCTTTTTAAAAAATGAAAAAAGATTCTTTGCCAACATCCTGCCAATACCAGTGCCCATATGTCGTGGCTCTACCCCAACCACCTCAATCCAGCCACTCTGCTCCAGACCAAAACCTTCCCCTTTTATCTCACCTATTATAAACCCAACCACACGGCCATCCTTCAATGCAACAAAACCTATTGACTCCTGTTTCTTTATATGATCCTCTACCATCTTAATCCACCTTCTCGATACCTTTTTCTGCAAAATGGACTCCTGGATAGATACAATCCCGGAAATGTCCTCAACCCTGATTCTTCTTATCCTGACTCCTCTCTGCACTCTCCCCTCAGTCAATACGGATGATCTTTACCCGTTTCCCCACCCATTCAGGGGGAAGATAAACCCTGCCACTATTACCGCTCTGCTTAACCTCTTTCTCTATCATTTCCTCACCATATACCTCGAACTTGGACTTACTTTGAGTACTGATAGAAGGTTGCCGATTAATTTTAGTGGCCTTTTTTTGTATCATAACAATCTAAAAGTCTCTATTAATTATTACAAGTTATTTATTTCACAATTAAATCTATTTATAATAAAGTGTTTACAAATTGTCAAGTAATAATTTTCAAAAATTGGTTATTTTTAACTATAAAATAGCTACAAAATAATTATAATTTAGGAGTAAATATTTGTCAATAAGGATTTTAAGGTCTCTAAAAAAAGTATAAAAAATATTCCTATAGACTGGGGAGGTAGGGTTCCATTCTGAGGCTTTAGCCGAAGAATCTATGTTTTATAAGGTTTTGAATTCTATAGATTCCTCGCTTCGCTCGGAATGACACCACTCTGCTGTCATTTCGAGGCGTTAGCCGAGAAATCTTTCCTAAGATTCCTCGCTTCGCTCGGAATGACAGAAAAAGGAGGCTCGGAATGACAAACATCGCATACATCTCATTGCCACAGAGCCCATTGGGGAAAGGGAAGGGTCGGTACGACTCGCAACCGAGGTGAGGGGGAATTTATAGACTTTTTCAGAGCTCTTTGTTAGAGCTATGATTTAAATGGTTAAATGGCGTGATTCAAGGAGGGGCTTTTGAGACTCTGCATCGGAGTCCTCTCAGGTTTACAGTTCCTATAGAAGGTTCACAGGATGGACCACTTTCCGTTAGCACATTTATATTCGAATCCATAAATTTATATAACATTTGTGGATCCATTTCAGGAAACCACCATGCATGTTCAACCACAGCAACACGTGGATCAATATCCTTTAAAAAATTGGTTTTAAATTTCACTCTCGCCTTTCTATTCTCCAGCCATGCCCAATCCCCTTCTTCTATCCCAATGCTTAGACCTTTGTCTTTATGGATACCCATCCTCGGATCAGGATGACTATCCCTCAATGATTGGAGATTTCTATTCATCGAATGAAAAAAGACTGGCACCTTTGCAGATGTAAAGATCATATCCATATCTTTATCATAATCATCAATATCTATAAATACAGGAAGAGGGGAAAAACCATTTCTTTCCATCCATATAGAGTAAATCTCCACCTTGCCCGTTTCAGTTCTAAATCCCTTTTCTTTATACTTTTCATATCTCCTCTCACCCTCTATAATCCAGCCCTTCTCTTTTAAATCATTAAAATGAAGGCCAGAAGGTTTGAGGATATAGTTTATACACTCCTCTTCGTCTCTCCAGAACTGATCTTCGAGCTCTAATCTCTGGGCTATTTCATTAAGGATCTTTATATCAGACTTACATTCACCAGGAGGCTCAACAATTTTAGGCCGCACCAGTATCCTTCCAAAAGGAAGCCCATAAAAACCAAGATCATTAAACTCAAAATGTGATGCAACCGGTAGAACAATATCTGCCAGTTGTGCTGTGGGATTCATAAAGAGATCAGCTACAACAAGAAAATCAACCTTCTTCAATGCCTGATAGGTCTCTTTAGTATCTGGATAGCTCATCATGGGATTTGTCCCCTGAATATAGGCAAAATTTATCCTGTAGGGTTCTTCCGTAAGGATTGCCTTTATAGCTATCTGATAGGGAACAAATCGAAGCATCGATGCGAGTTTAAAATTTCTTCCAATCATCTTTTCCTGAAACAATCTAAACTTCTCTGAGAGTGTGAATTCAGCGGTTCCGACTACTGCCGGCATCCCTGCCTGAATGTTTCCTCCGGGTCTATCTAAATTGCCACTTAATGCCATAAGTATCAGGAGACTTCTTGCTGTCTGAACACTGTTAACATTGCTATCAATAGCATTCCCCCAGAGAATGGACGCAGATTTTGCCTTCGCATAAGTTCTTGCCACATTCCTGATCATATCTAATGAAATCCATGTCCTCTCTGCTATATCTTCGAGTGAATAAGACCTGATATGGGCCTTCAATCTTTCAAAACCCGAGGTCCAATTTTCAACAAATTCCCTGTCGTAGATTTCTTCCTCAATTATGACCTTTATCATCCCCAGAGCTAAAAGTCCATCTGTCCCTGGTTTTATCCTGAGCCATTGTTCTGACTTTGAAGTTATGGGTCTCTTAACAGGATCAATAGATATTACTCGTGAGCCTTTTCTTATTGCCATCCTGAGCTCTGGAGAGAGGACCCCATCTGCACTTGTCGAAAAATGATTTGCTCCCCAGATTACAATTAGTTCTGGTGGATGCTCAAGATCGGGATGGGGATAATAACCATTTGTAATCAGAGAGGCACCGAGTCTTGGAGCAAAACATACAGCCCCTGTAGCAACGACATTTGGGCTTCCAAAACTGTGTGCAAACCTGTAAAGGAGAAGGTTTTCCAATCCCTTTGGTGTGCCCTGCATAAAAATTGCAGATTCCGGTCCAAATCTCTCTTTACATTCCAAAAGTTTATTAACTATGATCTCCAGGGCTTCATCCCATGAAATCCTCTGCCATCTATTTTCTCCCCTTTCTCCAACCCTTTTCTGAGGATATAGCAATCTTTCAGGATGATAAATCCGTTCGATATGGGCACGGCCTTTAGGACAGATGAAACCCTTTGTAAAAGAATCGGGATCTCCCTTTATCTGGACGATCCTGCCACTTTCAATTCTCACCAGAAGCCCACAGCCACCATGATCCATACGACCACAAAAAACCTTTTCCACCCTTTCCATTAACGATCCTCCAATTTAATGAATTTTTACTTATATCTAAATTGACCGATTAAAGATTGTCATTAAGAGCCGAAGCAATCTTTACTAAATTGTCATTCCGAGCGAAGCGAGGAATCTATGAGATTGCCACGTCCCCCGCACCAAGTGCGGGGTCCTCGCCACAACTTCGTCGGATTGCCACGAAACCCTTTAGCTACTCGCAATGACTGATCCGCCTTTTACGGAAAGGCTTTTATAAAAAAACCATTCAATTTAGTATCAATTAGAATTTTCTATGTGTAATGCATCACTGAAGCGGGGAATTTAGTGATCTGGCAGGGATGTCTGAGATTTAAATCGTCCGCTTGATAAGATTTTCGAAGATATTCCTGCCAGATCTTTTAACTTAGCCCCATTTAAGTGACGGGTTACTTCTATGTCTCCTTTACAGGGTTCAAAATAGCAGTCGCAAAATCTTTCGACCCAACTCCAGGGGACTGAATCTTTCGCTCTTCATAGAAAGCCTCAACGCGATCTATAATCTCTCCCTCTTCGAGAGAAACCTTTTCTAATACCTTCTCCATCTTGCTTAAACCTTCCTTGGGGTAAAATGTAAAATCACCTGAGATGGTAATCTCTTCAAGCCTTTTCTCCATTATCTCTTCTTCCGTTCGAATAAGACCGCCCTTTGCCTTGTGGATACCATAGAGAACCTCTACCCCCTCTCTTATCTTTATCCCTCTGGCAATCTTTTGGGTCTTTTTATAGAGAAACTCCTCAGAAGTCATCCATACTTCCAGTTCTCTCATCTTATATATAATTTCTTGGCTTAATGAGGCATCCATCAGAGGACCTATCCTTTTTTGAAATTCTTCCTTTAGAACAGATATGATTTCATCTCTCGGCGGAATCATTCCCAATTCCCTTTTCATGGTGGTCAGATTCTCTTCCATTGTTTTAAATACCTTATCTCTGAACTTCTCATCAGGGACCTTCAAAATCTTGCTCATTGTCTTGTAATCGAAGTCGAGAAGAATCCCACCCACAAATACCATACACTCCCCAATATCTGCTCCCCCCTCGCCAGCAATCTTCCTTCCATCCCTTGTAATAATATCATTGATAGCTCGGTATTCTGCCTTTATCCCAAATCTTCTATAAGTCTCAACAGGGGCCTCAGAGAACCAGGGATAGATCTCATCAATCGCCTTCGGGAATTTAGGATTGTCTCTTCTCCAGATGAGTTGATAAAAGATCTGGTTTTCATCGAGATATGTGGCTCCTCCTCCTACTTCTCTTCGCATAAATGGGATGCCGTGTTCCCTGCAGTATTGAAGATCCACCTCTTTTTCTGCATCTTGAAAATATCCTATGCTGGCAAGAGGGCTTTTTGGTGATACAATTACCAGGGCCTCTATCCCCATTCTGGCAAGGGCATGAAATATAAGCATCGATTGCTGAGAGGGAAGTTTACCAAGATCGAATAAAAGCATATTCCATTCCTTTCTTCTTCAATTAAATTGCTGACTCTTAATTCAGAAAAAAATTATTCAATCACTGATCAATCTTATATTATCTCCTACCTTAACCTCCCCACTCTCGATAACCTTACAGAAGATTCCCTCCTTTGGTAAAATGGAATACCCCTGAAAGTTATAGCTGTGAGGTTGTGAAAGGTCTTTACCAATTTGAATTACCTCGAGTTTTGCATTACCGATCTCTAACTTAGAACCTATGGCAAGGGAAATCAAATCAATTCCCTCGGTAGTGATATTTTCAGCAAAAGAGCCAGGCGCAGCCAAAATTCCTTTATCCTGATTAATTCTTCGAATACTTTCTATTGCGAGAAGGCTTACCTCCTTTTCACTACCTGCGTGAGAATCACCAACCAAACCCATCCCTTTCTGGAGAAACCCCTTTTTTACATTCATTTTCGGCTCTGACTTTCTCTGACTCATGCATACACCAACAACCTTTCCAAACATTCTACGCTCCTTCGGTGATAGCCTTTTCAGGACATTCCTATATCATATGGCATTTCTCTTTCTAATTCTTTAAAATACCAAGTGCCTCTTTCACAAGTCTCTTTTCATGTTCATAATCCACAACTCTCTGGATCATAATCTTCTGGGCCATTACAGGACCTGCCCCATGCCAGGTGCCAACTCCATGCTCTCCGGCTGTCCAGTTCTGGAGAAGTTTGGTGACTTTCATAATATATTCTGCCGAAACCTCTGAACCGAACCCCAAAAATTCCTCCACATATCTTTTTGTTTCAGGATTTTTAAGCTCTTTAAGAGAAGGTAATGTTACAATCAGCCCTCCACCTATATCTCCGGCTAATGCCATTACCCGCCAGAATGCATTACAGATGTTGAGTTTGGAGACATTGCCCATCAATTCATCAGGGAGAAATACCCCGGAGCCCTCTGGCTCCTCAACTCCGAGATGGGCCGCTGCCAGACCACACGCCCTTCCTGTTTCTCGGAGAACAACCATCTCCATCAATTCGTCGTTGATATGCTGTGCCTTTTCCAGCCCCTTAAACTCCTGGAGAAGTTTACATGCACCTATTATTAGATTCATAAAACCAACCTTGCAGGTCCCCCCGCATGTCATCCGGTGAGTTCTGGCAAATCTTTCAACAAGTTTGATCGAATACTCAGTTTCTCCGCAGTGAAAAACCCTCTCCCATGGAACAAAGACATTATCAAACACAACCATGGATGTCTCCCTTTGACCAAATATGGGATTTCCCAGTTCAAAAATATCATCTGCCATCTCCCTCTCTGCAGAGTGGGGAGAGTACTGACAGATATAGGTAATCCCTTCTGTATCCGCCGGGATTGCAAATGCCAGGGCATAATCTTTCTCCTCTTTTCTCTTTGCAGACTGAGGAAGAACCAGGATCTCATTTGCTACGTAGGCACCACTTATATTAATCTTTGCACCCCTGACGATGATTCCATCCGACCTTTTCTCCTTAACCTTTAAAGAGAGAAATGGATCAGGCCAATCAGCCGCCCTTTTCTTTCGATCCCCCCTCGGTTCTGTCATAGCCCCAGCAACCACAAGATCATTTTCTTGAACCCATTTGAGATATTTCATAAACCTGAGATGATATTCTGTCCTTATTTCCTTATCCATCTCCCATGTCGTGCTGGCAAGGGCATGAAATGCATCAAGTCCTGGACAACGATAGATGCATGTCCCCAATCTTTCAGCTGTAAATGTCCCGGCCATTGCTTTTGCTATCAAATCCTCCCTGCTTCGACATACATAAACATACCGATTTACCCGATCTTTTGTCAGAGGAGACTTTACTGTCATAATATCCTGATATTCGGGATTTAATGCCCACTTATAGCTTGCCTTATTCGATTCTATTACCGTACGGATATTTGGGTTTTCAAAAACATCTCTAACCTGTTTTCCATTCATAAATATTTTTAGAGCCCCTCTTCTTTTCAAACTCTGCTCATACTGTTCTGGCGTGATGAGTGCCATCCTGACTCTCCTTTCCAATTTAGTTGCTAAAAAGGATTCTCCGATAGAATTGGACCGCCTCTGGCGGAAAAGACTTTATTAGTGCCTTAAGCATTCTTTTAACTTCTCCTGTATCTGCCCCGACTCCTTGAATCCTCATGATTCTATCAACTTTTTTGATATGACCAAAAAATAATGATTTGATTCAAAGCACCCCTGATTAACTTTATCATAAGAAATAGACTTAAATCAATCCTAAATTGAGCGACTCTATAATATATCACTGAAGCGGGGAATTTAGTGATCTGGCAGGGATGTCTGAGAAAATCTTATAAAATCATGAGGATTCAAGGGGTCAAGGATTCGAGGGAAATAATTAAGAATTACAAAGAGTTAAAAATTTGGAAATATGTTTAGATATTTACAAAAATTTAGATATATGAGAAGTTAAAAGAATGCTTAAGAAACTAATAAAGTCTTTTTAAAATAAACACCTAAACCCTTGAATCCTAAAATCCTTTTTGCCAGAGGCATATCCAATTCTATCGGAGAATCCTTTTTAATAACTATATTGGAGAAGAACTAAAAATTTA
>JBBITW010000054.1:0-17427 GCA_037440525.1 Deltaproteobacteria bacterium
TTTACAGACCTCCCAATTAATTTAATTTTACAGACCTCTTACATTTATCCTTAAAATGTGGAAACCAAACTTTTCATTAGCTCACCAATTTCTTCTACTTCATCCAATTTAAATATTATTTCCACCACTTTTCCAAGACTATCTTCATTTATAATACCTCTCCCATTATTTCTGAATTTCTCAACAAGTTCTTCATCCCTCATTCTTGCTTCTTCTGGAAATGGATCCCCCTTCATCCATGTCTTTTCCTCACTAAAAATTTTTCCTCTCGCAAAAACCTCAACTTTTGACAGCGAACTCATCCTTCCCTTTAGCATCATTTCATCAAAATGGGGATGGGGTTTAAAACTGACCTTGTTCATAAAATCTCTTATACTCGGATTGGAGATGGTCGATAGACTTTGCCAATCTGCTCCAATCTTTATCCGATGGGCTGCTACTGCAAATACATAAGGCACGCTGAATTGAGCATCAACATGGCTCTTTATCTCTTTATTGTACCATAATGGTTTATCTGTAAGTGGATCAAGTAATAGGTTTACCTTCTCTATCTCTTGAGGCAAAAGTTTATTTTCTTCAATAATCTTGATGAAAGAATCAAGTCCACTGTGCATCAGGCGACAGCATGGATAGGGCTTATAAGAAATCTTTAAGAACCTCCATTCCTGACCTAATTTATCCATAAGTATATCCGGCCTCCATTTATCAGAGGCATAAAATTTCCAAAAACCATATTCTCCTCCAAATACATCAATGTCTCCGATATATCCTGTCTCTGCCAGAAAAACAGCTGTAATCTCAGCCTTACCCAACCAGCCTGCTGAAAGATATTTTGCCATTGTGCTTGGTGGATCTGTATTCTGCCATTTACCAACTGTTGGAACCGGACAGATATGACCAGCTATTCCAATTGCATGGAGCATCTTTTCTTTATCAAATTTTAAAATCTTTCCAATACCAGCAGTGCCTCCAAATATTGAGGAGCTTAGCCCGTGGACATCAGAGATAACTATTTTCCCTCCAGTATCCTCTTTGATAAACTTCTTTGATCCCCTCAAAGATTCTCCGATCCTTCCTGAAATTTCATGTCCGATTGCTATTGCCAAGATTAGGTCTCTCCCAGAAGCCCCTATACTCTCTGCCACCGCTAATGGCCCTGGAATGACATAGGGAGAAATATGGCCCGGATACATGACGGCATCCATATCCAATGCATTGATGAGTTCACCATTTGCAAAAGCGGCATTTATACATGAGAGCTTGTTTGCTGTCCCGAGAACGGTTGACTCCGGTTTACCATTAAATCGCCTTGCAAAATTAATCGAAATCCTTCCCTTGTCGGTGTGAACACCTGCCAGGGCACACCCTATAGAGTCAAGAATTACACGCTTTGCTTCATGCACGACTTCTTTTGGCAGATCCTCAAAACGTATTGCTGTAATAAATTCTACCAGTTCTTGAGTGATATTTCTTCTATTCAAAGCCACCTTTATCTCCTCCACTACGTAGAAAATCAATTAATCCATTTCTCTTGCAACTATTTCTTTATGAAAGTTCGCATCTCCAAACTCAACCTCTTTTGCCTTGGCGTATCGAAAATAGAGATAAAGATTCTGGTCCTCTGTGAACCCAATCCCTCCATGAATCTGGTGAGCCATTGTCGTTATCCTTTTTAATGCATCACTTGTCCAGGCTTTAGCCATAGCAACCTCTTTATCCGAACGCAAACCACTGCTTATCCTCCAGGCAGCTTGATAGGTAATAAGTTTTGAACACTCAATATCAATGGCCATATCTGCACAGTCATGCTGTATCACTTGAAAGGCTGATAGAGGACGATCAAATTGTCTCCTTTTTTGAACATAATCCAATGTGATCTCAAAAACCCTCTGCATCGCCCCCAACATCTCACAACATCTACCAGACAAAGCTATGGGCCATAGGCCCTTTATCATATTTCCTCCTTCTCCCTGTTTGCCTATTAAATCCTCTTTGGATACATGAACATCCTTAAAACTCACTTCGAATTGTCTCTCAAGATTGAGAGAGATAAGAGGTATAATCTCGATCCCTTCGCTTTTCTTTTCAACAATGAATAGTGATATTCCATCTGAATAGCCATTTTCATAGGTCTTCGAAGGGAAAATTATATAGTTTGCCACATGGGCATTGGGAACAAATATCTTCTTTCCTTGAAGCACATAACCATCTGCTTTTGGTTCAGCTTTTGATTCACATACATCAATGTTATAACTATCCTCCCTTTCTGACAATGCCATTGTCATAATCGTATCACCACTGGCGATCTGAGGTAAAAATCTCTTCTTCAGTGCTTCATCACCCCATTTCGTGATCGTCACGCCACCTAAAATCACTGTAGAAAAGAATGGGCTCGGGAGAAGAAATCGGCCCATCTCTTCCAGTATAATAGATAGATCGAAAAAGGTTCCTCCACTACCTCCATATTTCTCTTCCAGCCAAACTCCCATCCATCCGAGATCTGCCATCTTTTTCCATAAAGCAGGTGAATAGCCCTTCTCATCCATTATCATTTCTTTTACAAAATCCAATGGACACTCATTTTGGAGGAACCTTCTGACTTCGTTCTTCAAAATGATCTGTTCCTGATTCAAACTAAATTCCATCTTCATGCCTCTTATGGGAAAGCCGCAATATCTTTATTCATAATCATGAGCTTCCCTATTTGGTCCGGAGTTTAAGCCCTCTCAATGCAATAATATTTTTAAGTACCTCTACAGTCCCTCCTTGTAATGTATAGGAAGGGCTCCATAAATATGATTCTGCAGCTATCCCTTCATAGGGAGCGTATCTTGAACCTGGTAAGAGTTGACCATATAAGCCCATTATCTGTGTAGCTACGTCACTTAGTTTTTTTTCATATTGGGTACAGAAAACTTTGCACACAGAGGCTTCGTAGTTTGGTATCTTTCCCTGGTCTATCTCCCAGGCTACTTTATAGCAGAGAAGCCTTCCAATATTAAACTCTATCTCCAGTGAAGCAATAAGGTTTCTTACTACAGGATCATCCCAAAGATATCTTCCGTTTCTCTTTTTTGTCTTCACATAATCCAATAAAATCTCCTTCACAGGATAATTCTGCAACAATCTCTCAATCCCTGCCCTTTCATAAACGACCTGCTCCATGATCTGCTGAAAACCATTATCCTTCTTTCCAACAAGGTAATCTTTATGTATTTTTACGTCATCAAGGAATACCTCATTAAAAGAGTGAACTCCAGCCATATTGATTAGTGGCTGAACTGTAACCCCCGAAGTCCTCATATCAAGAATGAATTCGCTTAAAGTCTTATGTTTGGGTAAAGCTGGATCAAGATTGGTTTTGGCAAGAAGCCAACCGAAATCTGTTAGGTGACCTCCTGTTGTCCATACCTTCTGGCCATTTACCACATAAAATTCCCCTTCACTAAGAGCTGTGGTCTTTACAGATGCCAGGTCAGATCCAGCATCCGGTTCACTGAATAAGAGACAGAAAGAGATCTCGGCATTAAGAATCTTTGGCAAGAACTCCTTTTTCAAATCCTCACTACCAAAATGAATCAATGCAGGCCCGACCTGCCTTTCCGCCACAAAATGGAATGCAATAGGGGCTTGAGCCTTTATCATCTCCTCTAACAAGATAGCCCGATCCACATAACCCAAACCTTTTCCACCATATTCCTTTGGCCAGGTCAATCCTATCCATCCCCTTTTTGACATCTTTTTGGAGAATTCTTGAGAAAATCCATCTACACAGGCATTGAGTTTAGGTTCAAATGATCCCTTCTCCAATTCTGATTTAAGAAAATCTCGAACATCTTCTCGGAATCTTTTTTGCTCATCGGTAAAATCGAAATTCATTGGTAATTCCTTCCAAAAACTTAAATGGCTTATTCTGAAACTATAATTTGCTAAGCCTTTTCATTCTTAAATCTGCTATGCCCTTCCAATAGAGGATTATCTAAATAACATCTCCCATTTTCTCTCAATTTCGTGTTTTATTTCTGGGTCTATTTGGACGGCCTGAGGAAAATCTCCTATCCATTCAAATGGTTTACATGCCTCGATGATAACTCTGGAATTTAATCCATCATAGGGTATCGGTCCTTTCTTATAATAGATGGGATCTAAAGGAGTACCCAAACATCTTCTGATAATATCAATCGATTTCTCTGGATCGCATCTTGTACAAATAGCCCAGACAACATCTCCCAAATTAGATGGATCAATGTCCTCATCAACCGCAATAATAAATCTACCTGAACTAACACCTTCCCGGCATTGAGACATCAGCAACGCAGCCTGTTTTGCATGGCCCGGATATCTTTGCTTGATTGAAATTACATTAAATAACCAGGTCCCGCCAACTTCATGGCACCAAACACCTTTTATATCTGGAAGTCCTGACTTTTCAAGGACATCCCACATACTTCCGGACTTTATGATTGCTCTTAAATAATTTGTATTACTTGGCGGGCGAACAGGAGGCCAACCATTAATTATTGGATCATTCCTATACATAAGTGTCTTTACTCGTATTACAGGTTCATCCCTGGCTCCGCCCCCATAATATCCTGTCCATTCACCGAAAGGTCCTTCCGCTTTTGTCTCTCCAGGGATGCACTCACCCTCAATAGCAATTTCAGCTGAAGCAGGAATGGGCAGGCCGGTGTAGTCTCCTATAATTACCTCTATAGGTTCCCCTCTTAAACCGCCTGCGTAATCATATTCTGAAATTCCATATGGTGCCATTGATATCTGGGAAAATGTCAGTATGTTAAGATCGCAACCGAAGACTATAGCCACTGGAAAAGGCTTATTTCTTTGGAAATATTTATCACGATGTATTCTCCCATGCCTACCCGGGCTAATATACAAACCCATGGTTGATTTATCATGAACCATCCCCCTATAAGTTCCAAGATTTACCCACCCATCATCCGGGTCCCTCGTTATTACTACACATCCTGTCCCGATATATCTTCCTCCATCTAATTTATGCCAAAAAGGAACTGGAAACTTTAATAAATCAACTTCCTCGCCCCGAAGTATATTCTCTTTGATAGGCCCTGTTGTAACGACCTTTGGAGGAATTAACTGGAGATTTTTAATCCTTTTTCGCCACTCTTCCACCATCTGTATTTTACTCTCACTATACGGGATCCCGAGCACCAATCCCACTCGCCGTGAAGATCCGTAGTGATTAACCAAGATCCTACCCCCTTTTTCATAACCCTTTATCTTACGAAACAATATTGCCGGACTTCCAAATTTATGGAGTGCAACATCACAAATAGCTCCTAACTCCAAATTCCAATCAACACCTTCGGCGTATCTCAATTCGCCCATCTCATCAATCTTTTGAATCCATTCTCTCAAATCTCGATATTCTAACATTACAATTCCTCCTTTAGAATTTTATTAATCTTTATAGATTCAAGGCAAATGCTAATCAAAGATATTTGAAATTTTCCCTCGCTATTCCCCTCTTCCCAACGAGGCTGTGTCATAATGACGTTTATGCCATTTTTGTCATTCCGAGCGAAGCGAGGAATCTATAGAATTCAAACCTTTATAAAACATAGATTCTTCGGCTAAAGCCTCAGAATGACATTACGACAAAGCCCCAGCGGGTGGGGGCTTACTTCATCAATGTTAGAGAAAAGTTCTCAGACTTCATTGTGTAAGAATCTAATCACTTCATTTCAAAATTAAACACAGGATTTTTTACCGAGGTATCAGGCTATGTTTCTTCCATGGTCTTGGAAATGGTTCTTTATGAGCCAGGGTTTTTAGTGTCCTTATGAGAATGGGTCTTGTATCGCGGGGATCTATTATTTCATTGACCATCAGATGCTCGGCAGAGTGGAAAGGGAATTGGATGTAATCTCTTAAAAGCTCATCGAGTTTTTCCTTTCGCACCCTCTCAGGGTCTTTTGATGATTCAATCTCCTCTTTGTAGATTATATCAACTACTTCATCAGGATCCATCCTTGCAACCTTTGAAGAAGGCCAGGAATAGACCATATCAACACCCATCCTCGGTGTTCCCATTATCAGCCTGGCCGGACCAAAACATCTTCCAATATAAACAACGATCATGGGAACAGTTGCCTCACAAATAGAAAAAACAACCCTTGCTGCAGTTCTGATTAGCCCATCTCGGGACCTCTCCTCTTTAAAACTCGGTAAAAATCCTATGGTATCAACCAAGAAAACCAATGGAATATTGAAACAATCACAGAATCTTATAAAGCGGGCTTCTTTATCACATGTATCTATGTTTAAAATTCCATTCTCATGTGATGGATTATTAGCCACAATCCCCACAGTCTGGCCATCAAGACGCCCAAATCCTATTATGATACTTTTAGCAAATAATCTCTGGATTTCTAAAAATTTGCCATTATCAACTATTCGATGAATAATTTCATGCATATCATAAGGCTTTGAAAGATCTTCTGGTACTATTTCAAGCAGGCTATCCTCCCTCCGGTTTGGATCATCACCGGTATCAATAATAGGAGGAAAATCCCTATGATTAGAGGGTAGATATGTCAATAGCTCTCGACAGAAATCAATAGCCTCCTCATCGCTCTCGGCAAGGTAGTCAGCAGTTCCAGTGACTGTGGCATGAAGCTCTGCACCACCTATCTCATCCTGTGTCACATCTTTATAGGTTACGGTCTTAAGAAGCTGGGGGGATGCAACAGACATGAAACTTATTCCCCTCCGCATAATAAGAAAATCGGCAAGGGTTGGTGAATAAGCTGACCCAGCATAACACGGTCCCAACATAACTGTGATTTGAGGGATCACCCCAGAGGCAATTGATGGAGCGGCAAAGATGCCTGTAGTACCTCCAATCCCAAGCCTTCCTGCTTGAATAGGTCTGAATGCTGGCCTCCCAAATAAATCATGGATCCTAACCCCACCCGAATCAACTATTCCCACATAAGGGACCCTTGCTTCAATAGCCATTTCTATCAATCTTGTAACCTTGTGATCCTGTCCCGAAGACATAGTCCCACCCACAACAGTGAAATCATGGGCATAGGCAAAAATCGGACGACCGTGGACCTTCCCAAATCCACTAATCACTGCATCACCTGGTAGGTCCCTCTCATCAATATCAAATCCTGTTTTAATGGGGCGAATCCACAAGTCAATCTCCTGAAAAGAGCCATCATCAAACAATCTTAAAATTCTCTCCCTGGCAGTGAGTTTACCCTGTTGATGCTGCCTTTCAACCTCTCTTATCCCCCCACCTCTTAGAAGATAGCTTCTTCTATCCTCCAAAGCCTTAAGTTTCTCATGCATATTTATTCCCATATTTTACAGATTATGTCTTAATTAATTATTTATAAATTCCCATCTTCTTAAGATCCTCTGCTAAATCCTCTAATCCTAAATCCATAAGCTTCTCTTTAGATGGGATCCCCCTTTCTACCTCCCAACCCCTTTCCTGATAATAATCATCCAGTAATCTCTCGAAATCATTCTCTGTAATAGTCTTGCCTTCGGTACTTATTAGACTACTATTAGGGATTTCTCTACCATCAGAATTCTTAACAGGTAATAACCATCTTTTTGGGATCCTATCATCCTTTCTACTTTGACCTTCTCTCACATTTAATACCTTATGGAGGCTCCATATCCTTTCACCTGCCTTCTTTATCTCTGTTCCATTCATTTCATTTCCTGTTGCAGCGGAGTAAATCTGAGCAAGTCGATTAAAGCTAAAATATGGCGTTTCATGGTCACAGATACCCAAACAATTCATTATAATGTAAATATCTTCAGAGTATGGCACTAATCTGGCGACATTGTAGCCGAATGAGGTATTTAGGATTCTCTCTTTGGCTCCTTCAGGAACACCTATTGTTTCACAATACTCATCTATTTTATCTTTAAGGCCCTCAACCACTGGAAAATATCCACAGTGTGCTGGTTTAATCCCTGCGCCTTCAGGATTCACAATGGAGCCGAATTGGTTTAAACAAAGACCCTCATGAGATACCCTCGGATCAAACTGTGGGCTAAATCCTTTAATGTGAACTGCATTAGGCTCGGCAATCTCTCCAAATCTTTTTACTATTCCTAAAACACCATCACCCAAAACCCTTCCTATACCTTGTTGATAGGCTACCTGCTGTAATAACTTTATTATAGTTTCGAATTCGAGCTTTAGAACTAAACCTTCGGTCTCCTTCTGGGTAATAATTCCTTGCTCATATAGTTCAGCAGCATACGACAGAGTAGGACAGAAAAGATGTGTATCTATTCCATATCGATTAGCGATATCTATACATTTAATAACTCTTTCAATACTATCAACATCATTATATATCCCGAAATTTATTACACGGCCAAAGGTACTCGAGATGGCTACAGTTAAATCTTTATATTCGCCTTCCCTAATATGTACTATATCCTTACAGGGATGGGTACAACCCGGACAACCAGTCGGATGCCTCTCTAACTTATTGAGAAATGTTTGTGCGCCGAATCTCTCAATAATCTTATCTCCAGGATATAACTTACTCCAATTTTTATAAATAAGGCCTCCAATCCTGCTTCTCTTGACATATAAATCGAAATAAGCCATCTTCCCAAATTTTCTCATAGCATCAGGCATATCCAGGTATTCACTACGTTCAGAATTTGACTTAAAGGTCATTAAAATTTGCTCAATCGATTCCCTTAACCTTTCTTGATCAGCAAATTTTATACTATTAGTACCCTTTACCACTATGGCCTTCAAATTCTTAGACCCCATTACCGCTGCCAAACCACCCTTTCCGGCCGTTGCAATTCCATCAATTAGACAAAGAGCCATTTTGGTCAGGTTCTCACCTGCCTGCCCGATAGCGATTACACTATATGCCTTTCCATATCTCTCCCATAGCATATTAGTTGTTTCGAGGATATCCTTTCCCCAAAGACTGTTAGCATCACATAATTCCACTTTCTCGTTGAAAATGTGAAGGTAAACGGGCTTTTCTGATCTTCCAGTTATTACTATATGATCATAACCAGCCTCTTTTAATCGAATCCCAAAATGCATCCCACCATTTGAAAACGCAATTACACCATTAAGAGGAAATTTTGTCACAACACTAAATCTTGGTGTGGTCATTTTCATTCCTCTTAATCCAACTAAAGGGCCTGCACCAAATATGATAACGTTCTCTGGCGAGAGCGGGTCTATGCCAGGTTTTATTAAATCGTAAGCTAATCTTAAGCCAATTCCTGTATCGCCTAAGAAATCTTTAGCCATTCTGGCATCGAGGTCATCTATCTTAATACTCCCACTATTCAAATCGAGTCTAAGGATTCTACCACAATATCCACATATTCCCATTTTATTACCTCTTTTGAGCTTTTATATTTCTGATAGGTTTAACAACTTCCTCTCATTTTTAATTTAGATTATTTTTATTTAAACTCTGATATTTTCATGTTTCTTTGAAGGGAAATGCTGTTTTTTATTTTCTAACCATTTTAATGCTCTGATTAAAAAAGGCCTTGTTTCCCTCGGATCGATAAACTTCTGTGTCGATTCACGAAGAAGCATATCAAGACCCCATTGCATCTCCTCGATACGCCTCCTCTTCTGTTCCTCTCTTGCCTTCTCATCTCCTATGGAAGTAAGCTCCTTTCTATATATAATAGAAACCGCACCCTCTGCTCCCATTAAACCGGGTTCATAAGTGGGCCAGGCAACCTGTATATCGCCCATTAAAAACTGCCCTGGCATAGCAAGCCTCCCTCCACCATATGCCTTTCGAATAAAAATAGTAATCTTCGGGACAGTGGCCTCTGTATTGGCCAGGATCATGCCACTACCATGACGAATCAACCCTCGCCTCTCTTCCTCTACATCAGGTAGAAATGCCGGAGTGTCACAAAGCCAGATACAGGGAATACCAAAGGCATCACAAAACCTAACGAAATGAGACATTTTATCCGCAGCATCGAGGGTCATACAACCGCCTTTATCCTGCGGATTATTGGCTATAATGCCAACGCTCTGTCCATTTAATCGAGCAAAACCTGTAATCAAATTCCTCGCCCAATAACGTCTGATCTCAAAAAACTCCCCTTTATCCACAACCAGAGAAATAAGTTTATACATACTATAGGGCTTTGAAGAATCGAGTGGAACTAACTCTAAAAGCCCATCCTCCTTTCGATTCGGGTCATCTCCAGTATCTACAGTAGGTGGCTTTTCCATATTATTTTGAGGCAGATAACTAAGCAATTGCCTACATTTTACAAGACACTCCTCATCATTTTCTGCAAGGACATCACAGCACCCACTGAGCTTAGCATGAACATCCCATGCATCCCCTATTGCCTTATGTTCAGTTCCTGAAGGTGGTGGCATCAGGTGCATAATGCTCGTATTTCTAACCATAAATACGAAATCACTTAAGAGAGCAATAATGGCGAGGTCACCAGTGCAGGGGCCCATGATCAGTGATATCTTGGGAATCACTCCTGAAGATAGAGTTAGAAAACGTGCCATCGCACTGGTTGAGTAGAATTCAGGGTATTGAATAACATCTTGAGCCCTCAAACCATCTGAATCAAATATTCCCACAACAGGGGTTAGGGCATTTAGGGCATTCTCCATGATCATATTAACCTTCCTTGCATGGACAGTACCCACTGTGCCCCCCATTACTGTATAATCCTGAGCCCAGATAGTAACTGGACGCTTTTCCACAAGTCCATAACCCACAACAACCCCATCCCCTCTCCCCATTTCCTCGCCAATATCAAACCCAGTCTCATATGGTCTATGCCACAAATCAAGCTCCTCAAAACTATCACGATCCATTAATTTATAAATCCTCTCCCGAGCAGTGAGTTTCCCTCTCTCATGTTGCCTCTTAATTGCTTCTTTGTTTCCTTGCTCAATAAAAGTTCTTTCCTTATTAAATGCCTCAAGTTTTTCCCTCATGGTTTTAGCCTGCTTTATAGTGAGGGCTGCCTCGATAAATTCACGTGAAACCTTAAAGCGTTTTGACATCTCTTCTATCTTCTTTTCATCATGATCCTGCATATCTATTTACCTTTTGACAGATATCATCTTGTCGAGCATATTTT
The DNA here is from genome assembly GCA_037440525.1 of Deltaproteobacteria bacterium. Classification (GTDB taxonomy): domain Bacteria; phylum Desulfobacterota; class BSN033; order BSN033; family UBA1163; genus JBBITW01. The sequence continues at coordinate 11,134 of JBBITW010000054.1, forward strand.
CTAATAGCTTAGGCCGTTTAGAGACCTCTGAAAAAGTATTTAAAACGAGTCTTATAAAAGCACAAAATCATTTTAAAAGATTATTTACTTGAAGGTTAATAATTTACCACCATCAAAATATTTGTCAAGAAAAAATAATATTTTCAATTTTCCAATATGTTGAAATTTCAATAAATTAAATTATTCTTTGAATAAGTATACAAAATAGAAAAATAAAATTATTTTACCAATTGGTAAAGAAATATTGAAACGACTTCGTAATAGAAATTCTTATAAAATTTTTATCCAAATCAAAAATAAATAATCAACCTCTTTGAAAATTTTACCCCAATTTAATTCATGAAATGGGGGAATGTATTAAGGATTCTTTTGTAAGCATCTTAAGATCTTTTCGGGGGTGATGGGGAGTTCTTTGATCATTATACCTGTAGCCCTGTAGATTGCATTGGCGATTGCAGGTGCCATATTAATTACGGAACTGTTTCCTATACCCTTTGCTCCAAATGGACCATTCTCATCATAATTTTCAACTGTGGCCCTTGAAAAATCGGGCATATCAAGAGCAGTTGGGAGTCTATATTCAAGAAAATTTGGATTAAGAACCTGTCCATCCTCCATTAATATCTCCTCAAACAGACCATAACCAAGCCCTATTGCCATTCCTCCATCCATCTGTCCCTCTGCACCATCAGGATTTATCACAGTCCCGCAATCGTTTACACCAAAAGCCTTCACCACCTTAATTCTTCCACTTATCCGATCAACCTCTACCTCTACGGCAGTGGTTGCAAAGGTATAAGTAGAGGGAAGTTTGGAAGTAGCACCCCTGACTTTATTAATATCCACAGAAGGGGTATCAGGATTGATGGATGCCTTTCCAATAATGGGTCTCCCTTTTCTAAAGATATTCCTCGATATGAGATCCGATATTGAAATAAAATGCTCCGGAGAGCCCTTTATAAAAACCTTTCCATTTCGAAGATAAAGATCATCTATATTTGCCTCAAGCTCTTCAGATGCGATCTCAAAAATTTGCCTTTTTGCATCCATGGCTGCCATCTTTGCCGCTAGCCCTGCAGTATGAGTTCCTCTATCTGAGAATACACCTACATCAAAGTATGTGGAATCTGTATCACCGCTGATAAGCAAAATGTTCTCGATTGGAATCCCAAGTTCTTCGGCCACAATCTGGGTTAATACCGTCTTTAGACCCTGCCCCATATCAACCGCCCCGGAATTAACATTTACCGTGCCATCCTGATTTATCCTCAAAATACAGGATGTGGCAAGTCCTCCACAGGGTGTAAACCCACAGGCTATCCCTAATGACCTGTTCTTATTCCTTTCCTCTCTACCCCAGCCAATCATCTCTTTTGCCCTAATGATAGTATCTTTGATATTTACACTCGGGATTTTATGACCGGTTGGCTGGATTTCCCCTTGCGTGAAACAGTTTTTTAATCTTATCTCTACCGGATCGATTTTAAGTTCACTGGCAATCCTATCAATTTGTGACTCCCGGGCAAATGTAACCTGTGGAGCTCCATATCCCCTGAAGGCACCTCCCATGATCTTGTTTGTGTAGACCCCAAAAATCTCCACCTTAACATTGGGAATTCTATATGGACCCGTTGCTGTAAGAGCTGCAAGCCAGAGTGCATGCTTCTTAAAACCTTTCCGTGTAGCATTCCTGGGAGGTAAATATCTATCGCATATTTTGCCTGACCAAGTGCCTTTACTTCCGCATCTACCTTGGTAATCCTTCTACCAATAAAGGAGTATTCTTCCATAAAATTTTAAATTTTACATAAATTGAGTGATTCTTTTACTAAAAGCCTTTATTTATCAGTCATTGCGAGCATCCAAAGGGTGCGTGGGAATCTCATAGATTCCTCGCTTCGCTCGGAATGACAATTTAGTAAAGATTGCTTCGGCTTCGCCTCGCAATGACAATATAGAATCGCTAAATTTAAATCTTATTTATTTTTGATAAATTTCTCGAATCAAACCACCTTTTTCTTCCCCAGTGAAATATGTATATGGCAATTAGTATAAGGATACCATAGAGATCGGTTATCCATCCTGGCTTTAAAAGCAAAATAGAGGCACCAAAGAGACATCCTCTCTCAATATAGTTTATATCTCCCAATCCATAAATCCAGCCCTGTGCAGCGGAGGCGAGTAATATGGTACCACCGATTGATGTAATCAGGGCAAGAATCGTTTCATAAAAACTCCCCTTAAGCAGAAGTGCTGGTCCATAGACAAACATATAGGGGACAATGAAGCCTGCAATTGCAAATTTTACCGACATCCACCCAACCCTCCACATAGGAGCATTTGCAATGGCTCCTGCAGCATAGGAAGCAACAGCAACTGGTGGGGTAAGGGCTGACAGTATTGCGAAGTAAAATATGAACATGTGTGCAGATATCGGAATAACACCAATTTTAATTAAGGCAGGTGCAAGTATGGATGCAGATATTGCATAGGCTGCTGTTGTGGGCAAACCCATCCCGAGAATGAGTGTAATGAGCATCGTTAAAAATAGGGCTATAAGAAGGTTCCCCTTGGAATAGCTGATTATAATCATGGCAAACTTCATTCCAAGACCTGTAAGAGAAATTACACCTATGATGATTCCTGCGGCTGCACATGTAGCAACTATCTCTGTCATCCCTTTTGGACCCATAGAGATGGCTAAAAAGATCTTTTTCAGGTCAAGTCTTGTCTCCTTTTTAAATTGACTCAATCCTATTAAGACCAGTGTTGACCACATAACTGCTCTGAAAGGGGATAGCTGAATTATCATCAAAAGGAAGATGAGAGTTATCAGTGGGATAAGTAAATATCCTTGCTGGATGATCAACTTAGAGAGCCTTGGAAGTTCGCTTCTCGGAACACCCATCAAACCCATCTTTGCTGAATAGAAATCGATCATCCAGAAGGCAGAGAAGTAGTAAAGGAGTGAAGGGATAATGGCTGCAACACATACCTTTGCATAAGGAATCCCCAATATTTCAGCCATGAGAAAGGCGCCTGTTCCCATTACAGGAGGAACTATCTGTCCTCCAGTGGAATTCATTGCCTCTATGGCCCCGGCAACATGGGCTCTAAATCCGGATGCCTTCATCAAGGGTATGTTGAAGACACCATCCACAACTACATTGGCTACTGAAGAACCAGAAACCGTCCCTATCATTGCACTTGAGACGATAGATATCTTTCCTGGTCCACCCCTTCTTGAGCCTGCTACAGAACGAGCAAAATCTACAAAGAAATTTGTTGCTCCCGATGCCTCTAAAAATGCCCCAAAAATTATAAAAAGAAAAAGGTAGGTTGCTGAGGCAAAAATTGGGATCCCTAAAATTCCATCGAGGCTGAAGATATATGTCAAAATCCTTGCCCAGCTATAACCCCGATGCTCAAATAATCCTGGAAGGTGATTACCTAAATTCCCGTATAGGAGGAAACAGATGACGGTTATAACTAAGGATATACCTGTTGCCCTCCTCGTCATCTCTAATATTACAATTATAAATATAAGGGAAGAGAGGACATCAAAAATGTTAGGATCAACTCCCATCCGAAAGATGACACCCTCGAGGTCAGAGAAGATATAGATAACCGGTGCTATAAGCCCTATAATAAAAAGATAATCAGTAATATGGAGTTTTGTTCGGGGGGCATTCTGCCATCCTGGAATAATCACAAAGAGCAATATCCCTCCAAAAACGACATGTATGCTTCTAAATATCCATGGATCGGTTGCTCTGAAAAAAAGGACGTAGATGTGGAATAGGCTCATGAGTAAGCCTATCCCACAAACGAAAAGATTCAAGCCCCCTTTTAGCTCCCTTTTAGAGGAAACCTCAACATCTTTAATCTTCTCTAATTTTTTTTCTAACTCTTGATCCATTTCAATAGGATATGCAATTGCTCAGAAAATAAAAGCCTTTGGTTTGATGGCTAAGGCTAAGATGCAAGTTTTGTAAAAGGGTTAGGTTGTTGGTCTTTCCACCACAGCCGGATCCGCCTCTGGTGGAAAAGATTTCACTTTACCCCTCCCACTTCCCCTAAACTGGCTTCCTAAGCCTATTGTTAACCTAAAAACAATTTTCTTATATTCTACTTTGGTGTCACCAATCTATCAGGGACTTTAATTCCCTTCTCTTTAAAGTATTTAATCGCTCCGGGATGAAGGGGAATAGGACTGTTCTCAACAATCCTTTCAGGCCTTTCTCCTCTCGATGCAGCAACTGTAGCTGCAATCGTATCCCAGTTCTCACAAACCGTTTTTAACACCTCATAAACAAAGTCCTCAGGTGTATCCTTATGGACATAATAGAAACTACCAATGGTTAAAGTTTCTATATCGAAATCTCTATTTGCCTTATAAGTCCCTTTTGGAATGATGCGGCTTGTTACGAATGGGTATTTCTCAACCAGTTTCGGAATCTTCTCAAACTCCTTCTTTGCAATTCCAAAGACATTAAGTTCATGAACAGTCTCTGTCTCCTTTATCATCACCCATGGTTTGCCGATGATATTGGCATTTGCATCGAGTAATCCATCTCTTAATTGGGTATCGAGATCAGAGATTCCAGCATTTACATATCTTGAAGGTTTAATTCCCAATCCTTCAAGAATCTGTGGATAAAAGACATGTGGACCACCTCCTATTGGTCCAACCCCTAAACTCCTTCCATTAAGGTCATAAATGCTTTTGATCCCAGACTTTTTTAAGGCATAGATCTGAAAAAAGACATCAAATTCATGAAACATTGCCCTGATGTCTTGATACTTTGTTCCCTTTGCCCATCCGATGCCATTCCATCCTTCATAAGCACTTAAAGCATGTGATTTGCCAAATGTTACCTCCTTCGCATTTGCAAGCTTTACATTATGGACAGATCCACCTGTAACCTCAGCTGTTGAAGAAATTCCCATCTTTTCATAAATCACCTTCGCAACCGCTGCACCATGGAGATATGCAACTCCACCAATTGAACCAGTCCCAATTGTAATGTTTCTTGGCCAGTGTTTGGGTTGGGCAGTGGAAAATGCAAGTGTTAAATGGATTCCAACAATGACTCCCAAAAGAATTATTAAAATACTTCTTCGTCTCATTTAAATCTCCTCCTTTCTTTATTTAGATGGAATTAATGATTCAGGGACTTTAATCCCTTTTTCCTTATAATACCTTAAAGCACCAGGGTGAATGGGTACTGCACAATGCAAAATGGCCTCAGGCTTTGCTTCTTTTGCAGAAGGATGGGAAGCAATGATTATATTTATATTCTCAAATGTCTTTTTCACCACCTCGTATACAAAATCTTCAGGGGTATCTTTGTGTGTATAGTAATAACTCCCGTAGGTAAGGGTCTCTATGTCATAATCCCTGTTGGCTTTATATGTCCCCTTTGGAATAATACCATTGGCAATAAAGGGATATTTTTCAAGAAATCTCTTCAATTTCTTTGAATCCTCTTTAGTTATCCCAAATACATTGACATCAAAAACCACTTCAGTCTCTTTTACCAAAATCCAGGGCTTGCCTGTAATTAAGGAGTTTGCATCAACCAATCCATCCCTAACCTGGGTATCAAGGTCTGATGCACCTGCATTAACGAAACGAGATGGCTTAATTCCTAACTCATTTAGGACCTCAGGATAAAAGATATGAGGTAACCCACCTATTGGTCCAACCCCTAAACTCCTTCCCTTTAGGTCGTAAATGTTTTTAATCCCTGATTTTCTTAATGCATATATCTGAAAAAAGACATCATTCATGTGGAAAACCGCTCGAATATCCTGATATTTTGTCCCCTTAGCCCATCCTGTTCCATGCCATCCATCATAAACACTCGGTGATACAGAGGGACCAAAAGTTACCTGATTGGCATTGACAAGCTTTACATTATGAACAGAACCACCTGTTACCTCAACAGAAGCTGGGATGCCCAGCTTTTCATATATCAATTTTGCAAAACCTCCTGAATAAAGATATACTGCCCCTCCAATGGAGGCGCTAGCTATTGTAACATTCTTTGGCCAATCCTTTGGCTGACCTGTGGAGATACTACAGAAAAAAGGAAAGATAATGATTGTAAATAAGAAAATTTTTAATCCCTGCTTAAATTTACCTCTTATCATGATTACCTCCTTTTTTTAAAAATATTTATTAACTTCTTCAACAACTCAAAGTATAAGCCACATAAAATAAGGCTTAATAAAAATCTAAATTGAGCGATTTTTTTACTAAAAGCCTTTCCACCAAAGGCGGATTCGCTT
>JBBITW010000054.1:17527-19020 GCA_037440525.1 Deltaproteobacteria bacterium
TCTAAATTGAGCGATTTTTTTACTAAAAGCCTTTCCACCAAAGGCGGATTCGCTTCGAGGGGATAATCATCAGTTATTGCGTGGCAATCTCATAGATTCCTCGCTTCGCTCGGAATGACAATTGAGAATCGCTCAATTTATGGAAAAATTAAATTTTATCTAACAAAATTTTCATACATGCGTTGTAATAAAATGACCCCGAAAGAATTTTAGACAATAATGAATCACCTAACTTACAAATCAGGGAAATATTGGAGCGTAGCATCTGGAACAATGGCCACTCTTGTCCCGGGACCGTTTGTCTTTTTAAGAATTGTTAATGCCTCCTGCCAGTTCTTTACACGAATGATCTCCTCCGCAGGTCCGAGCCAATCAAGCCCTGCTCGATCTACATATGGTGAAAATGTTATCATCCTCTTAGTCTTCGGGGGTAATGTCCTTTTCGGACCCCAGAGTCTCCCACCCATCTCCTTACCAAAACTTCTACTAAGGTAATGGCATATCTGTCCCTCAGGGATATTACAGATAAGAACCAGATCACCTCCTTCCTCTTTAAGTAGTTTTGATGTCCTCTGAATGGCTATAGGCGCCTCATTTGCCTTACCATAGGCATTCGCCACAACAACATCGACTTCTCCTGGTGATTTTGTAGCATAAACCTCTCTTGCAAACTTAACCCCTTCTCGATGCGCCAGAACAACATCTCCAACAAAGAGGCCAATCGCCTCTCTTTTAAGGTTCACCACAACATTTACGATAATATCCAGCCCAACCATCCTTGCCATCTCTTCAAAATCGAGCCTTATTACGTTGCCATCAACTTTACCAACACCAGTGGATGGATGGAGTTTACCTAATGGATCATCTGGAGTGGGTTTATCTCTTCCTGCAACATTATGATGATTTGCATAGATAGTATCAATATGGGCAATTCCATTAATGATCTTTGCCCCTCCACCGAAACCTGCTGTATCATGGGGGACAATACAACCAATTGCAATCTTGAGATCACAATTCATAACTTCGCTGTTTATATAAACAGGTGTCCCGCGGGATGTGGTTCCAAGATATTTGCAGTTTTCATAAGGATTGTGATTATATACAGGAAATCTCTGAACCACCTTCTCCCCGAGCTTCTTCTTAAAGTCAATGGGTTTCATAGCCCCATGGGCTCCCAATGCTGAAATGAATCTTATAGATTCCTCCTTGATTCCACCTTCTTTAAGTTCATCAATTATAAAAGGCACAAGCTCAGATGCCTTTGTAGGACGAGTCAGGTCATCAAAGAGTATCACTACCTCCTTTCTTCCTCGAGCAAGTTCTGAAATCCTTGCTGTACCGATGGGATTTGAAAATGCATCCTTAATCCCTCCCTTTTTTAATTTGGGGAAGCTACTGCCTGGCATCTCGGTTACTTTAACCTTCCAATTAGAAGGAAAATCAATCCTTAATTCCTTATCCCCATACCATGGAAATTGTGGAAGATAAACTTC
>JBBITW010000055.1:0-19013 GCA_037440525.1 Deltaproteobacteria bacterium
AATCTCTCCAAAATTGTCATTCCGAGCGGAGCGAGGAATCTATGAGATTGCCACATCCATCTGGCTCGCAATGACTGATCCGCCTTTGCCAGAAAGGCTTTTAGTAAAAAAATCGCTCAATTTAGGTAAAATTTATATTAACTATTTCATCTTTATCGCTTCTAATAAACAAGATTCCACACATTTACCACATTCCTGGCAAAAACCGTCCAGAGGATAAGGGTAGTCATATGGTTCAATTTGTTTAATGAGTTTGATAGGGCATGCCAGAAGGGCAGAACAGATTCCATTATTACATCTTTTGGGATCGCATTTCTTATAGTCTATGGTTATCTTTACCTTAGGTTCTGGCATTTTATTCGGCAGTTTTATTTACATTTTCTGTTCCTCTTTATCGAAACATGGAATGCAAAGTATCTTTCCACCAAATCTCCTTGTTCTTGATTCCATTGTCATCTCCCCGCATACTTCACACCTGAGGCTTTGTAAAATACGTGCCGGCCTTGGAATGGGGAATCTTGGTTCTCCGATTATAAACATCTCCTCAATTTCCATATTCATATATCTTTCGATAAGAGATTTTTTTAAATCCTCAAGGCGAATTAGTTCTCTCTCACTTGCAATGCCATCAGCAACCTTCTTATTTATAGAACGTATCTCTGAGCCAATCTCACCGGAGATATCAGACCTTAAAATAGCACTGAAAGCAGTATTCCTCTTTCTATCATAAAAATTGAATGCCATCTTTCCATAGTCCTTATGAATTAGATTCCCCTTACCAAATGTGCATCCAGTTAGAAATTGAATTGCATCCACTCCACACATATCAGTCTCGACTATAGCTATCAAGTCGTTATCTTCAGGGGAACCTAATTTCTTAAGGGCAAGTTCCGAAACCCTTATGCCAATTGCCAGTCCAGGGCATGAATGTCCATGAAAGGCAATCGTTTTTTCAATCAACTCTTTATCAATAGAACAACCCATATTCTACTCCTCTATTTTTTGAAATGAGATCACCTAATTTTACTGACCCTCTTTTTTTGCAATTTTAACCCAGGTATCACGCAGGGTTACAGTTCTATTAAATATAAGTCTTTTTTCTGATGAGTCAGGGTCAACACAGAAATAGCCAATTCTCTCAAACTGAAACCTATCTCCTGGCTTTGCTCTGGCAAGACTCCGTTCACAACGACACGAAGTAAGAATTTCAATGGATTTTTCGTTTAGATGTTTTAAAAAATCAGAATCTTCTTCAATTGGATCTGGAACTTTGAATAGACGGTCATAAAGCCTTACCTCTGCAGGGATAGAATGATCTGCTGATACCCAGTGGATAACTCCTTCAATCTTTCTTCCATTTTTGGTGGATTCATTTAATGTATCTGGATCATATATACAATGGACCTCAATGATTTCACCTGTTCTTTCATCCTTCACTGCGTTTACACATTTTATTATATAGGAATATCTCAAACGCACCTCACGGCCCGGGGAGAGGCGATAATATTTTTTTGGAGGTTTTTCGAGGAAATCATCCCTTTCGATAAATAGAATTTTTGAAAAAGGGACCTTTCTTGAACCCATTTCTGGACGATTGGGATGATAAGGGCAATCGAGTTCTTCTATTTTACCTTCGGGATAGTTATCAATAATCAGGCGAAGTGGATGAAGCACTGCCATTACCCTTGGAGCTCTTTCGTTCAGGTCTTCACGGACACAGTGCTCAAGCAGGGAGATATCTATCAGGCTTTCATTTTTGGCTACTCCGATCCTTTCACAGAAGTTTCGGATTGATTCAGGCGTATAGCCTCGCCTTCGCATACCTGCTATGGTTGGCATTCTCGGATCATCCCAACCATTGACAACACCCCTGCCAACCAGTTCGATCAACCTTCTTTTGCTCAGGACGGTATAGCTTAGATTAAGTCTTGCGAATTCAATCTGCTGTGGGTGGCATTCCACTTCCAATTCATCAAGGAACCAGTCATAAAGGGCACGATTATTCTCAAATTCGAGGGTGCAGATGGAATGGGTGATCCTTTCGATAGAATCTGAGAGGCAATGGGCAAAATCATACATTGGATATATACACCACTGATTACCTGTTCGATAATGAGGTACCTTTTTTATCCGATAAATTACAGGATCTCTTAAGAGAATATTTGGTGAGGTCATATCAATTTTTGCCCTAAGCACATGTGTTCCGTCATCAAACTCTCCTGCTCTCATCCGCTTGAAGAGGTCAAGATTTTCCTCTATGGAACGGTTTCGAAATGGACTTTCTCTACCAGGTTCGGTAAGTGTTCCCCGATACTCTCTTATCTCGTCAGGGCTCAGACTACAAACATAAGCCTTTCCTTTCTTTATCAACTCTATTGCATATTGATATAGTTTTTCATAATAGTCTGAGGCATAGTATAGACGATCTTCCCAGTCAAATCCAAGCCATCTCACATCCCGAATGATTGCGTCTACATATTCCTGAGTCTCACCGCTCGGATCAGTATCATCCATCCTTAGATTGCAAGTTCCTCCATATTGAGCGGCTATACCAAAATTCAGGCAAACAGATTTGGCATGACCTATATGAAGATACCCATTTGGTTCAGGTGGGAAACGGGTTGCAACACGGCCATTAAACCTTTTGGTTCTAATATTTTCGTTAATGATATCCCTTATAAAATCTGATTGAGGGGGTGAATCATTTTTTAACATAAATGGTTCTTCTCCAATTTCGTTGCCAAAAAAGGATTCGAGGATTCCAGGATTCAAGGGTTTAGGTGTTTATATTCTAAAGATTTTATTAGTGCCTTGAGCATCCTTTCAACCTCTCCTATAATTGCCTGAAGTCTCTTTAATTCTTCAGCTTTAATATACCCTAAATCTCCAGACAAAACTATTTGAGTTTCTAACTCGCAGTTTGAACCATAAGCTATATATAAAGAACGAATATATTCTACGGTCGTTTTTCTTCCATAGCCTTCCGCTATGTTACATGGAATTGATAAGGCAGCCCTTCTTATCTGTGATATTAGCCCATATCTTTCTTCTTTAGGAAATCCCTTTGTTATTTTGTAAATATCTAAACATAATTGATAAGACCTTTGCCAAACTTTTAAGTCTTTGTAATTCTTAAGCATTTCCCTTGAATCCTTGACCCCTTGACCCTATGAATCCCTATTATCTTAGCAACTTTTTTTGGAGATGATCCATATATTTTATCTATTCTAAGAGTATCCTTGCGTCAACAGCAAGGGCCTTTTCTTTGTAAGCAAATATAGGGTTGAGTTCAAGTTCTTTAACCTGGGGATTCTCTTCAACAAATTTTGATAATTTTAAAATGATATCTACAAGGGCAGGTATATTTGCAGGCTCCCTGCCTCTATAACCCATTAACAATGGATAACCTTTTATCTCCTGGATCATTTCCTGTGCGTCTTTCCGTTCCACAGGGATGATTCTGAAAGATACATCCTTAAAAACCTCCACGAAGATGCCACCAAGTCCAAACATAATGACAGGCCCGAATTGAGGGTCCTTAGTTACTCCAACAATCACCTCTAAGGTTTGTGGAAGCATCCTCTGGACACTTATTCCCTGGATGGTGGCATCAGGAGATTTTTGTTTAACTTGCTCCAATATCTCCTTGAATGCCTTGATGACCTCCTTATTGCTATTTATGGAGAGCTTTACACCGCCTGAATCAGTTTTATGAATAATATCAGGGGTTGAAATCTTTAATACAACAGGAAAACCAATTTTCTTACATATCGAGAGAGCTTCCTTCTGGGTCCTGGCCAGTTTTGTCTCTACAGCGGGGATCCCTATCTGGTTCAAAATTTTTTTTGACTCAATTTCTGTCAGAATGGTTCTACCTTCTTTTACCAATCTATTGATGATGGAGGATACTCTCATTTCCCCTTCACTCCTTTCCAATTTGCATATTTAAATGAAATTCCAATAGCCTTTATTGCTGTCTCGATATTTGAAAACACAGGAAATCCCAGTTCTTCCATTTTACAGGACATTTCGTGGATGTAAGAAGATCTTGGGCCATAGATCCATGTTGCCATGGTCTTGGGCACTTTTTGCTTAAGGTCTTTGTAAATTTTTATATACTCCTCCAGGAAATTTTCAGAGTCCCCTGTCCATATGACATTAAATACGCAATCTATATTTTTGTCCTTTATAACGGTCTTAAGTATATTTGAGTAGGTCTCAATATAATTATTCGATAAAACCATGGCCGGGCCAATATCTATTATAGTCTTTCCCAAACCAGGGAATATGCCACCTAATTTTTTCAATGTATTAGGAGAGATTGATGCCATAGAAAGGCCATATTTTATACCTTCGTCAATTGATAAGACACCAACAGCTCCTGTAAAGGAGATGACTCCCAAACGGTTACCTCTGGGCAGGGGCTGAAGTGAAAAGATCTTGGGCAGTTCAAAAAGTTCATGAAAGTTTTCTAAACGGATAATACCTGCCTGTCTGCATGCAGAATCAAAGATTTTATCATCAATAGCTAAAGAACCTGTATGAGATACAGAGGCACGCATACCTTCTTTAGTACGACCTGATTTTAAAATTAAAACAGGTTTTTTTAAAGTTATTCTCTTTGAAATCTCCAGAAACCTTTGTCCATCCTGAATGCTTTCCAAATATAACGAGATAACCTGGGTGGAAGAATCTTTCTCAAGATATTCGAGAATGTCACATTCATCGACGTCACATTTATTCCCCAAATCGCATAATTTACTTATTCCAAATCTAAGATCTCCATAAGGAAACGCCTGGGGATTAATTATCCCCGTTTGGGCACATATTGCTATTCCCCCTGGTTTTATTTTTTCATACCCAGGCTCATAAGGATTGGGTATGACACCATTTAGTGGATTAGCAATTCCTGCAGTATTGGGGCCAATTATGCGCATAGCATTTTGTCTTGCAATCTCTACAATCTCTTTCTGTAGTTTTGCTCCTTCTTCATCCCTCTCTGCAAATCCATCCGCTACAACGATTACTGCTTTAACCCCTTTCTCAGCACATTCTCTCATAACCTTTGGAACACCCCTACAGTTGATGATGATCAAAACTAAATCTATTTTTTTAGGGATATCCCTGATTGAATTGTAGACTTTTAAACCGAACACCTCTTTATGAGATGGATGGACAGGATATATTTCCCCTTTAAATCCAGTTCTTAATAATGTTTTTACAACAACATATCCGCCAAAAAAACTCTCCTTTAAAGACCCAACCACAGCGATACTCTGTGGTTCAAAAAAAGGTGTTAGATCACTCTTTTCTGCATGGGCTGTTAACTCTTTTGATATGGGTTTTGACATTTATATTTCCTCTTAAAAAAAGTTTATAAGTGATGAGAGATCTGATTAAGGTTAACCATTTTATACAAATATTTCAACTTTTTCATTACCAATTGAGATTTATGAAAAGATCATTTTTAATGATTATTCAGAGGTTTCCAATTTTTTTATTGACATCTTATCAACCATCTAATAATTTTTATCTAAATTGAGCGGTTCTTTTCCGCCCGGGGCGTATCAGCCTATGGTTGAATTATCATTGCCTGCAATAGGCAGAGGCTATGCCATCGAAATGAAACCATCTGCTTTCTTTATTGATTGCAAGTATGAATGGGGAATAAAGAGTATTTTGAGGGAATTCTTTAATTTTAATATAATAGGATATTTACCAGGGCATGAAGACCGAGAAATCATTTAATTTTGGATGGGTAATTGTTGGTGTAAGTTTTCTTACCCTTGGCCTGTGCTATAGTATCTGGTATTCATTTTCTATTTTCTTTGTGGCCATCATAAAAGAGTTTAACTGGAGTCGTTCCTTAACCGCAGGTTCATTTTCTATCTTTATTATTATTCATAGCCTCATGGGTGCTTTGGTTGGAGGAATGGTCGACCGTTTTGGTCCAAAAAAAATACTAATAATGGGATCTTTAATTTTAGCAACAGGTCTCATCCTTGCCAGTTTTATTCGGAACTGGTGGCAATTTTACCTTTTTTATGGTGTCATTGTAGCAGGGGGCATCGGGGCCTGTGGATGGGTTCCAAATGTAGCACTCATAAATCAATGGTTTAAGGAGAAAAAAGGGTTGGCAATGGGTATAATCTCCTCAGGTATAGGAATTGGTATTCTGGTACTTATCCCAACCTTTCAATTTCTTATACGTGAGATGGGATGGCGAATGACCTATAAAATTATGGCCATCTTCATACCATCTGTAGTATTCTTTATGGCAATACTATTTTTAAAGAAATCTCCAAACCCTATCCCGGTTTTTATTCAAAGCCTCTATGTCACCAAAAAATCCATTAAGGAATCTTTAATTATTGATGAAGATTGGGCACTTAAGGAGTGGACAGCCAGGCGTGCACTGGGCACAAAGCAATTCTGGCTTCTTGGATTCTCTCTTTTTCTAACTACCAGTATTAATCAATCTGTATTCGCACACCAGGTGGCCTTTTTTGTAGACCACGGTATAGATGCATTAATTGCTTCATACATAGTTGGTATGATTGGAGTCGTCAGTATCGGAGGAAAAATTTTCTGGGGAATATTATCCGATAGAATTGGGAGGGAGATAAGTTTTACACTCGGGATGGCCTGTTGCATAATTGGTGCTATCATTCTTATTCTGTTTGAATTTTTTCCAAATAGAAGTATTACATATATTTTTTCTCTCTTTTTTGGTTTGGGATATGCTGCTACAGCAACCCTCTCCCCACTTGTAGCTTCGGATGTTTTTGAAGGAAGTTCTTTTGGGAGTATTTTCGGATTGTTAAATATCTTTATAGGGCTTGGCGGAGCAGCAGGTGCCTGGTTAGCTGGTTTTATTTATGACCAATTTAGTAGTTATCAACCTGTTTTCATTATCTTAATAATCTTTTCAGTAATTGCATCTTTTAATATATGGTTAGTTGCCCCAAGAAAGATAAGATTGGTTCCAGGGAAGAGGTAAATTTTATAGATCAATGATTTGAACTTCGAGCAATAAATCGCCCCGATTGCCTTCGCTATCCATCTTTCCAAGTCCTCTTAAACGCAACTTTGTTCCTTCATGGACACCTGGGGGGACTGTGACAATCAAGTTTCTCTTTTTCAATCCCTGCGAAATGGCAACCAGCTTTCGAGTTCCGTAGATGGCTTCTCTCGGGGTAATAGTTATGGTTCCATAAACATCCAGTTCCTCAGGGGAAAATAATGGGGATATCTTCTGAATACGGGGTGTTGTTTTTCTCTCCGTGTAGTGCTGGAATCCTTTAATCAGACTTGTTCTTGGAATAATGTCAAAAACTTTAATGAAAATGAGACCGGCAATAAATCCACCAATATGTGCCCACCATGCAATTCCTCCAACACCTTTTGGTGTTATACCTGCAGAGAATAGCTGTAAAAGGAGCCAGTAACCGAGAAAGACGAAAGCAGGAATTTCAACGAATTGAAAAAAGAAGAAGATGGGGATTAAGGTGAGTATCCGCGAATGGGGGAAGAGCAGAAGGTAAGCCCCCATAATCCCTGAAATAGCACCACTTGCCCCAATGGTTGGAATCTTTGAATTCCAGTTGGTGATGAGGTGGACGATTCCAGCAATTATACCACAAAAAATATAGAAGATGAAATACCGCAAATGGCCAAGCCTGTCCTCGATATTATCTCCGAATATATAAAGGAACCACATATTCCCCAGTATGTGAAGAAATCCTCCATGGAGAAACATGGATGTTAGAAAGGGGAGCAACTGCTCAAATGTTGTAAAATGGATTGAAATGTCAGGATCAGAATATCTTATGGGGACTATTCCATAGAGAAAAAGTGCCTCCTTAAGGTTGGGCCCCTGGGAGAGTTGCCAGAGAAAGGCTAAAACGTTTAGAATGATTATCAAAGTATTTACAACTGGAAAGGTCTTTGAACGAATGGCATCACGTATTGGGATCATATTTAAAAAACATTATAAGAGAAAATCGCTCCCTTTTCAATTTTTGCTTGATTTTTAAAAGGTTGTGGGTTAATTATAGGAAAAATTAATTAAGTATTGAGACCAATTATTTGATGAAAAAAAATTTAAATTTTTAAAAATAGATTTTGACCATTTTGACATTTTTTTAGGCTAAGGTTGAATAAGGTCCCATCGTCTAGTGGCCCAGGACATCGGCCTCTCACGTCGAAAACACGGGTTCGAATCCCGTTGGGACCATAATGATTAAATAATTTAGCTCATTTTTTACTGTCACCAGACTATTACCAGAAAGCAATCTTGAGCTAAAAAATAAAGGGAATAAAATGGGTGATTTCTGTCATGAATGGGAGCCCGGGGGAATTGGATGTGCGGGACACGGATATCCAGAAATCAATGGAAAGGTTGTATGCCCATCCGACTGTCTCGGAGATTTCACAGAGATAGCTCGAAAATGGGCTAAGAAGATTGGAGATGGTAAAGAGATTTTATTGGGACTCTGTGAGGGACACGGAACAAGGGTTTTTCTTTACCGACAGGGAAAACAACTCTTTATAGAACACGCCACAAATGGGCCAATGAAATGGAAGCCGTCAAGAACCCCAGTTAAGGGAATTCGCAAGAAGAAATAACTTGGTTCACTTTTTGTCAGCTATAAGCCATCCGCTGGAGTGATTTGTTAGGCAAAAATAGAACCATCCTTTTTTGAATTTTTTGACACATCTCTACGATAATCTCTTAATGATTCTTTTAGCGAGACCATCTTCAATTTCTCTGTGCCTTGGAATAGGTTGAGTCTTACCAGTTTGAGGATTTTTATACCAATCATGGTTAGCACCATGACGCACAAAAACACAACCAATTGAACTGATTATTCTAAGCAATTCTTCTCTTTTCAAATTGATAAATATCGAATCTTTGCTCAATCAGACCGCTTCAGAACTTAAGACCAGCAAGGCTGAAGTAATAAAACAATCGGTTATGGATTATTGTAGCAGAGTTTTCAAAGAGAAGAGGAAGCGACCCTATGAGATCATTAAAGACCTTTTATATATTGGAGGAAGTGGAAGAGGTGATCTTTCAGAAAGAAGCGAAGATATCCTTAGAGAAAGATTCAGATTCACTCGAAATTCAAAAAATATTTACACTTCAACATAAATATTTCTCTATTTACCGTTATAAACAAAAAAGAGGTTTACACTTATTTCCCCCAAAATATAAACTTTTTATTTGATCATGCTCTCAGAAACCAATAAATAGTAGTGATTAATTACTACGTTATTTTGGCAGGATTTTAAGGTTTTATTTTGACCGAATATTGGAGGAAGAGAGGGGTTTTTGACAAAACGTTTTTTGCGATTTTAGGGGTTTTTTATCAGATTGAGCTAACCATTGGAGGCAAGAGGAGCGGGGAGAGAGGGTCTCCCCGCTGTGAATCTGTTTTTCTTTGTAAGTTCTCTGTTGGGTTAATTCTGAATTATATATTCTTTCTACCATTTGTATCGATAGGATTTATGGGGGTTACCACAGGGAGTTCACCATGCTCGTAACTGGAAGGAAGCGGCTCGAAAGTTATTAAGAGCCCTCAAACCAGATGGTCAGATTCTACTTATAGAATGCCGTGTAGGGCATCCTGTTTTCTACACAGCGTTAAACATGAGTGCCTTATTACAGACCTTTTTTGAGAAGACACTATGGGCGATGGATTCATCATTTGATGAACTGCCAGATTGCACCACTGAAGAGTTAGCACAGGCCTTTGATGATTCCTTAAAAGATACCTTTTATATGGAATGGAATGGATGGCTAATTTTCTGGGGGTATAAGAAATAATAACTTATATCCAGAAGGCCTTTGGAATTTTACTTTTTCATTTCACGGATTCTCCTGTTTGTGATCTGCGACATATCTTAATGATATGGTGAAATATTTTTTTTATCTCCTCCTCTCTCAGGGGGCCTCTGTTTTTTCTTTTTAAACTCTCTAAAATCTCTTTTTCCCTTTTAGGGTCATATAAGTTTTTTCCGAGTTGCTTTTTGATCCTTCCTATCTCAATGGCAATTTGGAAACGCCGGTTGAGCAGGTTTAATAATTTTTGGTCAATAAGATCGATTTCTTTCCTTTTTTTAAAAATTTTTTCAAAAAGGCTGGATTTCTTCATCTTTTATAAGAATCCTTTTGGTTTTTTTGATTTAGGTTTTTCTTTCAAAATATTACCTTCTTTTTCTTCATTTCCCTCAATCTTAAAGCCTGAATCTTTTAGAATAAACCTGTCATCGCCAGGATCGGGTTTAAATTCCAGTTGAAGTTTTTTTGCCTCCTTAAGGTAAGATCCTTCTTTAAGGCGAATCTCTCCATCTGGTACCACGACAATAGCAGACTCTCCTTTAACAGGACATCTTTGTTCACAATATCCACAGCCATTACATTTTGAGGCAATAACTACAGGCCGCCGGTATCCTTCCACCGGCCGAAATACAATCGCATTGTATGGGCAGATCTCATCGCATATCAAACATAATTTATTCTGAGCCCAGACCAGACACATCTCCTTTCTCAAAACGGCTGTTCCTACCTTGGCATGGGTCTTTTCTTCAAGTGAAAGAGAGCGTATGGCCTGTGTGGGACAGACCTTACCACAGATGTTACAGTTCTGATCACAGGGTGCTAATCGCAAGTCCATCTTTGGTGTCCATAGACCTGAGAATCCTGATTCCCAGAGACAGGGTTGAAGTGTGTTTGTAAGACAGGACTTCATACATTCCCCGCACCTGATACAGGTTTTTAGAAATTCATCTTCGGGAATTGAGCCGGGTGCCCGAATGAGCTGGAATTTACCCTGCTGAATGGCAAATGGAGTCTTTGTAGCCAATAGTCCTATCCCCAATCCCCCTGCTATTGAGTAGATAAATCCCCTTCTTGAAAAATCTACCTTTGAATATTCCCCGACTGAGTGAAAAGATGACGTAAATGTGATAGCATTTTGTGGACAGACTTTAACACATCTTCGGCACTGAATACATTCTAATACTCGGGTTTTCTTTGGATCATCAGATATCGCACCCATGGGGCAGTTTTTTTGACATTTCATACACTCGTTGCAATCCTCACTAACATGGCGTTTAAAAATGTTAAGTGGAGAGATGAGACTGAGCATTGCCCCGAGAGGACACAGGTATCTACACCAGAAACGAGGTAGAAAATAGTTTAGGCAAATGATACCTGAGAAGATGAAAAGGGTGATCAGAGACATATAATAAACTGGTTGAGGATAGTGTAGATAAGATAGGCCTGTCCATCCAACCGCCTTGGATAAAGGGCGTAATAAATCAAGCATAAGATTTAAAAGGGTAGTTGTAATGGGGTAGATAAAGAAGGTATAAACCCTTGTAAGGATAGCCATAGGATCCATAAGAAAGGCAAGGGAGAGACCTGAGATAGCAGCGCTTATAAAAATTATAAGAAGAAGATATTTCACTTTTCGAAAATGGGATTCTGACTTCAAACCTCTGCGCTTTACCTTATGGAAGAAAATATAGTCTAAAAAATCAATCGTTACGCCCATGGGGCATATGTATGCACAGAAGAAACGACCTATCAATAAAGTGGCGCCCAGAATAAGAAGTGACCATAGAGCTCGTCCAATTATCTCCCTTGCAGCAAAGATAGCATTGAGACCAAGCAGAGGGTCTAAACGCAGGTAGATGTCTGCCGGAAGCCAATTTGGCAGTTTGTATGTAGCAAAAACAAATAGTACGGTAAAGAGGAGAAGGGAGAGACCCTGAATTAAACTTCTCACGCCTTCTCCTTTAAAATATTAAGTTGTTCAATATCGATTTTTCCCAATCCCCTTTGATGTGCGACAAGGAGATGTTCTACCTGCCGACCTCTGAATGTCTGTCCATACCATGGAACTATACTCACTCCATAAGAGTCCACTGCTACAGGGTCAGTTCCAGCAATAATAAGGTTTGGTTTTTTAACCTCTCCAGGGCCACCAGGACCACCAGAGGTAAGTGCCCTCGAGGCATCGAGAATTGTAAGTTGAGGCCTAATAACTGAAGCCAGGTCAGAGAGAGCCTGGTTGATGTTATATCGTGAATGAAAGCTCTCACGATCCCGAATCAGTCCCATAAGTCCCTTGATACCGAGGCTCACACCTGTTGTAGAATGAGACTTTGCAACAGGAATATTTATCAATACATGACTTTCTAAGACATCCTTAATGACCTCAACCCTTTCCAAAACCTTTCCATTAGGGATTTTAATCTCACGAAAGAACCTTCTATCCTGTACAGTAAAAACATGGACACCCGGTATATTCTTACAGGCCTCTCGAATTCCTGTCTTTTCGAGACAGAGTTCTGGCCTGTGGAGTGTGTGATCCAGCACGAGGACTTCCTGAGCTCCTGCTTCAATACATATCCGAGCAACGGTTGCAACGACCAAAGGGTGGGTGGTAGCCCCAATTTCAGGAGCCCTTGAGAACGACATATTGGGTTTGATGATAACACGCTGGCCTTTCTTGACAAATCTTGAGATTCCTCCCATAGCTTCAATTGCCTTTTTAGTAGCAGAGACAGGTTCTCCTGAAATAACCACCAGATCATATTCATCTTTAGCTTTTAAAGGAGAATGTTTAGCAATAGCAGTCCATGCAATTCCTGCCGCAGCTGTTTTTAAAAATTTCCGTCTTGTTATATTATTTTTTGATTTTTCCAAAATATGCTCCTCTTACATTTAATCAAAAATTAAATAAAATTATTATATCTCTTTAACATTCACCTTGCCAACCCCTCAATCTCCTCGCTGCCTCTTCCAGGGTTTCCATCCTTTTTGGAAAGCAGAAACGAACTTTTGTATTACCGAGAGATGGTCTGCTATAGAAACTACTTCCTGGAACAGTTGCAACACCAATCTTTTCCACCAGATATCGAGAAAACGCCACATCATCAGGAAAACCAAAATGCCCTATCTCGGTCATGATATAATAAGCGCCCTTAGGGAGAAATAGCTTGAAACCTGTTTCCTCCAATACTTTTGAGAAGAAATCTCTTCTTTCTTTATATTCTTCAGCAAGAGTTTTGTAGTAATCTTTTTTCATCTTTAATGCAATAGAAGCAGCTTCCTGAAGGGGATGAGGGGCTCCAACAGTTAAAAAGTCGTGGACCTTGCGAATGGAAGAGGTAAGCCTTTCTGAGGCAATGGCCCAGCCTACACGCCACCCTGTGAGGCTATAAGTCTTGGAGATGGAATTCACAGTGATGGTTTGGTCTCGCATACCTGGAAGGGAGGCAATGCTTATATGTCTTGCACCGTCATAGAGAATATGTTCGTATATCTCGTCGGTCACTGCTATTGTCCCCCATTTTTGGCAGAGAGATGAAATGAACTGAAGCTCCTCATAGGAGAAGACCTTTCCTGTGGGATTGTTTGGGGTATTTATGATTATGGCCTTTGTCTTTTTATTAAATGCCCTGGCAAGCTCAATTTCATCAAAATGCCAATCAGGCTCATGAAGTGTAATGAATTTCGGTTTTGCACCACAGAGGATTGTATCAGGTCCATAATTTTCATAGAATGGTTCGAATACAATGACCTCTTCTCCAGGATTAACTATGGCCATCAAGGAGGAGATCATCGCTTCAGTGGAGCCGCAACAGACAGTGATTTCCTTTTCCGGATCTATCTCGACCCCATTATACCAGGAGAATTTTTCTGAAATGGCCTGACGCAGATTGGGAGTTCCCCATGTGATTGCGTACTGGTTACGATCCGAAAGGATAGCTTTTATTGCACTTTCTTTGATCTCCATAGGCGCAGGAAAGTCTGGGAATCCCTGGGCGAGATTGATTCCATTGTGTTTCAGGCAGATGCGGGTCATTTCCCTTATTACTGATTCTGTAAACATTGATGCACGTTTGGAAGAAATCTCTTTCATACCAAACTCCTTAATTTAGATAAGATAAAATTTATGGTTCTTCTCTAATTTTGTTGCCAAAAAGGATTCTCTGACAGAATCGAATCCGCCTCTGGCGGATAGGATTGTATTTTACACGAAATTTATAACCAAGCCTTTCTTATTTGTGATGTTAGTGCTCATCTTTTTTCTCTTGAATCCTTGATCCCTTGAATCCTTATCATCTGAGCAATTTTTTGGAGATTATCCAAATTTATATTATGAGATAGTTTGTCCCCCGTCAATAGTGAATTCATCCCCCTTTAACATCTCCTTACTTTATTGCCTTTATTTTAATGGGAACAGATGGGATTCTATCTTCGGGTAAAGTTGAGATAGGCAGAATTTAGAATAATAATTTATGACTTTAAGTAATAATTAGTAATTTTTTGTATTTTTTTTCTTGACAATTTAAAATTAATCTTTTAATATGGAATTGTCTCAGGAGGAAACAATGCCAGAAGAGATGATGAATACTAAAGAGGTAGCTCAATATTTGGGGATACACGAAAAGCAGGTTTATGCACTTATCAAATCTAAAAGAATACCGGCCACAAGAGTGACAGGGAAATGGATCTTTCCAAAGAAATTGATTGAAGAGTGGATTTCGTCAAATGCACAAAAGGGTCTTGAACAGGCCAGACGTAAGAGCAGAAGAATCGAGGGAGCCCTTCTGGCTTCGGGCAGCAATGATCCTATCCTGGACATGCTTCACACCTATATGAAAAAAAGATATCCTGAATTTTATATCTTTTCTGCAAACACGGGGAGCACCGATGGTCTTAAGGCCCTTAATCAGGGATATACTGATATTGCCTGGTCTCACCTTTTGGATCCAAAGAGTGGTGAATATAATATTCCATTTCTTTCTAACTATCTTCCTAATATAAAACCTGTTGTAGTAAATCTCTTCCATCGTGATCTTGGATTTGTGGTTGCACCTAAAAATCCTTTTCACATTCGTGGGTTCGAAGACCTGGTTCAAAAAGGAATAAGATTTATTAATCGCCAGAAGGGTTCTGGAACAAGGGTTCTTTTAGATTATCATCTAAAAAGATTGAAGATTCCGGAATCAAAAATTCAGGGTTATGATCGAGAGGTTTATACCCATTTTGAAGTGGGTATTGCAATTCTTTCAAGAGAGGCAGATGTTGGTATAGCCACGATTGCAGTATCTAAACTCCTTGGGCTTTCATTTATTCCAATTATTCAAGAAAGTTTTGATATGATCCTTGATCAATCCACTTATTTTCAGAAAGGAATTCAGGCTTTTATTGAAGTTCTCCATTCAGAGGAATTTCGAGGTAGAGTGGGACAATTGGGGAACTACGATTTCAAAAATTCAGGGAAAATTCTTTATTCGAAAATTGATTAAAGAGGAACGGAAATGAAGAAACGGATGTCGGTTATTTTGGTCTTTTTATCATTATTAATGATCGGAATTAGCTCTATCCAAGGGCAGCCCAGAACCATTATCCTTGCCACAACGACCAGCACTCAGGATTCAGGGCTTCTGGATGTTTTGATCCCTATCTTTGAGAAAGATACAGGCTATTTTGTTAAGACCATTGCAGTGGGTTCAGGACAGGCCATGGCCATGGGTCAAAAGGGTGAAGCGGATGTGCTTCTGGTTCATTCTCCTTCGGCAGAGAGGAAATTTGTTGCCGAAGGTTATGGAATCAATCGACGAATTGTTATGCATAATGACTTCGTAATTGTTGGACCTCCTGAGGATCAAGCGAAGATTAAAGGAATAAAGTTAGCATCAGAGGCATTTAAAAAGATTGCCTCAGCAAGAGCTCTG
This sequence comes from Deltaproteobacteria bacterium, assembly GCA_037440525.1. Lineage (GTDB taxonomy): Bacteria > Desulfobacterota > BSN033 > BSN033 > UBA1163 > JBBITW01. The sequence goes on from JBBITW010000055.1 coordinate 15,760, forward strand.
TTTTTATCAAGGGGTGACAAATCAGGTACTCATTCAAAGGAGATGGAAATCTGGAAAGAAACAGGAGCCAAACCTGAGGGAGAAAGATGGTATCAACAGACAGGACTTGGAATGGGGCAAACATTGAGTGTTGCTTCTGAGAAAAGAGGTTACACACTTTCTGATCGTGGAACCTATCTGGCATTGAAGAAGAATCTTGGACTAAATATTCTCGTCGAAGGAGATGCAATTCTCCTCAACATCTATCATGTAATTGAAGTTAACCCAGCCAGATGGAAGAAGGTTAATGCCATTGGTGCAAAGGCATTTGCTGACTTTATGGTTTCTGAAAAGGCTCAGGAAATCATCAAAACCTTTGGAGTGGATAGATTCGGCTCCCCACTCTTTTTCCCTGATGCAGGCAAGAGGGAAATTGGAAAGTAATAGTTGATTCCTAAATTGAGCGATTCTCATCCGCCTGAAGCGGATCAGCCTGTGGCTGAATTGTCATTCCGAGCGAAGCGAGGAATCTATAAGATTGCCATGCCTTCGGCATCAAGTGCGGGGTTCGCGCAACGACTTCGTCATATGGCCACGCACCTTTCAATTTCTCGCAATAAGGTGGTATTGTAATTTTATTGGAGGTTATATGGATCTGATTCTCGAAGGGATTAAAAAGGCTTTATGGTTATTGATCACCTTCGATCCCGAGGTAATGGGAATTACTCTTTTATCTCTCCAGGTTTCAGGGACAGCCACACTTATAAGCCTTTTCATCGGGATCTCTATTGGAGTAATTATTGCTCTTTCGATGTTTCCCGGGAGAAAAATCGTTGTAAGCTTAATTAATACGGGAATGGGTCTTCCACCCGTTGTAGTGGGGCTTTTTGTAACCATATTTTTATGGCGAAATGGCCCATTTGGATTCCTTGGCATTCTCTATACTCCGGCAGCTATGATTATTGCTCAGACAATCATTGCCACTCCAATTGTAACAGGTATTACACTGGCTGCTATCCAGAACCTACCAGAAAAGCTCCGCCTACAGATACTGGCACTTGGTGCTACACGTCTGCAGATGGTCTTGATCATGATAAAAGAGGCAAGACTTCCACTCCTTGCTGGTGTAATGGCAGGATTTGGTGGGGTTATATCAGAGGTAGGTGCTTCAATCATGGTTGGTGGGAATATAAAAGGATATTCAAGAGTGTTAACAACTGCAACGGTGATGGAGACAAGTCGTGGTAATTTTGATATAGCTATTGCCTTAGGGATTATTCTTTTTCTACTTGCCTATTTTATTAATCTGATACTGACTAATATTCAACAGAGGGAAAGGCCGAGTTGAAGCATAGAGCACGGTGCATAGGGTAAACAGTAAAGAATGATGATTGAATTTCTCCCTATCCTGGAAGTAAAAAATCTTGAAGTGGTCAGAGGAGGAAAGATTATTCTCAGAGTTCCTTCTTTTCAAATAAAAGAAAGAGAAATTATTTCTTTGATCGGGCCTAATGGGGCCGGGAAAACAACTCTTCTACAGACATTGTCTTATTTACTGAAACCATTTAAGGGAGAAATCTTCTTCAGAGGTAAAAAGGTTGAATCAAATCATTCTATACTGGAGTACCGAAGAAGACTTGCCATGGTTTTCCAGGAGCCCCTTCTCTTTGATACAACAGTTTTTAATAATGTGGCATCAGGTTTAAGAATAAGGGCGATGGAAAAAAGGAAGATTTGTGATAGGGTAATGCAGGAGCTTGATCGCTTTGGAATTAGTCATCTTAAAGACCGTTCTGCCAGAACACTTTCAGGAGGTGAAGCCCAGAGAACAAGCCTTGCGCGGGCCTTTGCCATTGAACCTGAAATACTTCTCCTCGACGAACCATTTGCTTCCCTTGACCCTCTCACTCGTGATTCTTTGCTTGAAGACTTAGAGCATATTTTTCAACAGATACGGACAACAGCGATATTTGCTACCCACGACCGCATGGAAGCCATAAGGCTCTCGGATAGAATTGGTGTAATGAGCGAAGGAAGAATTTTACAGATTGGTTCCCCGGGTGAAGTGATGAATCAACCTGTAGATGAATTCGTGGCTTCATTTGTAGGTATAGAAACAATTCTTAAAGGAGAGGTGATTAAAAAGAATGAAGGAACTTTTATTGCATCAGTTGGAGGTTATGAGATTGAAGCAATTGGCGAGGTGGAATCAGGGGAGACAGTTAATCTCTGTATACGACCTGAAAATGTAACAATTTCAAAAGATCTTATCAGGGGGAAGACGAGCGCGAGAAATATTTTCCACGGAAAGATAGAAAAGATTGCTCCCCTGGGACTTTATCAAAGGGTTCATATAAATTGTGGGTTTCCACTGATTGCTTTTATAACAAATCAATCTTTGAAAAATTTAGACTTAAAAGAGGATGATGATGTAGTGGCCTTTTTTAAGGCAACGGCCATTCACGTCATAAGAAGAAGGGGATAAAAGTAGCAAGGAACAGAAAATTTGCTATTATTCTCAGCAAAACGGGGGCTTAAATACTTAAGGTGATTTGAATTTCTAAATTAGCGATTGAAATCCCTCAATTAATTTCTAAGATTATATATTGTTTCTTTCCACCTGGGGTTTGAACAACCACCTCGTCGCCAACCTCTTTCCCAATCAAGGCCTTTCCGAGAGGAGAAACGATTGAGATCTTTCCTGAAGGTATATCTGATTCATCAGGTCCAACTATCTGATAAGTCACTTTGCTTCCATGGGAAGAGGCTTCCAAAGTAACTGTAGAGCCAAATCCTATCTGACCACTGTTCTTATTGTTTGTATCTACAATTTCGCAATTGGCGAGTTTTTTTTCTGTCTCCTGAATCTTCTTTTCAATAAAAGATTGACGTTCTTTGGCTGCAACATATTCTGCGTTTTCGCTTAGATCTCCATGTGCCCTTGCTTCTTCAATGTCCCTTATTACCTGGGGGCGCACAACCTTCTTCAGGTTTTCAAGCTCCTTATGGAGCTTATTATATCCTTCGCGAGTAATAGGAATTCTCCCCATAAATTCTCCTTTTAAATATTATATAGCCGAGGAAAATGATTCTGTCAATTGAATTTGAGGAGGTCCCTGAAAAAGTATTGAATTGACTGGGGAGGTAGGCTTCCAAACCCTTCGAATGCGGACATTAAGAAGTTAAATTATTAACAATCGCTTTGAAGAAAATCAAACATTTTCAGGGTATTAATCATTAGTGCTAAACTTTTAGAGGTATCCGCTCGAAGGCTT
>JBBITW010000056.1:0-18808 GCA_037440525.1 Deltaproteobacteria bacterium
GGTTTTATATATGTCGGGGTATACTGACAATTCGATAATTCATCATGGTGTATTGGAGGAGGGGATAGATTTTATTCAGAAACCATTCACCCTTGAGGCCCTTGCAAGAAAGGTAAGAGAGGTGCTGGATAAGTAAACGAGAGACGAAGGACGAAGGGCGAAAGATAGTGGGGAATGCGGAATGGGGAGTGAACATCTAAAGAACAATAGATGATGAATGAGGGGTGGGCGAATTGTCCTTGATAGAAGGAAAGAATTAAGTTATATTGTCCTTATCACAAGGATAGATGTATGATTACCAAGTCGATTTTAAAAGAGATTATTGTCATCAATGAAGAGTTCATTGACCGAAATATAACGAGCATTGTGCCGCGGGTGTATATTCCTCCTCCGGAATCTCTGAATAAAGTGGTGATATTTTATGGCGTTAGAAGAAGCGGTAAGACATTTATTCTGTATGATTTTTTCAAAAGATACAGAGACCGCTCTCTATACATAGATTTTGAAGATGAACGGCTGGCTGGATTTCAACTTAAAGATTTTGAATTGTTAAGGAGCTCTTTTCTGGAATTGAAACCTGAGTTGATTGGTAAAGAGACGGTATTTTTGCTCGATGAGATTCAGCATGTGCCGGGATGGGAAAAGTTTTGCAGGAGGGCGATTGAGCGTGAAAATGTGAAAGTATTTTTGAGCGGTTCTGCATCTAAAATGATGCCTTTTGAGATTCATACGGCCCTCAGAGGCAGGGCTTGGAGCATGGAGGTTCTCCCTTTTTCGTTTAAGGAATATCTTGGTGCCAGAGGTATGGATGTCCATGACCAGGGCCTTTTCTATGGGACAAGAAGCCTTGCGGTTAAGAATCATTTTTTAGAATATCTCCGATGGGGTGGATTTCCCGAGGTCTCTCTGGTGGAATCAGAGTTCGCCAAGATTAAACTCTTAAGGGAGTATTTCAGCGCCATGTATTTCAGGGATTTAATTGAACGATATTCCATCAAGAATATTCCACTTCTTGATAGCCTTACAGATAAACTGTTTAGCTCGTTTTCGACTAAACTTTCACTGAATTCCTTTTATAGACAATATAAAGATAAATTTCCTTTTTCGAAAGATATGCTGTTCAAGTATTACAAAGATATCCTTCAAAGCATGCTTGTCTTTGAAGTTAGAAAATATGCCGAATCGACGTATAAGAGAATGCGAAATCCGGCAAAGATTTACGCAGTTGATACCGGGCTGTGCAGGCGGGTCAGTTCTAATGATACCGGAAGGTTACTCGAAAATGCTGTGTTTCTGGAATTAAAGAGGAGAGGCTTGGAAATCTTTTATTATGAGGGCGGCAGAGAATGTGATTTTGTCACCAGGTCACCGAACAATCAATGGATGGCAATGCAGGTGTCCTTTGAGCTGAATGAGGAGAATGCCGAGAGGGAAATGGGTGGACTGGTGGAGGCGTGTGAAATACTTGGTATCAAAGAAGGGGTCGTTATCACGAATGATGAGGAGAGGGAGTTAAAGGCAGATGGAATAAAAGTTTATATTAATCCAGCATGGAAATGGATGATTAGCTAAACACAAACCTTATTTTTGGCGATAAAACAACAAAGGATTCAACAAGTAGCTTTGAGCTTGGATTCAGTAGCTAAATTTGATCTTTTTGGTTGACAGAAAATTGAGGTAATTTACCTTTACTTTGGGATAATTCCTGATTTATTGGTGCCAAAGAATTTTTTGAAAAGACGCCGAGGGCAGAGGTTAACTCGAGAATTTAGGATGCTGAGAAAGACCCATACAGGAAATAGTAAAATGGGAAAGAACCATCAAGCTACGATCCTAATTGTCGATGACAACGAGGTATCTCGCTATTCAACTACCCGAATACTTCTTCAAGCAGGATTTGAGGTGATTGAAGCAGCCTCAGGGGAAGAAGCGCTTAAGCTTGCGATTAAGAATCCAGACTTGATTATCCTGGATGTAAATCTTCCTTATATAAATGGCTTTGAAGTATGCCGGCAAATTAAAACCAATCCTTCTACAGCCACAATCCCGGTATTATATCTCTCAGCTATTGATGACACGGACTCTAAGGCTAAAGGTATGGAATCGGGAGCCGATTGCTATTTAACTCATCCTGTTGAGCCACAAGTATTGATTGCAACGATTAACTCTCTTTTAAGGATAAGAAAGGTTGAGAGAGAAAAAGCGAAAGCATACAGGGAACTTGCAAACATTATGGAGGCTGTATCTGATGTTGTCTTCATGCTGGATCAGAACGGTAGGTTGATTCGGTGGAATAAGAAGGCTGAAGAGGTCAGCGGCTTTTCTCATATAGAGGCATTTGAGAGACCGGCAATTGAATTCTTTATTCCTGAGGACAGGGAAGTTGTAGCTAAAGCTATTTTCCAGGTATTGGATAAAGGAGAAGGAGAGGTGGAGGCCCATCTTCTAAGCAAGGACGGGAAAAAGTTTCATTACCACTGGAGGGCTGTAGTATTTCGGGATGAAGATGGAAAAATAGTGGGATTAACTGGTATTGGTAGAGATATCACCGAGCGCAAAAAAGCAGAGGCAGAGCGTGAAAAGCTGATTAAGGAGCTTCAGGAGACCCTTACCAAGGTTAAGCTTTTAAGCGGGCTGCTTCCGATCTGTGCGTCTTGTAAAAAAGTGAGAGACGACAAAGGGTATTGGACACAGATTGAGGCTTATATTCGAGAACACTCTGAGGCTGAATTCAGCCACGGTCTTTGTCCTGAATGTATGAAAAAACTTTATCCGGAGATAGATATAGATTCAAACGACAACTAAACGTGATTATAAATTTATTCTTCTAATTAAAAGGAAACGGTAAGCCATAAAGGCTTACCCTACAAATATATTATTATGGGGCTGTGTTGTAATGTCATTCTTAGGCTTTAGCCGAAGAATCTATGTTTTATAATGGTCTGAATTCTATAGATTCCTCGCTTCGCTCGGAACGACAAAGAAAGGAAGCTCGGAATGACAGAAAAAGGAGACTCGGAATGACAAACATGGCATACACCTCATTGCGACACAGCGCCAGCGGTAAATTTTAAGTCCATTAAGAACATCTCACTTTTAATTCCTAAATGACCTCTTTTTCAAAAACCTTGACAAGATTAAAAGGGTGACGTATAAAAGGCTTTGGATAAATTTGATTTTCTGGGAGAAGGGATATGGAAAGAAGAATTCGTGTCTTGGTTGCAAAACCAGGGTTGGACGGACATGACAGAGGGGCAAAGGTTGTTTCCCAGGCCCTAAGGGATGCTGGGATGGAAGTTATCTATACTGGCCTCCATCAGACCGTAGATCAAATCATACAGACAGCAATTCAGGAGGATGTTGATGTGATAGGTCTATCAATCATGTCAGGTGCTCACCTTCCAATCTGTGAAAAACTGATAAAGAAAATGAAAGAAAAGAATATGGAGGACATTGTAGTTGTTGTGGGTGGAGTCATTCCAAAGAAGGATATACCTGTTCTCCAGAGTATGGGGATTCGTGGAATCTTTCCTGGAGGAACCCCATTTAATGAATCGATAAGGTGGATCAAAGAAAACGTCAAACCACGATAGATGTTTGAAGGAATGAAACTACAGGGCAAAAAACTCCCCGAGCGAAGCAGTCTTCAAATCTAATACGGAGGTTTTTATGGGTGTTGCAAGATATATCAAAAATGAGAAGGATGAGATACTCGATGTAATTCTCCAATCAGGTATACATATTAAACCTGTATATACCCAGAAGGATCTTGAAGAAATTGGATTCGATCCTGATAAGGACCTGGGCCTTCCTGGAGAATATCCCTACACAAGGTGCATTCATCCACTTGGTTACAGAAGCAGGGAATGGACAACACGCCAGTATACAGGGTTTGGGACTCCAAAGGAGACAAATGAACGTTTCAAGCTAATGATCTCCCATGGCCAGACAGGTCTAAATGTAGCCTTTGATCTCCCAACACAGATGGGACTCGATTCTGATGACCCCCTTGCAGAGGGTGAGGTTGGAAGGGTCGGGATGGCTGTAGATACACTTCGGGATTTTGAAGTTGCCTTTAAGGACATCCCTCTTGATAGGATCGGGGTAGGACTTACAATCAATGCAGTGGCAAGTATAATGCTCGGTATGTTTCAAGCAACAGCAGAAAAATTTGGATTTCCGAAGGATCGGATAAGCGCAACCCCTCAAAACGATATCCTTAAAGAGATGATTGGTCGGGGGGCATGGATCTTCCCTGTAAAACCTGCAGTTCGCCTCATAGGAGATACTATTGAATACTGTATGAAAGAGCTCCCGAGGACAAACCCTGTCAGTGTGTGTGGTTATCATATAAGAGAATCAGGTTGTTCTCCTGCCCAGGAGATTGCCTATGCATTCGAAATCGCATTCACATATATAGAAGAGGTTTTAAGGAGGGGTTATAAGATAGATGATTTTGTAAGGGGCTTCACATTCAACCTAAATATATTTGGCAATCTCTGGGAACAGATTGCAAAATTTCGGGCGGCGAGAAAGCTCTGGGCTAAAAATTTAAGGCAGCGCTATGGAGCGATGGACAGTAGGTCTCTCTTCCTGAGAGGGATCTTTGGTGGAGGAGGATCTGGAATGACAAAGGCCCAGCCTGAAAATAATATAATAAGGGGTGCATATTATGCACTTGCAGCCGCCCTAAGCGGCGCCCAAACAACTGCCCTCTGTTCCTTTGACGAAGCCTACACAATCCCAACAACCAGAGCGGCACTGCTTTCCCTTAGAACATTCCAAATCCTGATGGAGGAGATAGGGATGAGGGATACTGTTGACCCACTTGCTGGATCCTATTTCATTGAAACCTTAACCAAACAGATGGAAGAGAAGATAGTTGAGGAGATGAATAGGATTGAAGAGATGGGGGGTATGATCAGGGCCGTTGAGACAGGTTATGTCCAGAGAGAGGTCGCAAGACAGGCCTACGAATTTGAGAAAGGAATTCAAAATGGGGAACTCATTAAAGTCGGAGTAAATAAATATGTTGAAGGAGAAGAGATGGAGGTTGAACTTCATGAATATAGATGGGAGTCTGCAGAGGAGCAGATCAGGGAGCTTCGTGAGGTAAAAAGACAAAGAGATAATCGGAAGGTCCTCCAACTCCTGAAAGACCTTGAGAAGGCAGCCAGAGAAGAAAAAAATATTATGCCATATATCCTCGAGTGCTGTAAGGCATATGCTACAGTAGGTGAGATGACTAAGGTCTTTAAAGAGGTTTATGGAGAATTTAAAGAGCCGTCCATCTTCTAAGGATATAGTTATTAATGGGAGCATTAAATACTTTTCAATGAGACTTTGAAAGGAGGATATTATGCCATTTACAATGTCAGGTCGTAGTATTCAAAAGATCGGTGTGATTGGATCGGGAAATATAGGACCAGAAATCGCACTCCATTTCAGTAGAAACCTGTACAATCATGGTGTATCAATCGTGGTTCTGGACATCCTTCAATCTGCCCTTAATGAGGGCTCAAAAAAGATTGAATCGAGGATTATGAAATTGGTTGATAAAAAGGAGCTAAAAAGAGAAGAGGCTGAATCTATACTAAAAAATATAATCTTCACTCTCGACTATGAAAAATTGAGTGATGCTGATCTGGTAATAGAAGCGGTTTTCGAAGATATGGAGGTTAAACGTAAGGTATTTGATCGATGTGAGGCCATCTGTCCCGAGAAGGCAATCTTAGCGTCCAATTCCTCCCATATGGTTCCTGAAGAGATATTTGAAAAGGTGAAAGATAAGAGTAGATGCCTGGTTTTGCACTATTTCTTTCCAGCAGAGAGAAATATCCTATTAGAGGTTGTCCCATCCAGAGAGACAGACCCTGAGCTTGTTGAATATCTTTTAAAGTTTTATGAATCGATTGGAAAGGCGCCCATAGTTGTTAAGAGCCGTTACGGCTTTGCAGTAAATCCTGTATTTGAAGGAATATTTCTCGCATCTCTTCTATGCGTTGAAAAAGGATTGGCCACTGTAAAACAGGCAGATGCCATTTCACAAAAGGCCCTCGGGATGGGTGTTGGACCTTTCACCGCACAAAATTTAGGTGATGGCAACACACTTACCCAGCACGGTCTCAATGAACTTCATAAAAGGGTTATGCCCTGGTATCGTTCACCAAAGACACTCGATGATATGGTTATCTCTGGCAAATCATGGGAAACCCCATCTAAGGGAGAGCAGGTTGAATACAGCTCCAAGACTTATGAAGAGGTTTCCTGGAGGGTACTTGCCGCCTATTTTGGTTCGGTTTGTGAGATTATCGAGAGCGGAATAACTAATATTGGCGATATGGAGATGGCTATTGAGGTCGGGCTTGCACAAACTCCACCATTTTATCTGATGAATGAGATAGGTCCAAAGAAATCATTTGGGATGGTAGAGGCATATGTTAGGGAAAATCCTGGTTTCATTGTTCCCAATATTCTTAAGAAGCAGGCAGACTCCTCTAAGCCATGGAAAATCCCTGTCGTTTTTAGGCAAGACAAAGGAGATATAGCAATAGTTAAAATTAGAAGGCCAAAAGTTTTAAATGCACTAAATGATGAAGTGATGGAGCAGTTGAGAGAGATATTTACCGACATTAAAAACGACCATAAGATCAAAGGAGCTATCCTTACAGGATTTGGGACAAGGGCCTTCGTTTCTGGAGCTGATATTAATATGCTCGCATCTTTTAAGACTCCCAAAGAAGCTGAAATGGCGTCTTTAAAAGGAATGGAGGTAACAGCCCTGATGGAGAATATGGGAAAACCAATTGTCTGTGCGATGAATGGGCTGGCCTATGGTGGAGGAAACGAACTGGCTATGGCCTGCACAGTTAGAATCGCAAAAAAAGGGGTCAAAGCCTTTGCTGCCCAGCCCGAACCGAGACTTGGTATCATTCCAGGCAATGGTGGAACACAGAGGCTTCCAAGGTTAATCGGGATAGAGAAGGCCTGGCCAATCCTGAGAAATGCAAATCCTATCTCATCATCTGAGGCTAAAGAGATCGGTTTGATCCAGGAAGAGGTTGAAGGTGATCTCATTGATGCAGCCATTGATTGGGTGAAAAAGATTCTTTCGGGTCAGATTAAAGTTCCTTCCATAGAAAAGGGGCCTATTCCTGTTCCTTCCAAGCTACCTGATGTGGATATTGGACATTTAAGTCGAAAAATCGATTCCCTTCTTCAAAGGGCAATCCTTGAGGGTGCAAAGATGACCCTCGAGGAGGGATTGAGACTCGAGGCAAAGATATTCGGAGAGTGCCTGCTTACAAAGGATATGAGAATCGGGATGGAAAACTTCATAAAAAATGGAGCAAAGGTCAATGCAAACTTTGTCCATGCTTAAGTAACAAGTTTTTTGGACAAGAATGTTTATCATATCTATATTGAGCAATTCTAAATTGTCATTGCGAAGCAATCGCGACCAAATTGTCATTCCGAGCGGAGCGAGGAATCTATAAGATTGCCACGTCGCTTCGCTCCTCGCAACGACTTCGTCGGATTGCCACGCCCTTCAGGCTCGCAACGACTGATCCGCCTTTGGCGGAAAGGCTTTTTATAAAAAATCGCTCAACTTAGGAAGAAAATAAATTAACGGGAAAATGAAAGAAAGATTTTACAGATTAGGTTGTGATATCGGCGGAACATTCACAGATTTTGTTCTGCTCAATGACCAAACAGGTGAAATAAGAATAAATAAATGCCTCACAACCCCAAAAGATCCCTCAGATGCTGTAGAGAAGGGAATCAAAGAGATGGAGATTCAGACTCCTAATTTTGTGGAAAAACTCGATGAGGTAATTCATGGAACAACTCTTGTTATCAATTCCATTATTGAAAGAAAGGGAGCAAAAACAGCCCTGATCACAACAAGAGGTTTCAGGGATATCTTGGAGATTGGAAGAGGTATTCGTTATTCCCCTTATGATATCTTCGCCGAATTTCCAAAACCCCTTGTTCCGAGAAGTCTTCGCTTTGAAGTTGATGAACGAATAAGAAGCGATGGAAGTATCCTCAGACCATTAAATCAGGAAGAGGCAAGAGAGGTTGTTAGAACTATAATGAAGAAGGGGGTCGAATCTATCGCCGTCTGTCTGATTAACTCATTTGAGAATCCCGCTCATGAAATAATGCTAAAGGAGATTATTAGAGAGGAGGCCCCTGATATATCGGTCTCCATTTCATATGAGGTCTTACCCCAGATTAAAGAATATGAAAGGACAAGCACAACCGTTACAAATGCCTATGTGAAACCCCTGACAGAAAGCTATCTGACCCGACTTGCTGAAAGATTAGCATCCATAGGTTTCAGGGGAAAGCTCTTCATAATGCTTTCAAGCGGAGGGATTACATCTGTTGAAATAGCAGCAAGATTCCCTGTAAGGATTATCGAGTCAGGACCAACAGCAGCGGTAATTGCAGGACAACACTATGGAAGAATGTTCAATATCTCTGAAATCTTCTGTTTCGATATGGGAGGTACAACTGCAAAATCATGTCTTATCCAGAAAGGGTTAGCAGGTGTTGTTCCAACATTTGAGGTGGGTCGGGTGCAGAGATTCATGAAGGGCAGTGGCTTGACAATCCAGGTTCCTGTAGTTGATCTGATGGAGATTGGTGCAGGTGGAGGAAGTATTGCTAAGGTGAGTAGGATGGGAACACTTCAGGTTGGCCCTGAAAGCTCGGGAGCAGAGCCAGGACCAATCTGTTACGGGATGGGAGGAAAGGAACCCTGTGTAACCGATGCAGATTTACTGCTCGGGTATCTTGACGAAAATTACTTTCTCGGCGGTGAAATGAAACTCGATAAGGAAGGAGCAAGGCTTGGTGTTGAGGAGAGGATTGCAAAACCCTTAGGGGTTTCATTTATACAGGCCATATGGGGAATTCACGATCTAATAAATGAATCAATGGCCGCTGCAGCAAAGACACATATCGCCGAGAAGGGAGGAAATCCAAAGATTGTTACGATTGTTGCATTTGGAGGGGCAGGACCTGTGCATGCCTATGGTTTAGCCAAAAAGCTTGGTTCTTCGCGAATCCTTGTCCCACCAAATGCAGGTGTTGGATCAGCCCTGGGATTTTTCACCGCTCCAAGGGCCTTTGACCTTCTCCGTAGTCATAAGGTCTCACTGAGCGAGGCTGATTTTGGTGAGATTGAAAATATATTTAGAGAACTCGAAGAAGAGGCAGAAAGGATGCTAAGGAAAGATGAAACCGAGAAGGCAGTGAAATTTGAAAGATCAGTGGATATGCGTTTTGTGGGGCAGGGTTCGGAAACAAATCTCCCCATCTTAGAGAGGGATTTTACAAAATTAACCAGAGAGGAAATTCGTCGACTCTTTGATAATATTTATGAGAAACTATATGGAAGATCATATCCTGACTCTGAGGTGGAGTTTATTAATTTTAAGGTGAGGGCAAGCCTTCCAGAGAGAATTTTAAGATTCTCAAAAATTGATAAAAATGTAAATTCTCTCGATGATGCAATAAAGGGAGAACGTCTGGCCTACTCCCCTGTGGCCGGAGATTTTATTCCCTATAAGGTATACGACAGATACAAACTCTTCCCCTCTGTAAAATTTCATGGCCCGGCAATAGTTGAAGAAAGGGAGTCAACACTCGTTGTTGGCGAGGATGCCTCTGTTTCAGTTGATGATTATGGTTTTTTATGGGTTGATATCGGGGCATTATGATGGGACGAACCTTTGATCCAATAACCTTAGAGATACTCTGGAGAAGACTCATCTCCATTGTGGATGAGGCAGATAGCTCTGTATCCCGCACAGCCTTCTCAAGCCTCCTAAGAGATGCCCATGACTATACCTGCATGTTTACAGACCACAAGGGTCAGGAGCTTGCCCAGGGAACCTTTGCAACCCCAGGCCAATCCGGTGCAATGGCATTGGGGATCAAGAATCTCATAAACAGACTTTCTGTGGATACCTATAAACCCGGGGATATATTTATAACCAATGACCCCTGGGCACTTGCAGGGCATCTCAATGATATCTGTGTGATCAGCCCAATCTTTTATAAGGATCGTTTGGTTGCTTTTACATCCTGTGTCTTTCACCATTCTGACATCGGAGGGAGGGTCTCATCAGATAACCACGATGTATTTGAGGAAGGCCTGTTTATCCCTTTAGTGAAATTATATGATGGGGGGAAACTTAACGATTCACTTATAGAGATGATCCGCTGGAACGTAAGGACACCTGATGAGGTTATTGGAGATATACGCTCTCAGATTGCAGCCAACCATGTATGTGCAGAGAAGATCATCAAGATGCTCGAAGATAATGATCTTGACGACCTCGAAGACCTATCAAATCAGATCATAAGCAGAACAGAGAAGAGCATAAGAGAGGAGATTGAAAAGATACCAGATGGGATATACATTGCAGAAGGTATTGTGGAACAGATCAGGGGAAACGAGGATATATTGATAAGGGCAAAGGTGGAAGTAAAAGGGAGTGACATAATTGTTGACTTAAGTGGATCATCACCGCAGGTAAACTGGGGAGGTAATGTTGTATATAATTTTACATATGCCTATGTCTTTATGGCAATAAAAAGTATTTTCGGGCCTGATATCCCCAATAACGATGGCTGTGCAAGACCCCTCAAACTTATAGCCCCAGAGGGAAGCGTCGTCAATTGCAAATTTCCTGCAGCCGTGGCTGCCCGTCTCGTAATAGGACACTTTATGACTGAAATTATCTATAAGGCTTTATCCAGTGTCATTCCCGATAGGGTGATAGCCGCAAGTGGCGGGACTCCAGCACAGATGAACGTATTCTATGGTAGAAGGAGTGATGGAAAGCCCTGGCATTCGGTCATAATAAGGGGAGGAGGTATGGGGGCAAGCCTTAATAATGATGGAAACTATGTATACATCTTTCCTGCAAATGGTGCAAATACACCTGTGGAGATATTTGAAAACGATACCCCTTTAATCATAGAGAGAAGAGAACTTCTTTTAGATTCAGGTGGACCTGGCAAAATGAAGGGTGGTCTCGGGCAGAGGGAGGTATTTATAGTTCCTGATGATGAGCGTGCCCCTCTTCCACCTGTCAATCTTGGAATACAGGCTGGGAGGTTCATACATCCACCTGATGGACTCTTTGGTGGTAAACCAGGGACTGAGGCCAGATTCTTAGTCAATGGTATGCCCGGAAATCCTTATGGCCTGACACAGCTAAAACCTGGAGATAAAGTGACTATTGATTCGGCAGGAGGAGGTGGGTATGGAAACCCGCTGGAGAGACCCTTGGAATTGGTAGAAAGGGATGTGTTGGAGGGCTATGTGAGCATTGAAAAGGCAAGGGAAGAATATGGTGTTATCATTGATCCCGAGACGATGAGGGTTGATGAAGATGCAACAAAAAAACTTAGAAATAGTTTACATCCTTTTTAGAACTGCCCATGGGACGATGATCTCAAATGGGGAGTCCTCACCATGAATATAACGGGATGTTTTATACTTATCCAGTTTTTCAAATTGTGGATTTTCAATGAAACCATGGTCAGAAAAGAGGATGAGTGATTTTCCTGAAGGAATCTCCCTTAATCTCGGAGTTAATTCAAGCTGAAGGTATTGAAGAATATTCCTGAATAGATGTTCTATTGAACCCTTTTCTGAATGCACCCTCTCATCTATTCCTGATATCTTCCAGACCTTAATATCCTTGGATTTCTCATTTGACATGACCTCTTCTAAGATTTCCATCTGCCTCGGGGTGGTTGAAGGAAGATGAGCCCATAAAGCCCCTTCACCCACTATCCTGAACTGATTAGCCATCGGTCCAAAATATTTCTCCTTTAAGAACTCCCAAAGATCCCATCTCATTGCGTCGAGGAGAATGAATATCCTCTCTTCATCCTTAAGGGAAATTCCTCTTCCTATATTCATGGCCAAGAGATCTTCTATCATCTTTGGTCTCTTAAACTCCCTGGCCTCCCACAGAGGAAAATTTTCTCTGTAAAAGGAGGAAAAATTCCTCAATAGATCCTGAATCAATCCTGTTCCCTCTATTATTCTATCCCTTACTGGAGGGGTTATATTCAAACCCATCCTCTCCAATCTCAGGGGAAATGTGGAGAGGAGAAATGCGAAAGGGCTCAATGACTTGATATAAAGAGATTCCCATTTCTGGAAGTCCTTTGGTGGATTTGATTCCCTCCTTTTTAGGTTTCTCATAATCATGGTGATTTTACCATAATCATTTAATGCCTCTACCATCTCCTTTTGTTTAATAATAAAATTTGAATTCCTTGATGGTAAGAGGGGGTTTTCTATGGGCGATAGTTTACCACTCAGCACATCTTCGTCAGGGAGAGCGAGTAACCTTTCAAAGGCCTCCTTTAGAACTGAAGAAAATATCATCTCCTTCCTGAATATGGATGAGGCCTTCTCTTCTTCGAGGAGTCTCCAGAGTTTTGGCGGAAATTCCTCCCTTTCTTCAATCTCCTGGACTATCTTCTGGAATATAAGAGGCTCTTTATTCTGGAGGGCAACCGCAACAGATGAAAGCTCATCGAGGATTATTTCCCCTCTTTCTTCTTCGACTCCCCTGAGATATTGTAATAGAGGAAACAACTTCTTATAAGAGATACCATATCCCCTGGCCCAAATGGAAAGAAGCATTGCCTCTCCGAAAAGGGATTGACCTATCTCTTTTAAAAGTGGCAATAGAGATGGAAAATTCTCTTCTATAAATATTAAAAATCTCTTCTCATAGGTCACTTCAGCTTCCACATCCCCTCTTCCTGTGAAATGGATGAATGCCCCAGAAGATATCTCCTCCTCCCTCAACCATTCTTTTATAATCTTTTTAACCTGAGAGAGTGTATACTTCCTACGTAAAAGTGCTTCATAAAGCTTATCCAGGTCTCTGTTGACTATAACTACCCTCCCCTTGAAGGCCTCGTTTATTCCCTGTATGGTAAGGGGAGTGAGGGCCTGATAAAACTCCTCCATCTGATCTTCATCTTCTATACGGGTGAAAGCCATAATGGAGCGAATCGCTGAGGCCTTCTCCTTTTCTCCTACCTCTTCAAGTCCTCGGGCATAGGAGATTATCTTCTCCTGATAAGCTGAGGAATAAAGAGTTTCGATTGACTCTTTAATCCCTCGATCAATGGCCTCTTCAATCTCGCGAATGGGTGTCAATCTTTTCTCCTCACCTAACATGAATCCACACCTGCATATTGGACTATTCTGGAGAGAATCGATGGAAGGCTCTTCACAACGTAATAGTATCACCTCAAAAATAAGCTTATCAATAAAACTTCGATTGTTTTTTGTGGATATCATATCAATCTGATCGAGCTTCATAAGTAGCTTGTAACGTCTTGAATTGCGAAGCCTCTCATAAAGAACAAATTTATCACCTGAACGTTCTCTTTTGTGGGCTTCAATGTAAGCATTTATATACCTTTCTCGAAAATTCTGAAACCGCTCAAGAAATTCCTCGATCGAATCCGAATCAATTGAAATTTTATCTGATTCGAAGAAATTGAAAAGTCCTTCTCTCTCATTCCTTAAATCCTTATAAACTACACTGTCGGGAATTGAAAGACGGGGATCACTAAGGTATTGATATGCAAAAAGTATCTTTTCTGCATGATCGAAGAATGAATTCAACTCCCCTATCCTTTGAAGCTTTTCTGAAAGGAAGGGATCTCTCTGGCCTGATAGGAGAAACCTCTCAAGCCCTTCCCTCGGAGGAAGACTAACCTTGACTTCCTCCCACTGGGCGAGTATATCTTCTATCTCTCGACGGAATGATGGCCATGGAATATTTTTAAAGGCCTGGAATGATGATGCCCAGTTGATCCTGTTTAGAAGATTTTTAAGCCCCTCGATCTCAGAATCCTTTTTAATTATTATTTCATTCCACATTGACTCCTGAGATGAGAGTGTGAAGGGCACATTTTTAAATCTATCAGGAATAAATGGGTTATGAATTATAATCTTTCGAACCTCTTCATCGAGGACCTCTCCCTTCCCAATGGCTGTTATCCCCTGGAGACCACTTCGGGATATTTCATCAAGTCCCTTCTTTCTCGAGCCCTGATATGCAACAACATTTCCTGAGAAGAGAAGCGAAAATAATAATGCCTCAAATTGATGCCTCAAAAGACCATATTCTCCCTTTCTAAGAGACCAGTAAAGTGTTTCTGGTTGGATGGGTCCCTTATCCACCATTAAAAGAAATTCTTCTACAATCTCACTACTTCTTGGATCAACCTGCAGGGTATATTGATTCCCTTTCTTACGGACAAGCCCCATAGGTCTTAGTAGACCTTCCAATATTGTCTTGAGTCCGAATTTCGTTCTATCATCAATCTCTATCATCCCTGAAACGAAGAATTCCCTTAGAAGGTTTGGGATGGTTGTTGGGGCAAGCGCCTCGATATAAGGATGGATCCTGTGATGTTTAGGAAATCTCCTTGAGAGCAAGTCTGGTAAAAATTCTTGAAGAAACCTCTCCTGTGATAGGTATCCATAGGTTGAGAGTTCGATCTGCTTCTCATCCCAGATTAAGAGTCCACTGAAATAGGCCTTTGTAAATAATTCTCCAATTCTCTTCTTTGCACCCTCTATATAATTCTCAAGAAGCACCTTCATCTCTTTTGAAGATTCAGAGAAATCCTCTTTCTGCCGATCAAGTAATATTAGTGAGGAAAGGACTTCCTTCATCCATTCCTCTTCATGCTCTTCTAACTTTGCAGGTAACCAGAAGAGAAACATCCCGGGATATCTCTCCCTGATCATCGAGAGTATACCATGAAGATATTCATATTGTTTCTCCACATGATGAGTTGTCCCAACGAATATGGAAAAGTCCTCTTCTGTCCTCTTCCACTCCTCTGCCATACGTTCAATCTCTTTTATGCTGACCTCATCAATCTGGCGAAGAAGAAGAGTTCCGCTTCTCCTTGTATATTCCCATGAGAAAGAGAGATGCTGAATACCATCCTCAGCCCACCCTTTAAATGGAATATGAGATGATTGAGCAATGGGGAGAAGACGATAAAAGAGCCGACGATCATCCTGAAATATCTCACCCTTTGTCTGTCTGATCCTCTGTCGCATGATGCTTGAGATATCCGGTTTCAGACTTATGGAGAATTGGTCATCAAGGGATTCTTCCCCAGGTATTACAGATATATATGTAGTCTCTTTTCTCAGACGTTCAAGAATGTCACGAAGGTATTGATAGTTTATCTCTGATTCAAGATCAGTAACCCTGAAGAGTATCATCTCTGCCATATGACGTGCTGTATATCTGACCTTTACAGGTGATATTGCAAAAAGTATCAGGAGTTTAATCGCATCAATAGCTACCTTTTGCTGTTCTTCATCTTTAAATATACGGGGTATCTCTTCTTCATAGGAATTGTAAACCTTTTCTATAAAGGGCTGTGTCTCTGACATTTCCCTTATCCGGTGTATAAAATGATCAAATATCGTAGAAGGAGCCAGAAGTTCATGAGAGGGCCTCTCGAGAAACGAGGGGATACCTCTCTCCTCATCACCTTTAAGTCTGTAGTGGATGAAGTCAACGATCCCACGATGTTCAGAAAACAGTGGTTTTAAATGGTCGAGCAGGGTGATAGTTGCAGGGTGAACTGGATAGAGTCTAAGAAAACGATTCTCCTCTACCGGAAAGAGCGGGAAATACCGTTTGATTGAGGAGAATATCTTTCGAATCTCCTCCTCTGCCCCCTCTCGATGTCTTATGAGTCTTTGGGAGAGAAGTTCCTCAATATGGGCCCTACCAAGATTCATCCTTATCGGATAGCGATCCTTTATCTTATTAAATGTATCCTGGGCAATCTCTCCTGTTTCCTCAATCCACTCCTGAAGGGAAGAGATTATCCATAGTGGAAATGAACGTGCCTCTTCTCCAAGGTACTGAAGAAAACGAATATCCTCGTTATAGGCATGGGCATCAGTCTTTGAACAAAGAAATTCCGAAAGCTCATCCACGAGGAGGACCATTCCAGATAGGCCAAGCCTGTTCAAAGCCCTCTTTACCTCAAGAAAGGTTTCGTGTCTTGAATCTTTCCTTTCAATTCCCTCACATGATATTCTTTTAATTTCCTCAAATATCCCATTAAGAAAGATGTCTTCAAGAAATTCTGTCCCCCGGTGTTGAACAAGAGATATTTCTACGACTAAAAATCTTCTTGATCGGAAAAAATCCCTAAAACGCTCAAGTGATGGTTCCTGGCTGATAAGGATATGCCAGTGATCAGGTGAACGAAGTAGAACACTTAGGATACTCAGGAAGTGTGACTTTCCCGACCCGTAATGGCCCTTTAGGAAGATACCCTTCCCTTCCTTTCGGGAAAGGGATGTAAATACCATATTGAGGTTCTCCATAACCTCCGAGGTTACAACAAAGCAATTGATTATCATCTCCCGAAGGCCTTCCTCCTGAAGGTCCTTCAACTGGATAACAGTCTTTATATCGGGGACATCTATTAAGTCACCAATCTTTATCAATTCCTATCCTCCATGAAAACCATATTTAATTTAATGGTCTTTAATATCTGAACTCTTTGAAGCCTCAAGGTTCAACCTTTTTCTTATCCTTTTTATTATACCCCAGAGCCTTTTCTCTTCAGGATGATTTGAGGAGACCTCTTCAAGTAGATAAAGAAATCCTTTCATATCCCCTTTTGACTCAAAGCATTTTTCAAGTGTGTCTCTGACATAGTAATCCAATGGATCTTTATGAAATGCCCTGGAAAGACATTCAATAGCCTCTTCATATCTTTTCAATCTGTAGAGGCAGAAGCCCTTCTGTTTTATGAAAAAGATATTCTGAGGTTCGAGTTCAGATGCCTTCCCATAAGCCTCCGTAGCCTCTTTGACCTGTCCTGTCTCTTTGAGTTTCTCTCCCAAAAGGGCATAAAGTTGGGCATCATCCCTTTTTGAATCCATAGTGATTATGGTTTTAAGTTCCTTAAGAATATTATCTTCTGATTTTACCTGACTTCTTAGGCGGAGAATCTCTTTCTGAACAAATGAATCCTTTGGAGAGATTTCTCGTGCCCTTTGAAATGTCTCAAGGGCCTGATCAAATCTCTTCATTCTGGTAAGTATAATCCCTCTCTCCTTAAGGAATGAAAGATTTTTTGAATCCGTTACAAGTACCTTTTGAAGCTCC
Source organism: Deltaproteobacteria bacterium (assembly GCA_037440525.1). GTDB lineage: Bacteria > Desulfobacterota > BSN033 > BSN033 > UBA1163 > JBBITW01. Next base: position 17,223 of record JBBITW010000056.1, read on the forward strand.
TGGAGTGCCTCTTGAAACCTTCCCATCTCTTTAAGGGCACGGGCAGATTGAAGATGAAGATACGGCCTTGAATCTTTATTTATAGCCTCCCTGTAGCAATTAAGGGCTTCCTTAAACAAACGTCTCTTAAATAATATATCTCCTAAGATGGATAATGCTCGTGTATTTTGTGGATCCTGCGAAAGGACTTCCTCAACAAGAATTCTTCCCTCTGTTAAACGCCTCTTGCGGAGATATATCTCTGAGAGACAAATCTTCAGAAAGGTATTATCTGGGTCCTTTTCAAGTTCGTGGCGGAGTTCCTCTTCGCTTTTCACTTAACAACTCTAATATGAAGCTTGAACAAGATAAAAAATCTTTTAAATAGGGCAATTGGTTATCTCTCTGTTTATTATATTTACCCCACCTGTTTCCCTACCCAGCTAACCACTAACCTTATGAAAAGGTCAAAGTCATCCAGTCTCTTTTTGAATATGCCAAAGACCAGCTCGTCATCTATTGTCTCATATCTGTGCACAAGCATATTTCGAAAAGAGGCCATGTTTTGAAATGTAGATAGGTCTTCTTCTTTAATGACCCCTTTTTCCTTTAAGATTAAAAATAGGTCGCGATATCCAGTAGGTTCACGCCATTTAAAAAAAGAAATTAAATGGTTTGCAATATCTATAACTTCTTCAATAGCTAAATGAAGATAGCGCTCAACAAATGCCTTAGACCTTAAATCAGATTTGAATTTTTTCCAGTCGATATCCTCTGCCTTTTTCAATTCGTCCACGAAGGATCTTAAACGTGATATCTTTCTGGAGAGTAAATCCTGATCCATCATATTTCAGATATAATCCTCAATGGCTCTATAAAGAAAAGAGGTATCAAGATATTCTCTTCGCGCTGCTACTTCTTGCCTTATCCTTTCTTTTAAATCCCTTTCATAAATCAGATACCCATATTTAAGAATTTGATGTTGAAGAAGCGGGGTTGCTTCTCCAAAGATGACAAGGTCAACATCCCTTTTGAAGATGTTAGAAAGAGCGGTTTCCAGCTCCACTCGTTCCATGCCATTCACCTGGCCTCGGACCATAATGGCCACATCAATGTCACTTCTTGATCTTTTTCTGCCTGAGGCAACTGAACCAAAGATGTAAATGGCCACAATATTAAAGTTTTGACTCAGGAGATCGATTACACTTCTTTGAACATCTTGAGAAATCTCTTCTTTTAATTCCAATCTATCCATCAGAACCTCATCCATAAATATATGTTTAAAAACTTAAATCTCTTAATTATAATACACTTCTTCCTTCAAGCCGTCAATATTTTATAAAAAGGCTCAAGGTAAAATATTCAAAAAGAATTTTTGGACCTTACGAGATGTGATGAAAAAGGGCCTGCCCCCAGAGATATATAAATTTTAACTCAAGAATTCAATATCTTTAACAGAATCAAATATTACAAAGATCCTTATATTATTGCTATCCTTCTCGAGGGGTAAAAGAAAAAAACCCTCCCTCTCACGGCTATACCCATAAGTTGTTCCAATAATTGTCTCACCATCAAAAAAGGTAACCTTTACCTTTATGATTCCCTTC